>JAIQFM010000146.1 GCA_020073285.1 Terriglobia bacterium | reverse complement strand
GCGCCCGCCGAATCGCTTTTTCTTGCCAAAGCCATCGGCAATTTCCTCTTCGTCATCATCCTGGAAGCCCTGATGACGCCGCTGTTCGTCGTCTTCTACAACCTGCGCAGCGTCGGTCCCGCCTATCAACTCGCCGTCGCATCCGTGCTGGGCACATGGGCCTTGGTAGTCAACGGCACGTTTTTCGCAGCTATGTCCATCCGCACCCGCAGCCGCGAAGTCATGCTCCCGCTGCTGCTGTTCCCCATCTCGATTCCCGCGCTGCTGGCCATGGTTGCGGGAACCACCGCCATCCTCACCGGCGACAACTCTCCTTATCTCCCGCTCGTCTTCCTCGCCGTGTACGATATAGTGTTCACGATCATCGGATATCTTCTCTTCGACACGGTCTTGCACGCGGAATGAAATCAACCTTCTCCATCCTCGCTCTCGGCACGCTCGTGCTGCTTTCCTACGGCCTTTACCAGGCGCTCATCGTCGCTCCCAGGGAAATGACCATGGGCGATGCGCAGCGGATTTTTTACTACCACGTGCCCTCGGCCTGGACGTCGTTCTTGTGCTTCTTCGCCAACTTGGTCGCCTCCATCTGGTATCTCGCCTCGCGTAATCCGAAGGCGGATGCCGTCGCGCTCACCACCGCCGAAGTCGGCGTAGTCTTCTGCACCGTCGTGCTCGTCACCGGGCCCATCTGGGCGAAACCGATCTGGGGTATCTGGTGGACCTGGGACGCGCGCCTCACCTCGACGCTTGTCCTCTGGCTCATCTACGTCAGCTATCTGCTGCTACGGCGCTACTCCACCGCCGGACAGAATCCGGTGCTGGCCTCCGTGCTCGCCGTCTTCGGCGCCGTGGACGTAGTGTTCGTTTATATGGCGATCCGCTGGTTCCGCACCCAGCATCCGCAGCCGGTCATCGGCGGCGGCCAAGGCTCCGGCATTGATCCCCGCATGATGCACGCGCTGCTGATCAACTGGTACGGATTCCTGGCGCTCGCATTTCTGGTGATCTGGCTTCGGTACCGCCTCGAACGCCTGCGCCAGCAGGTGGAAGAAGCGCACGCCATGAAGGCCATTGCCGGCGCGAAAGGGGCCTCGCGATGAAATGGGTTTACGCTGCCTACGGCGCCGCTTGGGCGATTCACATCGTTTACCTGGTAATCCTCACCCGCGGCTACCAGCGCTTGCGCGACGATATCGACGATCTCAAACGCAGCTAATCGCTGATTGCTAGCTGCCAACTCCGCACCACTCTGAACCCATAATCCGCATACTGAAACTCAGGCGGGATGCTCGACCGCGTGTAGCACTTGGAATTCTTGACGTGGTGTCTCCACGATCCGCCGCGCGATGCCCGCCGCGTTCCGCTCTCCGGCCCGCGTGGATTTCGTTCCGGCGAACTGAAGTAGTAGGACGGTTCAAACCAGTCGCCGCACCACTCGTGTGCGTTCTCGCACATCTCGTGCAGGCCGAATCCATTCGGCTCGCTCTGCCCCACCCGCTCCGGCCCCGTCTTCCACCTGTTTCCATATCCCGGACGTGACTGCGGCGGCTCATCACCCCACGGATACGGCGCGTCGTTCACGCCTCCGCGCGCCGCCCGTTCCCACTCCGCCTCAGTCGGCAAACGATATTGCCGCCCCGCCGCCGCGCTCAGCCACTTGCAATACGCCACCGCCTCGAACCATGACACCGCCACGACCGGCTGCTCGGCCTGGTTGAATTCCGGATGTTCGAAGTACGGCGGCGGCGCCGCTCCGGTCGCGCGCAGATACCGCGCGTAGTCAC
Source organism: Terriglobia bacterium (assembly GCA_020073285.1). GTDB lineage: Bacteria > Acidobacteriota > Terriglobia > Terriglobales > Acidobacteriaceae > JAIQGF01. Next base: position 8,842 of record JAIQFM010000146.1, on the reverse strand, counting down.
CATTGGTCACCTGCGTGGCCGCCATTTCAAAGCCATCCACCCACACCCGATGCCGCGGACGCTCGCAGTCCAGGCCCGCGTCGGTGCCCATCCAGAACCAGCCCTCGGGCACGCGCACCATCCTCGGTTCAGCGACATCAGTCGCTCCGCTGGCGCGTGTAGTTGCGGAAGCGTCCATCAGTGTCGAGGCTAGCACAGGGCGCGCATAGCGACCGTACTAATAATCAAAACAGCACTACCGGCGCGCGAAAAAGTTTTGCCAGAACCTGCGCGGCAGCCATCGTAATGGTAGTCTTGTACCGCCCGCAGAGGGCGAGGTACCGCTACTTCGGTCTAGAGATCGCGAGCCGCACTCGGCACTGCCTTCGCTGCTTCCGAGCAAGCCCCCAATCAACAGACCTCAACCGCGAGGACAATATGAAGAACATTTACGTGGGCAACCTTGATTTCAGGACCAGCGAGGACGAACTGCGCCAGCTCTTCGAAGGCTACGGCACGGTGGAGCGCGTCAACATGATTCGCGACCGCGACACCGGACAGCCCCGCGGCTTCGCCTTCGTCGAGATGACCAATGACGCCGAAGCCGAGAAAGCCGTCGCCGGCATTAACGGCAGCAACGTCGGCGGACGCAACTTGAACGTTAGCGAAGCCCGTCCCAAGCCGGAGCGCAGCGCCGGTGGTGGTGGCGGCGGCGGCCGTGGCGGGCGCGGCGGCGGTGGCGGCGGCGGACGCGGCGGCTATGGTGGTGGCGGTGGCGGCGGTGGTGGTTACGGCCGCGGCTATTGAGAAAAGTTCTCTCGGTCTATCGGTCACTCAACACCGAGGTTGCCCCACCCTTGCCTCGCCCGTTTTTGGCGAGGCAGGGTGGGAAGTACCGATAACCGAAGACCGACAACCGAATACCTTCCTCCCTGTGACGCGGCGCACGCTTGCGCGTGACGTCCGCGTTTCGTCACTGAATTTGCCTTCCTCCCGCCGCTATAATCCGCCACGCAGTCATCATTCTGTCGTTCATCTCGCGAGGAGGCGACGTGAAGATTTCGAAACTGTTTGCTGTGCTCTTGGGCCTGATCCTGCTGTTTGTCATATGCGGCCCCGCTTTTGCCGGAGATAAGACCCCGCAGGATACTTACATCCTGAAGGGCAATCCCATGGGCGGCGTGAAGTTCATGCATTCGGCTCACGCCAAGGACCGCAAAATCAAGTGCGAGACCTGCCATCATGCGTCCAAACCGGAGAAAGCTGCTACCGCCAAGGAGCAGGCTTGCAGCGATTGCCACACCAAGGTGGCTGCGGCCCCGATGAAGACCAATTACAAGGGTGCGTTCCACGATTCGCCGATGGCCAAAAAGGGCACCTGCATTGATTGCCATCTGGCGGAAAACGCCAAGGGCAAGAAGGCTCCGACCAAGTGCAACGAGTGCCACCAGAAAGCCAATGTCTGATCGCACTACCGCATTGCCTTGAATTTCTCCGCACCACTGTTTTGCGCCGGCCTTACCCGCCGGCGCAGTTTCTTGCAGGTAGTCCGGGCAATTGGCCCATAGCGACTTTGTTGTACCACGCGCCGGGGGGCGATGAGCACCGTAGTTCACGCCCCCACGTAATCTCTGTTTTTTGCTGCAACACCGCTAAGATTGCTATCCATGGATACCGACGCGATCACGAATCCAAGCTCCACGGATACGGACACGACCCCGAAGTCGAATACTTTGGGCAGGGCGAGGCTCGCGCTGGTTGCGGTCGTCGTCATGGTCGGGCTCAGCCTGGGGGTTGCGCGCGCCGCCAACCGCGCCGGCTGGGTGCCGCACCGCGAGGATACGACGGTGTATTTCGGCCGGGCCGACTGGGCCGTCGGCGAACAGCGCAACTGCATCGCGCTGCCGGAGAGCGATGGCGCCGTGATCTTTCTCGGCTGCGTGGCGGGGAGAACCCCGGAACTGTCGCCCGAGGTATGGCCGGTGACCTACTGGGGCCAGACGCGGCGCCCCGACATGTACGAATTCGTCCACACCGATCCGGGCATGCACACCTGGAACTGGCGCTGCCGCCGTTACCGCAATTCCTTGACCTGCTGGGCCGTCAATTAACCTCTCCAACTCAGGTTTGCAGAATGTCGGGCCGGTTGAGCGCCTGTTGCCACTGGATCTCGACCTCCTGGGGAGCGACCTTGTAGTGCGCCTGCACTTGCGCGATGACGATTTCTGGGCCTCGGCAACGGAGGGGTGATTGTTGGCGGCGGCGACGGGTTGTTTCTTGCCCATGTCGAACAGCATGGCGGTCCAACTCGCGGGCGCCTCGCAGGTGAGCAGGAGCGCGACGTCCGGGCGCTGCAGGATGGCGAAAATGCGGTCGCCGGCGCGATACGATTCCTTGGTGGCGAAGAGTTTCACGTCTAACCTCCCCACTGGCGTTTGAAAAGTTTTGCGCGACTTCCAGCGCTGCGTCAAGACCTGAGGGTAATCGCGGGTGAAGCACGCCCGGCGATCACAACTCGAGTGTGCCCCTGGGCGTGTTGAGGGAGACGGCGAGACGCGGGGCCGTGCCCTGGCGGATGTCGGCGCGGATGCCGAGCGCGCGCAAGGCGGCGTCGAGTTTTCCGGGGTCGGGAGAAATCAACTGCAACGACTTCAGCGTGCACCCCTGCGGCGAGTCTTCCGATGGATGCAGCGACTGTGGGCTCCACTGAATGAAAAACGGAAGCAGCCCGTTCTGGTCGTCAGCCAAGGTCAGGTACGACCACTCCAGCACACGCCCGTCGGGCCGCTTGCGCGAGCCCGGCGTGGGGCCTTCGAATTTCAGGCCGGCACGTTCGGCGGCCGCACGCGTTGCTTCCATGTCGTGGGTAGCGGCAGCCCAGGTGTAGGTGCGTGGCGATTGCAGCGCACGAAAAACCTTGAGCCGGGGCGTGTCCACGTTGGGTTGCTCGGGGTCGGGAGCGAGCAGTTCCAGGTAGTGCGGCTTGCCCAGGGAGGCGAGGGCATTGCGCGTGCCGCGGCCGGGATGGCGTCCGCCAACCATGGGTCGCACGCCGGTGGACTTCTCGAACCAGTCGATGGCGGCCTCCAGGTTCGATGAGCCAATCAGGATGTGGTCAAAAGCATCGCTGGCATCAACGAGGGGCATATCAGCACCGAGCGAAAAGCGATTCAGGAATGCGGCCGAGATGGCGATGCCGGTGAGTCTGAGAGCGTCGCGGCGGGTGGGCATGGCAGAAGGATGATACTGCGTGCCTGCGTTGGCGAAAAGCACGACCGATTACGGGTTGACCCTTGGCCTCGAAACTTGTGATAAGGGCGCTGTTATCACTCGTCATTTGGAAGGATTAGCGTCCGGCTGTCGCGGTGGCCCTTGCGCCCACTGGCGGCCCGAGCAACTCAAGGCCGTACTTCTGGAAGAGCGGCACAATGACTTTCAGATCGGGCTGAGCCATGCCGGAGGTGACCTGGGCGACTTCATCGAAGAAGACGTCGAGGCCGGCGGGCTGCACGATCACCAGCAAGCGTCCAGGTACCTCGCCTACGTTCTGGAATGTGTGTGCAGTGCCACGCGGCGCGAAAAGAGTACACCCGGGACCGGCGGGAAACTTTTCGCCGTCAATTTCAAAAACAAAATCTCCTTCCATGATGCAGAAGGATTCGTCTTCCCGGCTGTGGCGGTGCAGCGGCGGGCCGCCCTGGGGTGGCGTGATGCCTTCCATGATCGCGTAGCTGCCGTCGGTGTCGGCCTGGCCGAGCTTGATCAAGATCTGGTCGCCGAAGATGTCGAAACGGACGTTGCGCGGGCCCCGGGCCTTGCCGGAATGGACGATGTGCGCTTTGGCGATGCTCATGCGGAGTTCTCCTGATCGCAGTGCGATTCGTGAATGAGGTGTGGCTCCCAATCTTAAACAGGCATCAGACTCCGGATGCGGTAGTGTAGCTTACCTCGATCAAGAAATTAGGCCCCGCCGCTTTGCCGGGCCAAGAGGCGCGCCTGATTGGCGATAATCGCCTTCACCTAAGTTTCGGGCGAGACTCGCTTCCCGGTCTGAAATCGGCTGCCAAGCCAACGTGCAACTGCCCTGCTGAATTCTGGACCAATCGCTGTTCACTCCGCCTTGAGTTTCGGCGACGAAACAGTGGCGGGCTGGTCGTTTTCGACGCGGATCGTGCCGGTGTCGTCGGCGAAGAAGGCGCGGTGGGCGGCGTCAAACTGCTTGGGGACCATGGAGACAGAAAAGTTCTTGCCGGCATTGGTGGAGGTGAAGTGGACGGTGTAGTCGCCGCGGTCGGGATTGGTCATGCGCCGGGTGAAGGAGCTGGAGCCGACCAACTCGGCCAGCGAGGTGGCGTAGGCGGCGTGCTTTTTGTAATAGACGCGCTGGGCGTAGATGACGGTGCGCATGTAGCCGAGTGCGGCGGCCTCGGCGGTGGAGTGCGCGGGGTCGCCCTTGAATTGCGGTGTGTAGGTGGTTTGCGCGGCGGCGAACAACGATAGCGCGAGAACGGCGGCGGCGAGCGGGCGGGCGTGGTTGAGCATGTCGTAATCCTTACTGAGTGTAATTCAATTGTTGCGCCAGGCGGGTGAGGCGGGAGTCGTCCACCGCAACTTCGTAAGGCTGGTAGAGCGCGATGCGGTCGAGCAGGCCGGCGTAGCGCTCACGCAGTTTGGGGCCGATCGTTTCCCAGTCGCCGCTGACGGCAATCATGTCGAGCATCTCGTCGGTGATGAGCGCGGCCATGCCTTGCCAATCTCCCTGCAAAGATTTGTGGTGCAACTCCGGAACGATTCCTTCCCAACCATGCGCGGCCAGCACCGGTTCGTAGGTGCGGGTGGAGGCGTAGAACGCTATCTGCTGGCGGACGGCTTCCGCGTTGCGGGCGCGCTCCTGTTCCGTGTCGCCCACGATGACAAACGCGGCGGTGGCGTAGGTGAAGTCCGGACGCGAGCGGCCCGAGGAGCGCAGGCCTTCGTTGACCGCCGGGTAAACGTAATCGCGCAGGTACTGGGGAGTGTGGAAGGGGTGGACGTGGAGGCCGTCGCAGACCGCGCCCGCGACGCGGCACATGTAATGGTTCACGCCAGCGATAAAAACCGGAATCTTCGGGTGCGCGATGGGGCCGGGATTGAAGAAAGGCGTCATCAGATCGAACTGGTAAAACTGGCCGTGGAACTTGAGCGACGTGCCGTTTTGCCAGCAATCCCAGATGGCGCGCAGGGCCAGGACGACCTCGCGCAGCTTGGGCCCGGGGGCTTCGAATTTGACCGAGAACCTGCGCTTGTTGTGCGCTCTCACTTGCGAACCGAGCCCGAGGATAAAGCGCCCCGCCGAGGCTTTCTGCAGGTCCCAGGCGGTGTAGGCCAGGACCATCGGGCTGCGTGGGAAGGCGACCGCGATGGAGGTGCCGAGCTTGATTGTTGACGTGGCGGCGGCGGCGACGGCCAGCGGGAGAAAGGGATCGTGCTGGGTCTCGGAGGACCAGAGGCAGTCGCAGCCGGCGGACTCCATCTTGCGCGCGTAGTCGGGGACGGTACGCAGGTCGTAGTCGCGCAGGCCGATGTCAAGTTTCATGAGCAGGCTCCCGGCTGCAGCCTTCAGGGCGGTCGCTAACGTGGGTTGGTGGGCGTTATATCCGTTACCGGAAGGTCCCAGTGGGCCAAAAGAATCTCGAAGCGGCGCTGTTCCTCGCGCCTAAAGGTCTCCTGGTCGGGATAGAGTTGCTTGGTGAGCGCTTCCTCGCCGGGATTGGCGGTGGTGCCGGCGGTGGAGTTCTTGAATTTGAGCGTGACGCGGTAGTCCCAGCGGGAGTCCTCGGTCATGTGGTTGGCGGGCGTTTCGATCTTGACGGCGAGGATGCGGCCGCTCTCCACGCCCTTTTTCAGCACCGGGTAGTGGTTCTTGAGGAACAGTTGCAGGAATTCCTGCTGGTGTCCCCATTGCACTTTGTAGTAGTACTCCATGGTATAGGGCTGGTCGGCGGCGGCTTGCGGGGGAGCGCCCTGGGCGAAGACCGTGGATGCGGAGAGCAGGATAGCGAGCAGAAAGTTTCTCATCGTTCCTCCGAAAGGCATCTATTGGTTTGTCGGTCCGTCCTGGTCATGAACCGATCGAGCGAGCGACCCAACATTGTGACTAGCGGACATGGCCGGAAGGACATTGGCCTTTCGCCGAATTAAGGTATGCTACGCGCCAGGTACAAGGATGAACATATGAAAGCGGCCGCGGCCAAAAAACCCAAGATCCGCGTTGCTGTCATTGAGCCCGATCCGCTGCGGCTGATCGGTTTTCGCGCGTTGTTCGATTCCCAACCCGAATTTGAGATCGTGTCGGTCCCGTTGGACAAGGTGGCGACCGAGCCGGATCTGGACTTGGTGATGCTCGGCAGCCACGGGTCGCAGAACCTGTTCGATTTGATGGCGGGGCTGAAGGCGTCGCGTCCCGACTTGCGCTTGCTGGTGTGCGGTTCGGGCGCGGACGACGAGACCATCCTCAAGGCGGTGGCGGCCGGCGCCAAGGGGTACGTGGACGAAGCGGCGACGCCGGAGGAGTTCGCGATGGCCATCCGCATCGTGAACCAGGGATCGGTGTGGGCGCCGCGGCGGGTGCTCTCCATTTTTATCGAGCGGGTTACAACCTCGCCGGGGCGGATTTTCCCCGCCGGACGCGTCACTTTTACCGACCGCGAAAAAGAAGTGCTGGAGATGCTGGTCGCCGGACGAGCGAACAAGGAAATTGGGGCGGCGCTGGGCATCGAAGAGCGCACGGTGAAGGCGCACGTCGCCAAGCTGATGCGCAAGGTCGGGGTGCAAAACCGGATCGCGCTGTCGGTGCATGCCATCACGCATTCTTTGGTCACAAAGTAGCGCTGCTGCTCGAAATTCAATTCACCAGTCTGGCGGGATTACTTAAGGACACGGACTGGCGAGATTTGCGCGATTCTGACGCCCGACGCATACTGCGCTCACCTACCACAGAACCCTGGGAGTTAATTCCCCGGGTCGCGGACACTAAAGCCACGACCCGGGGCTCGAACGGAAGTCGGGAGCGAACTGGGCCTCGCTCCCGGCTTTTTTCTTTTCCGCACCTTCCATGTCACCCCCGCGACCGGCATCTAACCTGTAGTATTTGAAATGCGCGCCACGGAGAACTATTTCTCATGAAAAGAATCCTGGTTTGTTTGCTGCTAAGTGTGTTTACAACCCTGAGCTGGGCGCAAGGCGATCGCGACAAGGTGCTGGATCGCGTGACGGAAGCGGGCACGGTGATGAACGAAATCATGGCTGCGCCCGACAGGGGCATTCCGGAGGAAATTCTGGGGTCGGCGGAATGCATTGCCGTGGTCCCGTCGATGCTGAAGGGCGGGTTCATCGTGGGCGCCGCGTACGGCAAAGGCATGGCAAGCTGCAAGACATCGAACGGCTGGAGCGCACCCGCGTTTTTCCGCGTGGAAGGCGGCAGCGTCGGGTTCCAGATCGGCGGGCAGGCGGTGGATCTGGTGATGGTGATCATGAATGAGCGCGGCATGCGGGCGCTGCTGTCGAGCAAGTTCAAGCTGGGCGCGGATGCGTCGGTAGCGGCCGGGCCGGTGGGACGTCACGCCGAAGGCGCCACCGACTGGAAGATGCGCGCCCAGGTGTTGACTTATTCGCGGGCCCGCGGCGTGTTTGCCGGGGTGTCGCTGAACGGCGCGGTGATCAAGCAGGACCGCGACGACACACGCGCCTTTTACGGGCGCATGGTGGGGTATCGCGCGCTGCTGACCGGCGTGCACCCGGCGCCGGCGGATGCCAATCCTTTCCTGGAGACACTGCGGCGCTACGCTCCGGTGACAGCGGCGGAAGCGCCCAAGCCGGCGACGGAAAAGCAGGCGAACAAGCAGTAATTGGCAATTAGCAATTAGCAGTTAGCGATTGTGGCCTGCGGATCGAGTCAGGGCAGTGGAACACAAGGTCCTTCGAATCGGCGTCGCCAAACCCGGGCGACGCCTCGCTCAGGGAAATCCGTCAACATCGTGTGACGCAAAATTTCTCATAGCGAAGCCGTAGCGATATTCCTGATCGCTAATTGCGAATTGCTGAGCACTGCGGGTCAGTGCTTATGTTCCTGGCCGCCGTGCGGGTGCTTGTGCTGGTGCGGCTGTGAGCCCTGGCCTTCCTCAGCATGCGTGTGTTTGTCTTCCGCCTCCTGGTAGACGGGCGGCGGGCCGAGGGAGCCTTTTGCGGGCAGGTGGCGGATGTAGCTAATGGCGGCCCACTGCTCGTTGTCGTCGAGGACGCCGCTCCAGCCGGGCATGCCGGTGAACCGGATCCCGTTCTGGATGATCCATTTCAATTGACCGTCGCTGTAGGCCTGGACGCTCTTGTCGCCGAGGTCGGCGACCGGGGGCGACATGGCGTCGGCGAACGGCACCCCGGTGTTGTGGCCATCGAGGCCGTGACAAATCTGGCAATGATGCTGGAAATGCTCGGCGCCGGTTCGCTGGTTCTCCGGCGTGTCGGGCAGCGGATTTTTCCAATCCTTGCCGCCGATGGTCTCCTTCTTGATTTCCTTGACCAGCGCGGCCTCGGCGCCGCCCGGGGCCTGGGCGCGGCAGGAGGCCAGGAGCGCGATCACTGCGACGATGAAGACCATCATCCACAAATGCCTGGAATGAACCATCGATGCCATCCTTTGAGCAAAGAAATGATAAATGGTTGGGGCACAAGGTTACGAAAATCGGGGGCTTGCTCGGTTTGACACTTAAATGGTCGGGTGCTAGCGTCCGGTCACCCTTCGAATGCGCGATCGTCTCGAGTATGCGTTGGTCTGGCCGGTCGTGAAGATCCTGGGCGCCTTGCCGCGCCCGTTGGCGCGGACGCT
>JAIQFM010000323.1 GCA_020073285.1 Terriglobia bacterium | reverse complement strand
TCAATGCAGTGGAAACAGTCGCGGATGTGCTGCTCCGCCAATTCACGCTCGCGCCACGACACCTGCCCGTTCACCAGGTTGTTGAACGTCTTCAGCGGCAGGCAGGATTCGCCGCCGGTCTTCTCCGCTTCCGCGATCAGCACCCGCGCCGAGATGTTGAACGCGTCCGCGGTCGCGCCCGGCAGCACCTGCGCCAGCCGCTGGTCGGCGATGTCCTTGGTGGCCTGCGCCGTGGCTTCGGTGTTCATCATCATCGGCCCGATACGCGGCGCGTCGTAGCCCTTGATGAACATCCACAGCACCTCGCGCTCCACCACCGCCAGGTCCTTCATGATCGAGCGCACCTGCTCCAATGAGAGCTCAGGCGTCGGCACGCGCCCCACCTCGCGGCCATAAGCAAATACCAGTTCGCGGAACGCCACCAGAAATTCGCGCTCGTTCTGGAATTTGAGCTGATGGAACCAGGCGTTGTCATGGGCGCGGGCGCGCTGGAACACCGCCGCGACCTGCGTGTCCAGCTCCGGCGCCAGCATGGGAAAGAAGTGGTGCAGCAGCGTGCGCGCGATGGGAGCGTAGTCGCGGACAAACTCCTGCCAGCCCAGGCGCTCGCCGCGGGCGCAATCTTCCGCCATGGAAAAAATGGTGCGGACTGCCACGCCAGGAGTCTAGCAAACCGTTTCAGCAGCCAGGAGGATCACGGGTCGAATGGAATTGTCGCCGCGGTGAATGGTGATAGTCGGTAGTCGGTAGGTCTACCTGATCTTGTTGCCATCCAGCGACAGCGGCCGCTCCAGCACGAGCTGCACACTGGTCCCGGGCGGCAGATTGATGTCAGGCCCTCGCGTGAACAGCACGTAGGCCAGCCCGGCAGCCGCACCGGCCGCGCCGCCAATGCCGGCGCCCTTCACGTTCCGTCCTGCGATGGCTCCCACGCCGGCGCCGGTGCCTGCCGTTTTCGCGACCGTCTCCGCGTCCTTGCCCTTGCTCCCTTCCTGCTGGATCGTGCCTTCTTTGTCCTTGATCCGCTGTTGATCGGAGCCGGGTATGTTCTCCACTCCGCCGGGCAGCATTACCGTGTAGCCACTATGAAAGATCATCGAGGTAAAGTGCATCAGGAACTCCGCGCGGCCCTTCACCCGGCCCGGGCGCTTGATGTCGGTAATCCGGCCCTGCACGTAGGTGCCGGCGGGAATCACGATGCGGTCGTTTGCCGAGACCGGGAATACCGTTTCGGCGTACACCGCGTCGCCCACCTTTGCGCTCTTGGTGGAAATTCCCTGCGCCAGCTTGACCGGAATCTGCGTTCCGGCGGGAACGGTAATGAACGCAGTCGGACGCGCCGCCGCAGGATTCGAATCACTGACCTCAGCCGCCTGCTGCGCTGACGCCAGTGCGCCCAGCAGCACAACGACAATCGCCCAACGCATGTTGGTGCCCTCCGAACGGTTACTTACAGAATAAAACACGCGAAGATTGAAATTGTTGCTCGCGGGTCGATCGGTCTATCGGTCCTTCAGTCATTCGGTTTCAATTCCCCGACTGACCGAGAGACCGTCTAGTACAGCAAATACTTTTTCCTGACCTGTTCAAATTTCTCCAGTTCTTCGCGCCAATCGTCGGCGATGTTGCGCGGATCGGCGCCGGCGGCAATCGCGCTCATGACACGCGGATCGTTGACCAGCAGAATCATCTGCCGCATGTCGAACTCGTTGGGATACAGCTTGTGCAGGGCCGACGCCAGTTCCACTCCCAACGCCGGCGCGTCCAGAGTGTTGCGATCGAGCAGCACGATGTTCACCCCGCCGATCTTCTGCCCGCCAAACTTCTGCCCCGCCGCCGGCGTGAAATTGATGGGCACAAAGCGCACGCCCTGGATGCCGCGCCCGTTCAGGTAGTCCGCAAATTCTTTCGGCTTGATCCACGGCGCGCCCACCACCTCGAATGGCGTGTCGGTTCCGCGTCCCACCGAGACATTCGTGCCTTCGATCTCCGCCACTCCGGTATAAAGCGTCGCCTGCGTCAGGCTGCGCAGATTCGGCGATGGGTTGATCCACACCAGTCCGGTGGAGTCGTACCAGTCGCCGCGAATCCAGCCTCGCCTGCGTGTAGTTGACGAAGCTCTCCTGCCCGGGCTGCGACACCGGCCCCTGCACGTAGCTGCCGGTCACCGGGTTGGGGCGGTCCAGCACGATCACCTCGGTCCCGGTTTTTGCCGCCGCTTCCAGCAGGTATCCGAGCGTCGTCTCATAGGTGTAGAAGCGCGCGCCGGCATCCTGAATGTCGTACACCACCGCGTCCAGGTCCTTCATGATGTCGAGCGGCGGGCGGCGTTTCGCGTCGGTGTCGCCATACACGCTGTACACCGGCACGCCGGTGGCCGCATCCACCGTGTTGCCGACCGACGTCGTGTCCAGCGCGCCGGTGACGCCGTGCTCCGGACTGAGGATCGCCGCCAGCTTGATGCCGTCCACGTGCGCCAGCACATCAATCGTCCGCCGCCCCAGCCCGTCCACGCCCGTCTGGTTGGTCAGCAGCCCGATACGCCGGATTTTGCCCGGCTCCGGCGCGCGCAGACGGTCGAAGTTGTGGAGTTCCAGCACATCAATCCCGGTCTTGACCTGTCCGTTGCGCACGTTGATGCGTCGCGACGCCGCCAGGCTGTCGTTGTAGCCGGTAATCCGCGCCAGCCGCATGCGTTCTTCTTCGCTCGCCGACAGCTTCAGCGCCGCCGTGACCGCGGTTGCCGTGCGGTTGCGCAGCGACACCATGGCGCCGTTCTGCCCGCGCGGATGCACCGCGTTGGCCAGGATAATGATGTACGTCCTCGTCACCGGATCCATCCACAGCGACGTTCCGGTGTACCCGGTGTGCCCGAACGATCCCACCGGCAGCAACTCGCCGCGGTTGCTGGAGAACGCCGTGTCAATGTCCCATCCGAATCCACGCACCGAGGTCGCATTCGGCGGCTGCTGCGGCGTGGTCATCTTCTCGACCATCAGCGGCGACAGCACCGGCGCGCCGCCGTCGAGCATCGCCTGCGCAAATTTTGCCAGGTCATTCGCGGTGGAGAATACGCCCGCATGCCCGGCCACTCCGCCCATGCGCCGCGCCGTGGGATCGTGCACCACGCCGCGCAGCATGTGGCCGCCTTCGTCGTATTCCGTGGGCGCGATCCGCGGCCGCCACGACGCCGGCGGCAGATAGGTTGTCTCCGCCATCTTGAGCGGCTGGAAGATGTGCACCGACGCGTACTTCTCCAGCGCCATCCCCGACACGCGCTCCACCAGGAACCCGAGCACCTCGTAGTTCACGTCACTATAGAAAAAACGCGAGCCGGGCGTGTACTCAGGTGTCTCGTCCATCGCCATGCGGAACGCCGCGTCGCGCCCATGCCAAGGCTGCTTGAGATCGAGATCTTCCGGCAGCCCGGAATAATGGGTGAGCAACTGCCGCACCGTGATGTCTTGCTTCCCATTGGCGCTGAATGCCGGGATGTAGCGCGCCACCGGATCGTTCAGCCGCACCTGCCCGTCCTGCACCAACTGCATCACCGCGACCGCCGTCGCCATGCACTTGGTGAGCGACGCCATGTCGAAGATCGTGTCCAGCGTCATCGTCTCGCGCCGTGGCTCCAGGCTGCGATAGCCGTACGCTTTGCGGAA
>JAIQFM010000145.1 GCA_020073285.1 Terriglobia bacterium | reverse complement strand
AGGTTGATCACGTCCATCACGCCCCAGATCAAGCTCAAGCCGATGGCGGCCAGTCCGTACACCGAGCCGACCAGCAGACCGTCGATCATGGAGGCCAGAATGCCGCCCATTCGCCACCTCTACCTGCAAGATTTGGCCAGCAGCAACTCCCGAACCTGTAGCCGTTTGCCGCTGGCCGGGCTGTCTCAGTGGATGGGATAAACCAGGTTGGCGCTCTTGTTGGCGAGCGGCCAGATGACCTGCTTGACCAGCTTCCCGGATTTATCCTTCTGCCATTGCGCGATCACCATGGTGTGTCCCACTTCCAGTCCATGTTCATTGGGAGCGGTGGCGAACTTGGTTCGCCCATAGAACGTGGTCGCATCCACGGCGTTCAACGCTGCCGCAACCTTCGCCGCGTCAATGCTGCCCGACTGCTCAATGGCGTGTTGCAGGACGACGCCACAGGCGTATCCGCCCGCGGATTCATAGCTCGGTTCGGAGTTGTACTTCGCTGTATAGGCCTTGTTGAAGTCCAGCACCGTCGGTCCAAACTGTGGTTTTGCGGCTAGCTGCGGTTCCCATTGCGATGGCACCGCAACCCCCACGGCAGCGTCTCCCAGTTCCGTCCACTTCGGGCTATCGGGCGCCACCAGCAGCGTGATCATCTTGAGCGAGGCTTTCCGCGCGTAGAGCTGGCGGGCCAGCGTCGACCCATCGGGGTAGTGGCCGCCGCCCATCAGCACGGTCGCCTTGGAGGCCACCACCTTGTCGAGAATGGCGCTGAAATCAGTCGTATTGGGGGCATAGGCCTCGCTGAACGCCACATTGAAGCCTTGTTGTTGCGCGTAGGTTTTCGCCGGATTCACCACCGCAACCGAGAACGCCGCGTCCTCGTACACGAACGCGATGCTTGCCTTTGGATCCTTGGCCTTGAGGGCATCAATGGCCGTGTTCAGGTATTGCGTCGCCGGGGCGAACATCTGGAATAGATACTTGTTCCCCAGCTTGTAGGTTTTTTCCTCCGCGGCGCCGGTAGTGAGCATGACTTTCCCGTACTGCTCGCTCACTACAGCCGCTGTTGCCGTCAGCGGCGACGAGTACGGGCTGAACAGGAAGTCCGCCTTGTCCTCCAGGATCAATCGCGAGTAAAGCTGCTGCACTCGTTTCGAGTTCGATTCGTCGTCGTAGCTGGCGAACTTGACCTGGTAGCTCTTCCCACCCGCCTTAATACCGCCGGCGGCATTCACTTGGCTGCGCCAGAGCTCAAACCCGTTGAACTGCTCCAGGGAATCGACGTTGAGGGCTCCGGTCTTGGATACCGTGAACCCGATGGTGATGGTTTGCTGCGCCTGAACCGCCAGGCAGAACGCAAAGCACAATAGCAAAAGGCAAACGCCAATGCGTTTCACAATAAAACCTCCAAACAGGCGTATGGATGCGCTTGGGTTTATACCACGAGGCGAGCGCCGCGGCACAGGGTTAGTGTGACCGGCCAGTGTGGCTCATCTCAAGATTGCGGCCGGGTAACTAAAAAGTTAATACGAGCTTTGGGGCAGCCGCGCAATCAGCCAGCGCGGCGCCCGCGCGGCTCGCCCCTTTGCCGGACGCGAAAGGCTGCTGCCGCGCGCCGGTCGCCGGTCCCGGCAACTACTTCGGCTCCGCCACATTCGGCACCGTGTACGCCTTCCGCAGCCCTGCCTGGTATTCGTCAAACAAACCGCGGATGGTGTCGAACTCGCGCTTCACCGCCGCCCGATAATCCGGGTGCGTGGCAAAGTCGAACAGCACCGCGGTCATGGTCTCGGCGTCAACCGTAAAGCCGTGGTGCCCGATCTCCTGCAGCGCATCGGCTTCCATTTCATAGGTGTGGTTCGACGAATTCGAGGTTTGCGTCGTCACCTCCACCCCCGGCACCGCGCTCGACAGGCTGCCCGTCTCCTCATATCCCTGCGGCTTCTCCGGCTCTGGAGTCACCCCGGTCGCTCCGAACTTGACCTCGTAGGCAAAAGCCAATTCGGACAATGTCGCCACCGAGATGCCGTCGCGCGAATGGCCGTAGTCTTCGATCTTCACTTTGGTCCCGGTGGCCAGCGCCGCGCCACGCGCCGCATCGTCCACCATCTTCTTGACCTGCGCCACGTATACCGCATCCGGATACCGCACCCAGATATCGGCGACCGCGCGGTCCGGCGTCACGTTGGGCGCCGCCCCGCCTTCGGTAATGATCCCCTGGATGCGCGTCTCCGGCCGCACGCTCGACCGGATGGCGTCAATGTTGTTGAACAGGTGGATCACGCCCTCCAGCGCGTTGCGCCCGTTCCACGACGTCAACTGGTGTGCCGGCGCGCCGCTGAAGACGTATTTCACCGCGTCGATGTTCATGCAGCAGGTTCCGAATCCCGGCGCCGGCCGCGACGTCCGCATCACCGAGTGGCTGCGCACCACAACATCCATGCCGTTAAACACGCCCGCCTCGAACATCTGCGTCTTGGCTTCCGGCGGCATGATCTCCTCGCCCGGCGTGCCGAACACGACCACGCTGCCCGGCGACTTCGTCCGCTGCAAGTACTCGGCCATGGCCAGCGCGGTCGCAATCCCCACTGGGCCTTGCGCGCTGTGCTGGTCGCCGTGGAACGCGCCCTTGGTTCCGCGCAGCGCGTCGTATTCCAGGATCACGCCCATGTTGGGCCCACCGTTGTTCCCTTTCCAGCGGCCCACGAATGCCATCTCTAATCCGCCGACTCCCATCTGCACCTCGAAGCCGTGAGCGCGCAGGTAGTCGGTCAGCACCTGTACCGAGCGCTTCTCCTTGAATCCGATCTCCGGGTGGGTGGTGATGTCGTCGCACATGGCGAGCAGATCTTTCTCCATCAACTCGCGGGCGCGCGCCACGACCTTGTCGCGCTCGGAATTGGGCGCCGTCAGGCGTTTCACCACGGCGGGGACATCAAGGGATTTTTCCAGCGACTCGATCTTCTGCACCACATCGCGCGCCGCCGCTCGTTCGGTTGCGGTTTCCTGGGCGGCGCATAACGGACTCAACAGAGCAGCCAGAGCCAGACAACAGGTCACATGCCGCATCTTAGGAAATCTCCTTCGGTGACGTTGGCGGTAGAGCTTATCATTCGGTGGGGAACAGGCAGAGTCCGATTGTGTGACATGTTATCGAGAAAGGTATTATCTGAGCGCGGTGGGTGTTTCAGACCCCCCTCCCCCTCCCAAGATGCAGAACCAGCAACTTGCGCACGGTATACCTGCGGGGTAACCCAGGTATCCCACGGTAACCGTGGGTTGACGCAGTTAACCGATAAGATAACTTTGGCGTGTTGTCGGAAGGTGATTTTGTTATCCAATAACTAAACAATGAGTTGTAAAGACACTACACCTGCGCCTCTGGGTAAGCATACCCAGGATTGGGAGAAGATGTCTGTGACAAGCGCGGAAAATTTGTTGTGTGTTATGTACGCGTTGCAGATTCGAGAACAGTAATCAGAAACTACCCACCCTGTCTCGCACCGTCACTCCGTTTCGGGGTGGGCGCTTCCCGGCGAGACAAGGGTGGGGCAACCTCGACACGAGGTGCGGCGGAAAAGGTGGGCCAGCACCCGTGGTGGAGAACGTCTCATTATCCTTGGACTAAAAATGGGGGGCAGGTCACAGTGAACAAAACCCCAACATCCAGGTGGTCTTTCCCCATGGTCGAGGTGGTGGGTCTTCTGCAGCAAGGAGTCGGTCACCTGCTGCGCGAGGCGGAGTTGGTCTTGATCGACGTGGTGATGGAGGAGGAAGTGCGGCACCTGGCCGGCGAGCGCCATCAGCAGCACCCGGATCGGCGGGGGACCCCAATTGGCAGGGCGTTTCGTACAAAGAATTCGTTTCGTTCTAGATTCGGAACAAGTATCGGATTTCCTAGAGCGATATGGAAACGATCCGCATTCGCCAAGATGGGACAAATCTGGGGCACCCGGGGTTGGGTTCTGCCGTCCCTGTGGGACTCGGGTGTTACTGTCAAGTTTTCCCGGCACTGACGTGCCGGGCTATGAACTGGCGTCGCTGCGCGACTCGGGACTCATTTTCTGGTTTTCCCGGAGAATCGCGACTGGAGCGGCTCAACACAACGCGGGCGGGCGCGTGTGCCACAGGGCAACCCACATCTGCCAAAGTGGCAGATGTGGGGCACCGTTCACCGTCGAATCGATGAGCAGACCTGGGTCACCAATCAATGTCCAATATGACGGGAGCCTGTGATGTGGATGGAAAATCCCCACCCTGTCTCGCCGTCGCTCTATTTTTTGGGCAAACTCCCCATCAGGCGAGACAAGGGCGGGGCAACCTCGGGATTTTTGTTGATTGAAAAGGCGGGCCAGCTCCCACCCGGGCGAGGGCGCCCGCGCCACACCGCGATCCGGCCCTTCCGTTTGACAGCCATTTCCGCCGCAGCGTAACGTTTTTAGGTTTGTCGCCACGCGCACGGAGGTTTCATGAGAAGGCTCGCCCGGCTATTTGCCTTTCTCGTCTTGATTGCCGTTCCGCTCCTCTCGCAAGACATTGCCTCGCTGGAAAAACGCATCACCGTGCGCAAGCTGCCCAACGGCCTCACCCTGCTGGTCATGGAACGTCCGGAGGCTCCGGTGTTTTCCGCCTACACGCTGGTGGACGCCGGATCGGTTCAGGATCCCATGGACGAAACCGGCCTGGCACACATGTTTGAGCACATGGCCTTCAAGGGAACAAAGGCCATCGGCACCACCAACTGGCCCGCCGAAAAAGTCGCGCTGCAAAAAGTCGAGCAGACCTATGCCGCCTACATTCGTGAGGCGGAACGGCGCGTCGGCCGCGACGACAAGAAGGTCGCCGAGCTCGAGAAAACCTGGCAGGACGCCACCAAGGAAGCCGAGAAATACGTGGTGCGCAACGCCTATCCGCAGATCATCGAGGACAACGGCGGCGTCGGCATGAATGCCCAGACCAGCGACGACCAGACCGTGTACTACTATTCATTTCCGTCGAACCGGTTTCAGCTCTGGGCTTATCTCGAATCGGACCGTTTCGTCGAGCCCGTCATGCGCGAATTCTACAAGGAGCGCGACGTGGTTTTCGAAGAGCGCCGCATGAGCACCGAAAGCAGTCCGTTCGGCCGATTGTACGAACAGTTCATCGCCACCGCATTCCTGGCGCATCCCTACCACCGCCCGACCATCGGCTGGGCCTCCGACCTTCACCGCTTCTCCGCCACCGACGCCGAGCGCTTCTTCCGCACCTATTACGTTCCGTCCAACATGGTGGTCGCCGCCGTGGGCGACATCAAGAGCGAACAGGCGCTGCCGATTCTGGAGAAATATTTCGGCCGGCTGACGAAAGCGCCGCAGCCGATCGAGGACCCCACTATCGAACCGCCGCAGCGCGCCGAGCGCCGGGTGGTGCTCACTGAAGCCACGCAGCCGATTTATGTGGAGGGCTACCACCGCCCCGACTATCGCGATCCCGACGACGCTATATACGACGCCATCTCCGACATCCTGTCCAACGGCCGCACCTCGCGCCTGTTCCGCTCCCTGGTTCGCGACAAGAAGATCGCCGCCGATTCCGCCGGCTTCAGCGGCTGGCCCGGCGTCAAGTATCCCCACTTGTTCGCCTTCTATGCCGTGCCCACGCCCGGCCACACCAACGACGAAGTCCGCGACGCCATCCGCGCCGAAATCGAGCGCCTGAAGACCTCCGACGTCAGCGACGACGAACTGGCCATGTTCAAGACGCGAGCCAGGGCCGACCTGATCCGCAGCCTCGGCAACAATTCCGGCCTCGCCGCGCAACTCGCCACCTTCCAGGCACGCTTCGGCGACTGGCGCGAACTCTTCCGCCAGCTTGATCGCTACGACAAGGTCAATAAGGCCGACGTTCGCCGCGTCGCCGCAAAGACCTTTGTGCCGGAAAACCGCACCGTCGGCATCATCGAGAGCACCAAGATGGCGGGCGCTACGCCAGCCGAGAAGTCGGAGGAGAAATGATGACCCGCGCGATCCTCCGCGGTACGTCCGTTCTCATCTTCATCCTTGCTATTGCTATCTTCGCCAGCGCACTGTGGGCGCAAACCGCGGCGCACAAACCCGCTGGCGCCCAAACCACTCAGTCTCCCACCGGCGTGAAGTCGCAAAAGCCGGGCGCCGGCGAGCCGCCGGCCGCGTGGAAGCAGATTCCCATCCCGCCGTTGCCGCCGTTTCATCCGCAGGAACCCAAGCGCATCCAGCTCTCCAACGGCATGGTGATTTTCCTTCAGGAAGACCACGAGTTGCCGGTCGTGGGCGGATTCATGCGCATCCGCGGAGGCTCCATCTCGGAGCCCGCAAGCAAGGTCGGCCTGATCGATGTCTACGGCGAAGTCTGGCGCACCGGTGGCACCACCAACCGGTCCGGCGATCAGCTCGACGACTTCCTGGAAGCGCGTGCCGCCAAAGTCGAAACCGGCGGTGGCACGCTATCCACCACCATCTCGTTTAATTGCCTGAAAGATAAGTTGGACGAGGTCTTTCCCGTTTTCCTGGAACTGCTGCGCCAGCCCGCGTTCCGCGAGGAAAAAATCGAGCTGGCGAAGACGCAGTTGGACACCGGAATCGCCCGCCGCAACGACGACATCGGCGAAATCGCGGGCCGCGAGTCCTCGCGTCTGGCGTATGGGCGCGACAATCCCTACGCCCGCATTCCCGAGTACTCCACCGTCGCCGCCATCTCGCGTGACGATCTTTTGAAATGGCATCAGACCTTCGTCCGTCCCAACAACATCATTGCCGGCATCCATGGCGACTTCGATCCTGCCGCCATGGAGTTACGCCTCCGCCAGGCATTCGAATCCTGGGAAAGGGCGCCCGTACCTGCCAAGCCCACGGTTCCCTTCCTCGAACCTAAGCCCGGCATCTCTTTCATCGAGAAGTCGGACGTCACGCAGAGCGAGATCCGCATGGTGAAGCTCGGCATCGAGCGCAACAACCCCGACTACTTCGCGGTCGAAGTGATGAACGAAGTTCTCGGCGGCGGCTTCTCCTCGCGCCTGTTCAAGACCATTCGCACGGAAAAAGGGTTGGCGTACTCCGTCGGCGGCGGCATCGGCGCTGCCTTCGACCATCCTGCCTTGGCGCGCTTCAGTATGGGCACCAAGAGTCCCAGCACGGTGGAAGCCATCCAGGCGCTGCGCTCCGAACTGGAAGGCATGCTGACCCGGCCGGCCACCGCGCAGGAAGTCCGCGAAGCCAAGGACGCCATCCTCAACCGGTTCATCTTCAATTTCGATTCCAAGGACAAAGTCCTCGGCGAGCGCATGCTCTACGAGTTCTTCGGCTATCCCGCCGACTTCCTGGAGCGCTATCGCGCCGGCATTGAGAAGGTTACGCCCGCCGACGTCAACGCCGTCGCGCGCAAGTACATTCATCCTGAGCAGTTCGCCGTTCTCGTCGTCGGCAACGCGGCGGAGCTCGGCAAACCGCTGTCTTCGCTCGGCCCGGTGACCCCCATTGACATCACCATTCCCGCGCCTGGCGCCTCGCCCAGTGCCAGCGCCGACCGGCCCACGCAGACGGACCCGAAGGCTCGTGCGCTGGTGGAAAAATTTGTAGATGCCGTCGGCGGCGCCACCAAGCTTGCGGGCGTGAAGGCGCTGCACCAGGTAGTATCGGCTACCCAGCAGACGCCGCAAGGCCCCATGAACCTCACTAACGACACCACCATCCAGTTCCCCGACAAACTGCGCGCCGCCGTCACCTCCGAACAGCTTCCCGGGCAAATGCTGATCGTGGTCACGCCCAGCACCGCCTTCATGAGCATGCCCGGAGCGGGCACGCGCGACATGCCCTCCTCCCTCAAGCAGAGCCGGCTGAATTCGCTCAAGCGCGACTGGCTGCCGCTGGCACAGCACGCCGCTGATCCGGCGTACGTTTTCACGCTCGGCGGCACGCAGAGGGTCGGCGACGCCGACGCGCAGGTAGTCAACATTTTCGGAGGCGGCGTATCCGTGAAGTGGGCGCTGGACCCGCAGAGCGGCCGTTTGTTGCGGGCTTCCTATGACGACGTCGGGCAGCGCGGGCCGGTGCAGCGTGCGATCGATTATTCGGACTGGCGCCCAGTGGAGGGCCTCACCGTGCCCTTCAAGCGCAGCGGCACCGAAAACGGCGAGCCCAGCACAAGCGAGGAGATCCAGAAGTACGAGATCAATCCGCCCATCGACGATAAGCTGTTTGAGAAGCCGCCGGACGCGCCGCCGCCGGCGAAGTAGGCGTCGCGCCCGCTGAAACCGAAACTGGAACTGAAACTAAATTTCCAGGATTACCGGCATGATCAGCGGCCGGCGGGACGTGTTCTTCACGATGAAGCGCTTCAGATCCTGGCGGATCTTTTCCTTGATGACGCCCCAGTCGCGCTTCTCTTCGTCGGTCGAGTGTTCCAGTGTGTCCATGATAATCTGCCGCGCCTCGGTCATGAGGCCGTTATCCGCGCCCGCCGCCGCGAAGCCGCGCATCACGATTTCCGGCGCCGACTCGATCTGCCCCGTCAGCTTGTTGATCGCGATAATCGGCAGCACGATCCCGTCTTCGCTCAGGTGGCGCCGGTCTTTGATAATGAGGTCCTCCACCACGTCCACGCGCGAGCCGGAATCAATGCACACTCGTCCCACCGCCACGCGCCCGGCCTTGCGCGCGCCCAATTCGTCGAATTCCAGCACGTCGCCGCTCTCGATCATGATCACCGATCCCACCGCTCCCAGCATTCTGCCCGCCAAATCCGCGTGACGCTTGAGTTGCCGGTACTCGCCGTGGATCGGGATGAAATACCGCGGCTTTACGAGGTTGATCAGCAGCTTTAACTCTTCCCGGCTGGCGTGCCCGCTGACGTGTACCGGCGGTTGCGATCCGTCTTCGTAAATCACGTTCGCCCCGCGCCGGTACAGGTGGTCGATCATCCGGTAGATGGATTTTTCGTTCCCCGGAATGATGCGCGACGACAGCACCACCGTGTCGCCGGGCTCGATCTTCGCGTGCTTGTGATTATCCACCGCTGCGCGAGACAGCCCCGACATCGGCTCGCCCTGCGTCCCGCTGATCAGCACCATCACCCGCTCCGGCGGGAAATTCTTGATCTCGCCGGGATGAATCAGCAGCCCGTCCGGAACTTCGATGTACCCGAGGTCCTGCGCGATCTCGGTCGATTCGTTCATGCTGCGCCCCACCAGGGCCACCTTGCGCCGGTGCCGGAACGCCATCTCCATCGCCAGCTTGATGCGATGGATGGAGGACGAAAAACATGAGATGAACAGCCGCCGCGGCGTGCGCGCGAACACCTCGTCAAATTTGCGTCCCACCGCCCGCTCGCTCGGCGTGTACCCGGCCCGCTCCACGTTCGTCGAATCCTGAAACAGCGCCAGCACACCTTCCTTGCCGTACTCCGCGAACGTGTGCAGGTCGAACAGCTTGTTGTCGGTGGGCGTGGGATCGACTTTGAAATCGCCGCTGTGGATGATCACGCCCAGCGGCGTGTGGATGGCCAGCGCCACGCAATCCACCAGCGAATGCGTCACGTGGATAGGCATGATCTTGAAGGGCCCGAGGGTGACAAGCTCGCCCGGCCGCATCTCGATCAGCGTCGCATTTTCCAGCAGTCCGTGCTCGTCGAGCTTGTCCTCCACGTATGCCAGCGTGAACTCGGTGCCGTACACCGGCACGTTTAATTCGGTCAAAATCCACGGCAACGCCCCGATGTGGTCCTCGTGCCCGTGGGTGAGCACGATCGCCTTCACCTGCTTGCGGTTCTCGATCAGGTAGCTGATGTCGGGGACAACGATGTCCACCCCGAGCAGTTCCATCTCGGGGAACATCAAGCCGGCGTCGATCACGATGATGTCATCGCCCCAGCGCAGGGCCATGCAGTTCATCCCGAACTCGCCGAGTCCCCCGAGCGGCACGACATGGAGCTTTCCAGTAGGCATGTGTCAGCTTCCGATGCTAGCACGTCCATGCGTTTATCAGGGCACGACTTCAGCCGCGCCGCTCTCTCTTATCACAATTGTCATTCCGAGGAGGCTGCAGCGCGCGAGGAATTTGCTTTGATGGTCACAGGCGCTGCCTTGACCGACAACCGAGAACCGACAACCGAAAACCCCGTTCCCATGTATGCTGGAGCCGATGGAGGAAGTGAAAAAAACCTGGCTCCGCCTGCGCGTCGAAGAAGGCCTGCGCCGTGGCCTCACCCAGGCGTACGAAACTGTCAAGGTGGACCCGCAGAACTTCCTCGTGCAACTGCGCACCGGCTACGGCCTGCCGATCAGCACCTACGACGGCGCGTTCTCCGTCTCCGAGGAGCAACTTGACCTGATCGCCATCGACGTTATCCTCTCCGGCATGAAAATTGCCGCCGTTGAGGGCGCGGGCTTCGGTCTTGGCGGGCTGCTCACCATCGTTCCCGACCTGAGCATTCTCGCCGGCATCACCATTCGCACCGTCCAGAAGCTCAGCCTGATCTACGGCTTCCAATATGCCACCGATGCGGAAGTGGCCGACCTCTGGGTCGCCGCCGCCAGCGCCGCTGGCGTGGATATCAGCCGAGAATTGCTAGAAAAGGAAGTGGTGAACCGCTTCGTGCCGCGCGTCATTCAGCGCATCGCCGTGCAGGCCAGCG
>JAIQFM010000144.1 GCA_020073285.1 Terriglobia bacterium | reverse complement strand
GCTGCTGGAGCTGGCTCGCCAGATTCCCACGGCGCCGACGAGCAAAAGAATCGCCGAAGTGCGCCCCCGGTTTCCCTACATCGAGGCGACCGGCGGCCGCATCAACCTCAAGCTGGGCCAGGAAAAGACGGTCTACGCGTTGAGCAACGCCGATTTCGCGCTGTCACTGCCCTCGGAAAATGTCTGGCAACTTGAGCTTGAGGCGCGGCCCATGCGCACCGACGCGAACCTGGGCGACACCGGCAGCGTCGAGGTTGCGGGCATCATCCAGCGTGGTTCGACGCTCACCGATACGCCGCTTAACCTGCGCATCGCGCTCAAGGGCGCGCAACTGGGGCAGCTCACGACCGTGATTTACGGGCGCGATCGCGGCTGGCGCGGGACGGTAAACGTTTCCGCAACGCTGAAGGGCACACCCTCCGCGCTGAAGATCGCGGGCGAGGCGTCGGTGGGCGATTTCCGGCGCTACGACATCGGGACGCGCGGCTCGCTGCGCCTGGCAGCGCGGTGCAGCGCCGCGTTCAGCACCGGAACGCAGCAGCTCACGGACATCTCGTGCCGGGCACCGGCGGGGCCGGGCGCGGTGGAGATCCGCGGCGGCATCGCCGGAATTCTGCCGGTACGCAGCTACACGCTGGCAGTCGCGGCGAGGGATTTGCCGGCATCCAGCCTGATGGCGCTGGCGCTGCGCATGAAGAAGGACCTGCCGGAAGACATGCAGGCGAGCGGGACGGTCAGCGCCGCATTCCATCTCCTCGACGCCGGTAGTGGCGCGTCCTGGACGGGGGGCGGCGCCACCTCAGGGCTGCGGGTCACCTCCAGGCTGATGAGTTCGACGTTGCTGCTAGGACAAATCCAGTTCCTGTTGGGCGTGCCCGGACCCATGCGCGGGAAACCCCGTCCGACCAACCTGCCCTCGACGACCACGGTGCTCCGCTTGGCGCAATTTCCTGTCGATCTTGGCGCCTCGGCTCCCGCGAAAGCGCAGGCGTGGTTTGGGCGCAACGGGTACAACGTCGATCTCGACGGAGACGCGCGCGTGAACCGGCTGTTGGAGCTGGCGCACGCTTTCGGGGTGCACGCGCCGCAGGCTACGATTGCCGGGCTTGCCACCGCCGACCTCAATGTCGCGGGCGCCTGGGCGGGATTTGCCGCTCCCGTGGTCACCGGCAACCTGCTTCTGCGCTCGGTGACGGCGGCGATTCCCGGCATCGCTGCGCCGCTGCAGGTGACCACCGCGGCGCTGCATCTGGCGCCGGACGCGGCGGCGGTTGACGACCTGGCCGGCAGCTTCACCGGCACCCACCTGAGTTTCACCGGGTCGCTGCAAGTGCCGCGCGTGTGCCCGGCTGGTCCTTGTCCCATCGCGTTCTAGTTGCGCGCCGACCAGCTCTCCACCGACGAGTTGAACCGGCTGCTGAATCCGCGCGCCCAGAAGCGACCCTGGTACGCCTTCATCGGCGGGAACCCGTCGCAGCCGGCGCTGCTGGCCAAAGTGAACGCCGCGGGCAAACTGTCGGCGGCGCGGGTCGAGTTGAAGACGCTCACGGCAAAGCGGGTGAGCGCCGAGGTGCGGCTGGAGTCGGGTGTGCTGACGGTGCGCAAGCTGCATGCCGAGGTACTGGGCGGATCCACGACGGGCGAACTGCGCGCGGACTTCAGCGCTGCGCAGCCGGCCTACACGATCAATGGCAGTCTACAGCAGGCGTCCATGGCGGCGGTTGCGGCACTGACGCGTGATGCCTGGGCAACGGGCCGAGCCAACGCAACTTATCGCATCACCGCCTCCGGGCAGGACGCGGTGCAACTTCGCGCGTCCGCGGAGGGGATGGTTCGATTCGACTGGCACGACGGCAGCCTGGCGCACCTGGCGTTGAACGACGCGCCGGCGCCGCTGAAATTCCGCCTGTTCCAGGGCGAACTGGCGCTCGCCGACGGTCGGTTCACCTTCCAGCCGAGCAAAATGGAAACCCCCGGCGGCATCTATGTGGTGAGCGGAACCGCCGCTCTCGATCGGCGGCTCGGACTCAGGATCATGCGCGGCAAGACCGAAGCATACGACGTCACCGGCACGCTGGAAACGCCGCGCGTCACGGCCGCCGCGCCGCCCCCGACGCAAAGGGCCGCGATTAAGCCATGAAGATTGCCGTTCTCATTACTCTGCTGCTGGCCTTCGCGAGTGCACAGCAACCACCCGCCGCCTCCGCTACGCAGGCGATGTACAACGCGGCTGCCGCGAGCGCCAAGGCCAAGTTCCGTCACCTCGAGGAGAATGCGCGCCGCCATCCGCCCGACCAGACGCCGACCGTGCTCACGGAGCGCGAAATCGACACCTACCTCAATTCGGGCCAGGTGCAGCTTCCGGTGGGCGTGCGCTCGGCGCGATTCACGGGGCAAGACGGGGTCGTGAATACCACCGCGCGGGTGGATTTTGACGCCATCACGGCGCAGTCGAAAACGTCGAACCCGCTGCTGTCGTTGTTTAGCGGCGTTCACGACGTGCACGCGGTGGCGCGCGCCTTGGGCAGCGGCGGCAAGGGGCGCGTGCACATTGATTCCATCGACATTGACGGCGTCACCGTGCCGCGCGTGGCGTTGCAGTTTTTCCTCGACCACTACATCCGTCCCAAGCATCCCGAGGT
This sequence comes from Terriglobia bacterium, assembly GCA_020073285.1. Taxonomy (GTDB): domain Bacteria; phylum Acidobacteriota; class Terriglobia; order Terriglobales; family Acidobacteriaceae; genus JAIQGF01. Next base: position 8,070 of record JAIQFM010000144.1, on the reverse strand, counting down.
CGGACTGGACAGCGTCTTCGCTCTGCCGGCGCGGATTGACATCGCCACCGTGGGCAGCCACCAGCTCCTGCTCGCGCAGAAGTAGCGGCCCGAGGCCACTCGCGATTACACTCTCTGAATTAGCCTGCGGCTTTGTTGCACGAAGAACATCCAATCGCCATGCAGCGTTTCGAGTACCGCAACCTGATGCCCACGCCCGAGGCCGAAAAGGCATTTCTGGGCTGGATCGAGCGCCTGGACCGAGATTTCCAGGACCGCGATATCGAGCGCCGCAGCGCTATCGTGCGCGACACCTTGCACGAGATCTATCTCGGACGGAAGTACGAGGCGCCGGACCCGGCCAGGCACTCGCCCGCGCAGTTGGCGCAGTTGTACGGCTTCGACCCGCGGAATGCGACGCTGGAACCGGAATACTACGGCGACATGGACGCCGCTAAGTACGCCGAGCGCAAGCCGCTGATCTGGTTGTGGATGATGTTTGACCGCTCACCGCTCGGCTTGAACCACTGGCTGGGCTTCCGCATGAGGTACATGATCGCGTCGCACGTGCTCAAGCACCTGGGCAAGAACGTGAAGATCTTCCACGGGGTGGAGATCTCGTACGGCTACAACCTGACCATCGAGGACAACTGCGTCATTCATAAGTACGTGCTGCTGGACGACCGCGGCGAAATCATCATTCACGAAGGTTCGTCGGTATCGGATTACGCCAACATCTATTCGCACTCGCACGACCTGAACGACAGCATGTTGGTGAGCAACGTGCTAACCGAGATCGGGCCCAAGGCGCGCATCACGTATCACGCCACCGTACTCAGCGGAGTCAACATCGGCGAGCATGGGTTGGTGGGCTCCATGGCGGTGGTGCCGAAGAATGTCGAGCCTTATCACATCGTGGTCGGAATTCCGGCCAAGACGGCGAAGGTGAAGACGATCGCGCCGCCGGAGCTGCAACCGGCGGCGGAGCGGAAGTCGGGAACGTAAGAGCATCTGGTGATCGGGCGATCTGGCGATCTAAACAAGTGACGGTCGGTTCCGGTCACCCGATCACCCGATCACCAGATGATCAGCGGTCGCGGCGTGATACCATCCATGCAGTATCCGCATGAATCGCTCGCAAGTAGAAATCCTGTATCAGGTCATTGCCTTTGTGTTCGCCATTTGCGTGCACGAGTCAGCGCACGCCTGGACGGCAAACCAGTGCGGCGACCCCACGGCGCGCATGCTGGGACGGATTTCGCTGAACCCGATCAAGCACGTGGACCCGATCGGTACGGTGCTGGTGCCGTTGCTCGGGATGCTCTCGAACATCGGCTTTATTGGATGGGCAAAGCCCACTCCCGTGGACCCGCACAACTTTCGCCACCAGATCCGCGACGACATTCTGACCTCGTTGGCGGGACCGGCCAGCAACATCATGCTGGGGATGATCGCGGTGTTCGGATTATTCGTGGTGGCGCGGCTGGGCAGCCGCGGACCGGAGTCTGTCCTGGAGCCCATTGTGCTGCTCTGCGGAGCCTTTATCAATGTGAACATTCTGCTGGCGGCATTTAACCTGATCCCGATTCCGCCCCTGGACGGCAGCCACGTCTTTCGCCACCTGCTGCCCGAAAACGCCAAGCGCGCGTACGACATGATCGGCTATGTCGGAATCCTGCTGTTGTTTTTCGTCGGCGGAAGACTGATCGTTCTCTTCGAGTACCCGTTCATAAAATTCTTCAAGTATCTTTTGTCGGGAATCTGATGGCTGACCGCGAGCAAAAGAAACCGCGCGTCCTGAGCGGCATGCGCTCCACCGGCAAGCTCCACCTGGGCAATTACGTGGGCGCGCTGGATAACTGGGTGAAGCTGCAGGACAGCTACGAGTGCTTCTTCTTCGTCGCCGACTGGCACGCGCTGACCACCGATTACGCCGACACTTCCAGCATCAAACAGAACACCATGGAGGTACTGCTGGACTGGCTGGCCGCCGGGTTGGATCCGGAGCGCTGCACCATGTTTATCCAGTCGCACGTACCGCAGCACGCTGAGCTGCACCTGCTGCTTTCCATGATCACGCCGCTGGGATGGCTGGAACGCGTGCCGACGTACAAAGAGCAGCGCGAGAACATCAAGGAGAAGGACCTGGGGACGTACGGATTTCTCGGCTACCCGGTGCTGCAGTCGGCCGACATATTGATTTACAAGGCGGATTACGTTCCGGTCGGCGAAGACCAGGTGCCGCACGTCGAGCTGACGAGGGAGATCGCGCGCCGCTTCAACATGTTTTACGCCGGCAAGCGGGTGGTCTTTCCCGAGCCGCAGCCGCTGCTGACGCCGACGCCCAAGCTGCCGGGCACCGACGGACGCAAGATGTCGAAATCGTACGGTAACACCATCATGCTCACCGATCCCGAAGCCGCGGTGCGGGCGAAGCTGAAGACCATGGTGACCGATCCGGCGCGCGTGCGGCGCAGCGATCCCGGAAATCCCGACGTCTGCCCGGTCGGCGATCTGCACAAGATTTTCAGCGGCCGGGAAACGCTGGCGAAGGTAGATGCCGGCTGCCGCACGGCCGGGATCGGATGCATCGAGTGCAAGAGTTGGGCGGCGAACGCGCTGGTCAGCGTGCTGGCGCCGATGCAGGAGCGCCGGCGCAAGTACGAGGAAAATCCGAAGCTGGCCTGGGACGTGATCGAAGCCGGGGGGGCGCGCGCCAGCAAAATCTGCGATGCCACCATGAACGAGGTGCGCCAGTCGATGGGACTGACGAAGGAGTACGAGCCGGCGCCAGACGCAGCCAGAGCGAAATAGGACCGAATAACCACAGAGGACACAGAGGTACACAGAGGAGAAAAGGAAAAGAAGGACCGATATAAATCCGTCCTGAGAAAGGGACACATAGCTCGTTGGTTCCTCTTTCCCTCCGTGCTTCTCTGTGTCCTCTGTGGCCAAAACAAATGCCGGAATCGCCACAACCCGTGAAGTCCGAGAAGGACAGCGACTTCCCGTTCGCGGTGTCGGTGGCGGAGGTGTATGACGGGCCGCTCGACCTGCTGCTCGACCTGATCCGCAAGCAGGACATCGACATCTACGACATTCCCATCGCGCAGATCACGGCGCAGTATCTGGCGTACGTGGAGCGGATCAAGCAGTTCGACGTGAACGTGGCCGCCGAGTTCATTTACATGGCCTCGGTGCTGATCCAGATCAAGTCGCGCATGTTGCTGCCGCGCGATCCCTCGCTCCCGGAGGACCCGGAGGGAGACCCGCGCATGGAGCTGGTCAACCGGCTGCTGGAGCACGAGCGCTTCAAGACGGCGGCACAGATGCTGCTGCAGAAATCGCAGATCGAGGACGCGGTGTGGACCAACCCGGCGCTCAAGGATTTCCAGGACGATGCCGGCGCGGAACCCGAACTGGCCGCCGACGTGGTGGACCTGGTCAGGGTGTTCCAGCAGATCGTGGAGCGCGCGAAAACGCGGCCGGTGATTGACGTGGACGAGGAGCGCGTCACGGTGGCGCAGATGATGGATTTTTTTCGCCGGCGGCTGATGATCGAAGACCGCCCCATGCGCCTGAAGCGGGTGCTGAGCGCGCTGCAATCGCGGCCGGCGCTGATCTGCGCGTTTCTCGCGCTGCTGGAAATGGTACGCCTGCAGGCCATCCTGCTGCGTCAGGACAGGGTTTTCTCCGACATCATCGTGAAGAAAAATACCATGTTCGATACGGTGTTCGGGGAGGGTGGCGCGGCGGGGGTAAGGGACGACTGGAAATAGTACCGAGTACCTAGTACCGAGTACCTAGCGCCGAGAGCAGTTTCAGAATTGGTGTAGCCGAGAGAGGAAACACAGAGATCCCTCGACTCGGGTTTCCCGCGCACGACCACCCCAGCACGCGAAAGGCAGGCGTGCTGGGGACCACGGTAAAACGCGCGGGAGCCCTCCCTCGCTCGGGATGACATCGGCTACACAAAGACGAAAGGGTGTACCGAGCGCAGTCAGGCCAGCGGTTAGTTACATTCGCAATGGCGATTAAAGGACAACTCGAGGCCATCATCTACGCGGCCGAGGAGCCGGTGACGGTGGAGCAGATTGCGCTCGTGCTCAAGGACTCGGTGATCGCGGAAAACGCACTCGGCGATGCCGGCCTGGAGGGTTCGGCGGTGGACGCCGAGGTCAAGCGGCGGGTGCGTGCCGCGATCGAGGAACTAATCTCTGACTACGCCCAATCCGATCGCGGGATCGAGGTGCGCGAGGTGGCCGGCGGCTATCGCATGGGCACCAAGCCCGAGCATCACGATATCGTGCGCCACTTCGCCAAGAACCTGAAGCCACCGATGCGGCTGTCGCTGCCGGCGCTGGAGACGCTGGCGGTGATCGCCTACAAGCAGCCGGTCACGGCGCCGGAAATTTCCGAGATTCGTGGCGTGGATACCAGCGGCGTGCTGGCGACGCTGCTCGACCGCAAGCTGATCACTACCGCCGGACGCAAGCAGGTGATCGGCCGGCCCATCCTCTACAAGACGAGCAAGGAATTTCTGCTGCGCTTCGGGTTGAAGGATGTGGGCGAGCTTCCCAGCCTGGAGGAGTTCGAGAAATTGGCGGGCGAAGGACAAGCGGATTTGTTTCAACCGGCAGCGCCTGCCGAGCCGGGGGCGGATGTCGCGACCGGCGAAGAGAAGCCCACCGCAGCGGGCGAGCAAGAGCCCATGCCTGATCCGCTCGAACCCGCGGACAACGTTCAAGTGGAACCACACACCGAATCGTCGGGGGCGCCGCCGCAATCCTCCGCAGCGCCGGCCGCGCCTGAAGTCGAATCCTGACATGCTCCGGCCAACCGGACAGATGTGGGGCACCATCGCCTGCTTTGGAACCAGGCCCAATATGGTTGCACGGCTCTTCATTGGGCGCTGGTTAATCGACCGCCTTTCATCGAATGCGTGGTACCTCTCGTATTGCGGTTCAGCCTTCGTTCACCGCGGACGCGAATCATGCCAAACTGGACGGGCTCCAGGAGCGCCGCTATTCCTGTGTTGGAGCCGCGGGAAATATGAGAGTCCCGATTGCCGATGACGATCCCGGGCACTCGATGGAGCAGTTATGAATTTGGATGGGACCGGATGCGACACGGGGCGGCAGGCGTCCGACAAGTTTGGGTGGTACATCATCGAGACTTCCCACTCGGGTTCTCCTCTGGCGCACCGCGCAACGCAGTTTGGCCCATTCGCTACCGAGCATGAGTGTGGCGCTTTTCTCACCAGCGTGAAACAAATACGCGAGTTCAGCAACTCCAATTTCGAGCTCCACAGAAGACACGAGCGTCGAGACAAGCGAGTCAAAGCTGAATACCCCGTGCGCCTATGCCAGTCGGGTACAGACCACACTTTGCAGCTTGCCCGTACTATCGATGTGTCAGTCTCGGGTGCGCGCCTTGGCAGCCTTAAAGCAAGGCTAAATTTAGGGCAGGTCATTAGCCTTCATTGTGCCGAACGGCAAGCGCCCTTCCAGGTAGTCTGGGTTGGTTCGGGAACAACAGAAGACCAAGCCGGAATGGAGTGCCTGGCTCCAGAGTCCAACATCTGGAAACTGGATTTATCCGAACTAACTGAAGATGAACGGCTGCTGCGGGAAATGGACCGAGCTCGTGCGGTGCAGAGCAGGCTTTTTCCCCAGGAGATGCCTGCATTGCGTACTCTGGACTACAGCGGACATTGTATTCAGGCAAGAACGGTTGGAGGGGACTACTACGATTTCCTGCCGCTGGCGCCGGGTGAAGTTGGTTTTGTGCTGGCGGATGTATCCGGCAAGGGGATAGCGGCCGTCTGCTCATGGCCAACTTGCAGGGGAGTCTGCAAGCGCAGTGTGCTCTCTATTCCAGGGATCCTCTCCAACTGCTGGCTTCGGTTAACTGCCACTTGCACAAGCACACGGAGATCGAACGTTACGTCACCGTTTTCTTCGGTTGCTACAACGACCACACGCGAAAACTGCGTTACGTCAATTGCGGACATAATCCTCCTCTGTTGTTGCGCCATGAAGGCGCCATTGAGCGGCTCGACGCGACCGCGACGGTGCTGGGTTTATTCCGCGAGTGGGAAGGCTCGGTCGTCGAAACGCCGATCGAACCAGGAGATGTTGTGAGTATGTACACGGACGGGATTACCGAGGCGAGAGGCGAGAATGGAGAGGAGTTTGGCGAAGCCCGGCTGCTCAGCGCTCTGCGCCAGAACCATAATCTGGAGGCTGCGTCCCTATTGGGGAGGGTGGAACAAATGGTGGAAGAGTTTCGGTCAGGCGAGCGGCAGGATGATCTAACGATGATCATTGCCCGTTCCCGGTAACGCGTTTTCTGAGCGGCCGCAAAGGAATAACCCAAGATCCTTCGACTCGGGTTTCCCGCGCTCGCCCACCCCAGCACGCGAAAGGCAGGCGTGCTGGGGACCCCGGTGAAAGCGCGCGGGAGCCCTCCCTCGCCAGCTCTCAGGATGACAGCAGGGTACGTCAACTCCGAGACCATCTGCTGTGCGTCGACCGTCGACCGGTTCTTGCCATCGACCATCGACGCCTTGGGCACCTTTTTCTGGACGCGTGCCCGGAAAACTCATCTAATGAACTGCATGGCTGCTGAACGACTGCAGAAGATCATCGCCGCCGCCGGAATCGCGTCGCGCCGCCACGCGGAAGAGCTAATCACTTCCGGGCGCGTATCGGTGAACGGTGCGATCGTGTCCGAACTAGGCAGCAAGGCCGATCCCGAGCACGATCACATCCGGGTGGACGGCAAGCTGTTGCACGGCCCTGAGCGCCCGGTTTATCTGGTTCTGAACAAGCCCAAGGGTTACGTGACCACCGTCACCGACCCGGAGGGCCGTCCCACGGTAATGAATCTAATGCGGGGCGTCGGTGCGCGCGTGTATCCGGTCGGGCGGCTCGATTATTTGAGCGAGGGCCTGCTGCTGATGACCAACGACGGCGCGCTGGTCGAGCGGTTGATGCACGCTTCGTCGCACGTGCCCAAGACGTACTGGGTGAAGGTGAGCGGCACACCGCCGGAGGAAGCAATCGAGAAGCTGCGGCGCGGGATCGTGCTGCCGCCTGGGCCTCGTCGTGGCGGAGAGAAAAAGACCCAGCCCGTCTCGCGCCCTCGACTGCGCTTGGGGCAGGCTCCCCCGGGCGAGACAAGGGTGGCGCAACCAGGGGGAGCAACAAGGGTAAGGCAACGACGGGAAAAAGCGGAGAAGACCGCGCCGGCCAGGATTCGCCTGCTGAGGGAAGCGGCGAATCCGTGGTACGAGGTGACGCTGATCGAAGGGCGCAACCGGCAAATCCGGCGCATGTTCGAGCAGGTTGGACACCACGTGGAGAAAATCAAGCGCGTGCGTTACGGGCCGCTGGAGCTGGATGTGGAGACCGGAAAATTCCGGCCGCTCACACCGGCGGAGGTGCGACGATTGAAGGCGGCGGCTGGAAAGAAGTTTCGAGTTTCTGGTTTCTAGTTTCTAGTGGCCGGGCCGCAAGTCGGATTCTGGAACTAGAGACGAGAAACTACGGACAGCGGATGAGATTGGAGACACATGAGCAAATTCGAGAGGCTGGTGCCGCAACACGTTCGTGCTCTGGGCGGCTACGTTCCCGGAAAATCCATTCACCAGGCGGAAAAGGAGAGCGGCGTGCGTTGCATCAAGATGGCGTCCAACGAGAATCCCTTCGGGCCGTCGCCGCTGGCGTTGGCGGCCATGCGGCGGGCCGCCGAGGAAGCGAATCTCTATCCCGACAACGAAGTCACCGAACTACGGCACCGGCTAGCCCGGCAGCACGGGGTTGGGACGGAAAACATCCTGGTGACCGCCGGGTCAACTTCGTTCCTCACCATCATCGGACGGACGCTGCTGGCGCCGGGCCTGAACGCCATCACCAGCGAGCGCTCTTTCATCGTGTACCCCATCGTGACCAAGGCGCCGGGTGGACGGCTGATCGCGCTTCCGATGGCGGGCGATTCCTTTGACCTGGACGCGATCCTCGCCGCCATTGACCTTGACACGCGCATCGTCTTCATCGCCAATCCCAACAATCCCACCGGAACGCTGCT
>JAIQFM010000143.1 GCA_020073285.1 Terriglobia bacterium | reverse complement strand
GCGTAGCGCGCCAGGAACGAGCGGACCAGCACCACCATGTCGGAACGGCGCTCGCGCAGCGGCGGCATGTGAACGGTCACGACGTTGAGCCGGAAAAAGAGGTCCTTGCGGAAGGTGCCGACGCGATAGGAGGCTTCGAGATCGCGGTTGGTGGCGGCAATGACGCGCACATCCACCTTGACTCGGTCGTTGCTGCCGACGGGACGAACCTCTTTTTCCTGCAGGACGCGCAGCAGCTTGGCCTGCAGGTCGAGGGGCAGTTCGCCGATTTCGTCGAGGAAAATGGTGCCCGTGTTGGCCGCCGAAAAGAGGCCCTGCTTGGTTTTCAGGGCGCCGGTGAAGGCGCCTTTTTCGTAGCCGAAGAGCTCGCTCTCGATCAGGGTCGGCACCAGGGAGCCGCAGTCCACGGCGACGAAGGGCCGCTTCTGGAAGGAGCCGCGAAAATGGATGGCGCGCGCGACCAGCTCTTTTCCGGTGCCGCTTTCTCCGGTGATGAGCACCGGAGTGCGCGTGTCCTTGAGGCGGGAAATCATGCGCAGCACGTCCTGGATCTTGGCGGAGGAACCGTCAATGACGTTGAGTTCCTGATCGTTGCTGACGCGGTCGCGCAGGTACTCGTTTTCGGCGACGAGGCGCACCTTCTCCTTCATGCGCTGCAGGACGAGTTTCAACTGGCCGGCGCCGAAGGGCTTGGTGATGTAGTCGTAGGCGCCGACCTTCATGGCTTCGACCGCCGACTCAATGGAGCCGTGGCCGGTGATGATGGCGGCTTCGGTACGGGGCAGCATGGACTTGACCTGGCGCAGGAGGTCGTCGCCGCTCATGGCGCCGAGCTGGCGGTCGAGCAGCACGATATCGGGCGACTCGGTCTCCAGGTAGGCGAGCGCGGCTTCGGCGCTTTCCGCCTCGGCGCACTGGAAGCCCAGCGAGGCGCCGATGGTCATGCACAGCTTGCGGATACTCTGCTCGTCATCCACGATCAGGAAGCGAACGCGAGGCTCATCGTTCATTTCGGGCCCCCAAAAACTTTCTCGACGACAGTTACGAGTTGCTGCACGCGAAAGGGCTTCTCGACACAGGGCGCGCCGGTGCGGCGCAAGGTGGCGGCGGTCTCCTCGTTGACAATGTCGCCGGTGATGAAGATGACGCGCGATCCCAGTTCCGGGCGGTTGGAGACGATCCAGTCGTAGACGTCGGCGCCGTCCACGCCGCCCGGGGTGCGCATGTCGGAGACGACGCCGAGAAATCGTTCGCGGGCCAGCATGGCGAGCGCGTCGGCGCCGGAAGCGACCGGAACGACGTCGTATCCGGCGCGCTCCAGGGCGGCCTTGACGAAGGAGAGCACGGCGGGCTCGTCCTCGATCACCAGCACCGGATATTTGCCGCTTAGGCTCACGGCAACGCTCCGGCAGCGGTCGGCTTGGGGATCTCGGCGACGATGGGCAGGCGGACGGTGAAGGTGGCGCCGGCTCCGTCGGTGGCGTTCCAGCACAGGATTTCGCCGCCGTGCTCGCGCACAATGCCGTAGCAGATGCTCAGGCCCAGGCCCGTTCCCTTGCCCACTTCCTTGGTGGTGAAGAAGGGATCGAAGATGCGGTCGGGATAGGTGATGCCGTTGCCGTTGTCGCGGAATACGACTTCGGCGAAGCCGGCGGTGGCGGTGGTGGAGATCTCGATGCGCCCCGGTCCTCCGGTTTCGCGCACGGCGTCGTAGGCATTGTTCAAAATGTTGAGGAAGACCTGCTGCAACTGGTGGGGATCGCCGATGATGTCGGGCACGCGCTCGTTGAGCCGCTCCACGATCTCGACGCCGTGGCTGGCGAAATCGTAGGAGCGCAGCGCCAGGGTGCGGCGCACGATGGTGTTCAACTGCACCGATTCGCGCTGCGGCGGCATCTGGCGGGCGAAGCTGAGCAGATTCTGAACGATCTGCTTGGTGCGCTGCGCTTCCTGGAGAATGACCTTGAGGTCTTCCCTGGCCGCGGGCGGCATTTCCGGACTCTCCAGCAGCAGGTCGGTGAACCCGAGCACGGCGGTGAGGGGATTGTTGACCTCGTGGGCGACGCCGGAGACGAGTTGCCCGACGGCGGCCATCTTCTCGGTGTGCATGAGCTTGGCTTGCAGCATGGCGGCGTCGGTGATGTCGGTCATCACCACCACGATGCTGTTCACGTTGCCGGGCTCATCGCGCATGGGGCTGAGATTAATGGAGAACTGGCCGCCGCGACCCTGGCCGAGCAGCACCGGCAACTCGAGATTGTCAATCTGGCGACCGGCGAGGGTTTCCGACAGCGCCGCCGACAAGGCCTCGCGCCGTCCCGGCGGAACCAGTTCCACCAGCTTGCGCCCGAGCAAGTCCTCCTGGGTGTAGCCGCCGGCTTCGAAGCAGCGGCGGTTGGCGTAGCTGATCAGCCCGGCGGTGTCCACCACCAGGATCATGCTCTGGGTGTTGTTAAGGATCTTGTTGTTGAAGTCGCGCTGGCGCTGCAATTCGGCCTGGAAATTTTTCACTTCGGTGACGTCGAGCATCAGTCCGCGGTACTGCACCACGTTGCCGTGGCTATCGCGCACGGCAAAGGCGTTCTGCAGGCTGTGGATGATGGAGCCGTCCTTGCGCCGCAGCAGTTGCTCGTAGTTGCGCACCACGCCCTTGGAGTTGATCTCCTGCTGGAAGTGATCGCGCTGTTCGGGGGAAACATGAAGCTGGCTGTGAATGTCCACCTGCAGCAGTTCTTGGCGGCTTTCGTAGCCGAGCATGCGGACGAGGGCGTCGTTGACCTCGATGAAGCGGCCCTCGGGCGTGGAGAAGAACAGGCCCTCCTGGATGGTGTCGAACAGTTCGCGATAGCGGCGTTCGGCCTCGCGGCGGTCGGTGATGTCCTTGAGGACGTGGATGGTCTGCAAGCCCTCGTTGGAGGCGCCGTGAATCCGCGAAGTGGAAACCAGGTAGGTGCGATCGAGCACGGGATGGATGTATTCGTCGGCGCCATCGGGGCGGACGCGACAGAAAGGACATGCCTGCGTGCTTTGGTCGGCGGCCATGGCGACGAGGGCGCGCACGCTGACGCCGATCAGCTCCGAGGGGCGCACCCCGATCAAGTCGGCCAGGGAGCGATTGACGCGCAGCACGCGGTAGGTCTCGTCGTGCACGACGATGAGGTCGGTGATGGCGTCGAAAATCTCCATCCAGTGACGGTTGGCCTGGTCCATGCGGGTGAACCAGCGCGCGTTTTCCAGCGCCACCGCGGCGTGCACCACCAGCGCCTGGAGGAGATTGCGGTCGTCGTGCCCCATCGGCGTGCCGCAATCAATCAGGCAAAGCAGGCCCATGAATGCGCCATCGCCGCCGGCCAGGCGCGCCAGAGCGAGATCTCTCCAGCCCAGAGTGGTGGCCAAGGACTCGCCCAGGAGCTCGGCGGCGATTCCAGAGATGATCGGCTCGGGGTGCTGGGCGGCGAGATCGGAGAAAGCGACATCGAGGCGGTGGTAGATCGCGGAATCGTGGTGCGCACCCGGATCGTAAACCACCGCGGTGTCGAGATGCTTGCCCTGAACCAGCGCCAGGGCAGCCGCGCGCGCCTTCAGAATGCTGGCGGCGCGAACCGTGAAGGCTTCCATAAACTGGGGCAGGCGCACGGTGGAGTTCAGCTCCAGGGCGGCAGACATCAGGTTCTCGGAGCGGCGGCGATGCTGATCGGCGGCGTATAGGTTGGCGGTCGCTTCCAGCACGACGGCGGCTTCCGCCGCCAGGGCGGCGGCGCGGCGCATTTCGTCGGCATGAACGTCGCTGCCGTCGGCACGCTCCAGCAGTCCGACAACCCCCAATGGCTGGCGGTTGGAACCGAGCAACGGAATCACCAGGCATTGCCGTCCGTTCAGCGCGGTAAACGGTTCGGTGTCGCTCTCCGGCCCCTGGCCGATGACGGTGCTCCAGAAAGGCTCGTCGCTGGTGAGGGCGCGACGTTCCAGCAGGTCGGGCAACTGGGCGCGGAGCGGACGCGGCTGGCCGTGTTCGGCAAGGCAGCGGATCTCGTAGCTACCGGCTTCGGCGAGCGCAATAAAGGCGCGGTGGAAATGCAAGAATTCCGCGGCGCGCACGACGAAATTTTGCAGGTACTCGTCGAACATTTCCGTGCGCCGCCGCTCCCATGCGCTGGGGCGCTCCGCCGACGCAGAGGTCACCTCGACCGGCTTTTCTCCAGTGGCCATGAACAAACTTTTTGCAGCGTACTTGAGAGAGAATCACGTAATCTCAATTTGAGTCAAGACAAATACGCTCTGGTTACTAACTCGTCAACGGCGTCTCATGCGCGGGAAATCTCAGAGTGAGAGCTTGCAGGGATGGGGTGGCGGCGAAGTTGAGACAAAAGCGCACGCCGGGCGGTGAATTCGAGTTACACACCTGACCTCACCGTAGAGAATATTACATTTGTTTTCAGCTACTTACGTCAGCAATTTCATATTGTAAGGAAGCCTGGGCGGGGCTGGCAGCCACCGTGCATTATTTATGCCGGAGTTTCTCCAGGAATACGGCCATGTCCAGGGTTCCAAGAACGCGCTGGCTGATTTTGGCAGCGCTTGGCGCGACCTTGCTTCAGTCGGCTGGCGGATGGTCGGAGGCGGACCGCAAGGTGGTCAACCGGGTACAGCCGGCCTATCCCGACCTGGCCCGGCAAATGAACGTCACCGGGACGGTCAAGATTGAAGTGGTGATCGCGGCCAACGGAAGCGTGAAAAGCCTGAAGCCTTTAGGAGGCCACCCGCTGTTGATTCAGTCGGCGAGCGAAGCGCTGCGCAGGTGGCGTTTTGCGCCCGGCCCGGAGACGACGACCATCGTGGAATTCAAGTTCCATCCTGGCGACTGACGCTGCGCGACTGCCAAGGAGCAGCCCATGACGATCGGCAAGAAGCTTTACCTGAATTTCGGGGCCATCCTGGCGCTGCTACTGCTGCTGTTCATCGTGAACATGACCGTGGTGCGGCGCGAGCACAGCGCCCGCGACGCCGCTTCCCGCTCCCTGCAAGTGACGCAGGAAGACGAATCGGTGCGCTTCCAGATCATGCAGAACCGGCTCCACCTGCGCAATTACCTGCTCAGCGGCGACTCGCGTGAAGTGGACAGGATGGACGAGGGTATCGGGCGGCTGCATAGCCTGGTGAAAGACCTGCAATCCAAGGTGAGCTCCGAGGGCCATCGCGCCGCGCTGCAGAGCCTGGATGGGGCCGAGCGGCAGTGGGAGTCCGGATTCGCGCGTCCGCTGGTGGACAAGCGCAAGCTGGTGGACTCGGGCGCGACCACGGTCGCTGAACTGCAGATTTATTACCTGCAACTGAATCCCACGATGTGGATGAAGACCTCCACCGCTTTTCTCGATGAAGGCGAAGCCGCCAACGCGAAGCTGCTGGAAGCGGAACGCAAGAAAGACGAGGCGGCGACCAAGGCCACCACGATCATCAGCGTGGTGGCAACGCTGCTGGCCATCCTGCTGGGCGTATTCATCTCCTATCGGACGGCGAAGTCGATTACCGACCGGCTGCGACAGTTGATCGGCATAGCGCGCGATATCGGTGAGTCCGGCGACCTGGACCACGAAGTGGACAGCGAGCGCGAGGATGAGATCGGCGACCTGGCGCGGACCTTCAGTTCCATGGTCACGTACCTGCGCGAGATGGCGGCGGTCTCCGAGTCGATCGCCGGCGGCGACCTGGCGGTGGAAGTGCGCTCGCGGTCTTCCCGCGACGTGCTGGGCAATGCCTTCGCGAAAATGATCGAAGGATTGCGCGCGCTGGTGAGCAAAGTGCGGGACAGTGCGGCGCAGGTAGCGAGCGGGTCGAACCAGGTGGCGGGCGCCTCCGACGAGTCGGCCAAGATCAGCCTGAGCGCGGCGTCGGCCATCGATGAAGTCACCAGCACCATGCACGAGATGACCATCAACGTGCAGAACATGGTGAAGAACACGCAAGTGCAGGCCTCGAGCGTGAACGAGACGTCGGCCTCGATCGACCAGATGGTGACTTCGATTCAGCGCGTGGCCGACACCGCAAAAGTGCTGCTCGACATCAGCCAGCGCTCGCGCGAAGAGGTGCAGAACGGCATCAGCACGATGGAAAAAGCCACCGAAGGCCTGACGCGGATCAACCAGTCCATCTCGTCCTCGGGCGAGATCATCGGGGCACTGGGACAACGCGCCGACGACATCGGCAAGATCGTGGAGGTGATCGACGACCTGGCGGATCAGACCAACCTGCTGGCCTTGAACGCGGCCATTGAAGCGGCGCGGGCCGGCGAACACGGGCTGGGCTTTGCCGTGGTCGCCGACGAAGTACGCAAACTGGCGGAAAGGTCGGCGCAGTCCACCAAGGAGATCGCCGAGCTGATCGCCAGCATTCAGAAGGAAGCGCGCAAGGCGGTGGACAACATGGAGAAGAGCACGGGGATCGTGAACGAGGGCATCACCTTGGGCGCCGACTTGAACCTGGCGCTGCGGAGGATCTCCACCGTGGTCACCGAGGTCTACAAGTTCGCGCAGGAGATCGGCGCGGCCACCAACGAGCAGTCGCATGGCTCGTCGCAAATTGCGCGGGCGACCACGCGGCTGAACGAGATCACGCACGAGATTAATTCGGCGGTCGAGGAACAGGCCTCCGGCGCGCAGGGGGTGGTGAACGCCATGGAACGCATGCGCGAGTTGGTGCAGCGCTCCAGCTCCGGCTCCACCGAGCTGGCGGCGTCGTCGGAGCAGATGTCGAAGATGTCGCGCAGCCTGCTGGAAGCCATGGACCGGTTCGTGCTCGACGGCTACAACGGCAATGGGCGGCGTCCTTCGCGCCCGGGGCCGGTGGAAGGGCGGCGAGTGGCCCCGGCAAGCTACGCGGCCGCGGCGCGTTCGTAGGAGTTGACGATGGCGAAAGAGCTGCAAATCGTCGGATTCCGCCTTGGGCGCGAGACATTCGGGCTGCCCATCTCGCTGGTGCACGAGATCGTGCGCCCACCGGAAATCACCAACGTCCCGCAGGCGCCCGAGTACGTGGAAGGGGTGATGAATCTGCGCGGGCGAATCGTCCCCGTGATCGACCTGCGGCGGCGCTTCGGCAGCACGGGGAGCGAGAACAAGCGGAAAAACCGCGTGCTGGTGGTGGACGTGGAGTCGCACGCCGTCGGCCTGGTCGTGGACAGCGCTTCGGAAGTGCTCAAGATCAGCGACGCGCAGATCGAGCCGCCGCCGAACGTGTTCGCCGATGCCACCACGAATTACGTCACCGGCGTTGCCAAGTACCAGGGGCGGCTGATCATCCTGGTGGACCTGAGAAAGATCGTGCAGATGGGCGAGTTGCGCCTGCCGGCGGTGGACGCGTGACGACGAACATGGCAAGCCCGGCGATCCAGTTGTCCGAGCCCGAACTGAAGCTGTTGCAGACCCTGGTGTACCAGGAATGCGGCATGTTCTTCGACGAACGGCGCGAGCATTTCCTGCGGGACCGGCTGCAGCGGCGCCTGCGCGCCTGCCGGCTGGAGTCCTTCTACAGCTACTACCGCCTGTTGACCAGCCGCGAGGGCCGCACCGAACTGGCCGCGTTGCTGGAGAACCTGACAATCCACGAGACCAGCTTCTTTCGCAACAAGCCACAGCTCGACCTGTTTCACAAGACCGCGCTGGAAGAGTTGCTGCGCAGGAAGCACAGCGCGCGCGACTGGAATCTCCGCCTATGGAGCGCGGGATGTTCCACCGGGCAGGAACCGTACACCATCGCCATGCTGTTGTGCGACGCGCTGGCGTATTTCACGTTGCGCAATGCGCCCGCGCGCAATCTTCCCTTCCCCAAGCCGCTGATCCCGCCGCCGTGGAAAGTGGAGATACTGGCATCCGACATCAGCTACGCGGCGCTGCGCACGGCCCAGGAAGGCAATTACACCGAGCAGCAGATGGAGCCGGTGGATTACATGTACCGCCTGCGCTATTTCGACAAGATCGGCGAGCATTACACGGTCAAGCAGGCGGTGAAGCAGGTGGTGAAGTTCGACTTCCACAATCTAAAGACGGAATATCTGCCGCAGGGCAACGACGTCATTTTCTGCCGCAACGTCATGATCTATTTCGATGAGCCGGAGCAGAAGCGGCTGGTGGAGAAACTCTATCGCTGCGTCAACTCCAGCGGATACCTGTTCGTGGGACACGCGGAAACGCTGTTCGGTCTGAACGACAAGTTCCGCATGGTCCACCAGAACAACGGGACCGCGTATCAGCGCGACGAGGTGCAAGGGTGAGCTCTCAAGCGGACGAACGGGCAGCGGAGCTGCGGGAATTGTTCTTCCAGAGCGCGCAGGAACTGTTGCAGGCGCTCAACGACCAGGGTCTGGCCCTGGAAAAAAATCCGGCGAACGCGGCGGCGGCGGGCGAGATCCGCCGGGTGGTGCACACGCTGAAAGGCGACGCGGCGGCGTGCGGCATGCGCGAGCTGAGCGAATTGGCGCATGAGGTGGAAGACGCGCTGACGCCGGAATCGGCGGCCGATGCGGCGTCGCTGCCGGAAATCGTGCTCAGCGCCGCCGACATGTTCGACGCCATGTGCGCCGCCTATCGCGCCCGTCTCGATCCGCCCAGCGGCGACCCGCTGCGCGCACTGATCTGGAAACGGGCACAGAAGGCGGCCGTGAGCAAGGTCGTCGGCGAGCTCAAACCGAGTTTTTCGTGGACGGAGTACGACCAACTCGCCATGGGGGAAGCGGCGGGACGCGGGCTGCGCGTGTACCAAATCGCCGCCGCGATCGCGCCCGACCTGCCCATGCGCACCGCCGGCCTGGAGCTGCTGAAGAAAGTGCTGCAGGAAGCGGGAACGGTGCTGGCCGTCTCGCCGGCCGAATCGGAGTGGGAGCGAGCCAGCCACGTGGAGTTTGCCCTGGGAGGCGATCGCGATGCGGAGTGGTTGGCGCACAAGTGCCGCATCCCGGGCGTGGTGGCGCAGGTCGCGATTGAAGAGTTTGTCCCAGCGCTGGAACTCACCGAAGGGGACGCAGTCGCAGCGACAACCGCGACAGCGCCCTCCGCGGTGGGCTTTCAGGCCGCCACGCAGAACACGAAAGATGCGCCCGATCCGACCCTGACTCCCATTGCCGCGAACGCCGGAAATACGCTGCGCGTGGATGCCGAGCGCATGGACAACCTGCTGAACCTGGTCGGCGAGTTAGTGATCGGCAAATCCATGCTACACCAGACGCTGAACGAATTCGTGCGGCGCTTCCCCAAGGACCCGCTGCGCGCCAAACTCTCCGACGCGATGGCGTTCCAGTCGCAGGTACTGAATGCGTTGCAACGCTCGGCGATGAAGATCCGCATGGTGCCCGTCGACCAGTTGTTCCGGCGATTCTCGCGGCTGGTGCGGGATGTGGCCAAGCTGGGCGGAAAGGACGTTGCGCTCAGCCTCAGCGGGCAGGACACCGATCTGGACAAAACCCTGCTGGACGCGCTGGCCGAGCCCATGATTCACCTGGTGCGCAATGCGGTGGACCACGGAATCGAGACACCGGCCGAGCGCCGCGCCGCCGGCAAGCCGGAGCAGGGCGTGATCCGACTGCACGCCTGCCACCAGGGAAACGAGGTGGTGATCGAGATCAGCGACGACGGCCGCGGCATTGACAGCGCCGCCGTTCTCGCCAAGGCGGTGGGGCACGGGATGTTGCCCCAGGAGCAGGCGTCGCGTATGAGCGAGGCCGATGTCATGGGCCTGATCTTCGAACCCGGGTTCAGCACCGCCGAGCAGGTCAGCGAAATCTCCGGGCGGGGCATCGGCATGGACATCGTCAGGTCGGTGGCGCAGAAGCTGAAAGGCAGCGTCAGCATCGAGACACAGCCTGGCCGCGGGACGACATTCCAGTTGCGCCTTCCGCTCACGCTGGCCATCATCCGCGCCCTGTTGTTTCGGGTCAGCGAGCGGCTGTACGCCATGCCCTTGGAGTCGGTGATCGAGATCACGCGCGCCAGCGAGGCCGACATCCACCACGTGGATGGCCACGAAGTTATCCAAGTGCGCAACGAGGTGCTCACGCTGGTGCGCCTCCATCGCCTGGCGCCGGTGGTGTTCGATCACCGCGATGGGCGCGTGTTCGTGATCGTGATCAATAGCGGCGAACGCAAATTCGGGCTGATCGTGGACAAGCTGGTCGGCGAGGAAGAATTGGTGATCAAGCCGCTCGATGAGACCATTGTCGCCACCGAACTGGTCAGTGGCGCTTCCATCCTGGGCGACGGCATGGTGGTGTTGATCCTTAACGTCAACGAAGTGGCGCGAAAGTTTTCCAGTACGCGCGTGGCTCCGGCGACGGTCCCCGCCAACAAGAAAGTGAGTTCGGTGGGGGCGAACGCGTGACGCAGTCCATCCGAGTGCTGGTGGTTGACGACTCCGCCCTGATGCGGAAGCTCATCCCGCAGATGCTGGAGCGGGACGGCTCCATCCAGGTGGTGGGCACCGCCATGGACGGTACGTTTGCACTGGCGAAAATTGACGAGCTGAAGCCGGACGTCGTAACCCTCGATCTGGAAATGCCGCGCATGGACGGCACGGAGACGCTGCGCGAAATCATGCGCAAGCACCGCCTGCCGGTGATTGTGGTGAGCGCACATACGACCGCGGGCGCGTCCGCGACCTTCAAAGCCCTGGCGATGGGCGCGCTCGATTTCGTTGCCAAGCCGGCCAACGCCGCTTCCCAGCACATGGACGAAATCGCCGCCGAGCTGATTTCGAAAATCAAGAT
>JAIQFM010000003.1 GCA_020073285.1 Terriglobia bacterium | reverse complement strand
GCCGGCCAGGGCTCGCTGTTCTTCAAGAGCGACGAAGCCCACATCCGCGTGCTTGCCTTCGATCCGCAAGGCAACCTGATCGCCGGCTCCGACGGTAGCGGACTGGTGTACCGCATCTCGCCCGCCGGGGAAGCGTTCGTTCTGTACAGCGCGGCGAAGAAGGAGATCACCGCACTGGCCATTGACAAGGCCGGCAACATCTATGCCTCGGGTGTGGGCGAGAAGCGCGCCGCCACCGGGCCGGCTACGGCGCAGCCGATCATCTTGCCGTCGCCGACGATTACCGTCACCACCGGCGCCCCCGCCGGCGCCATTCACCCGGCCGCGCCGCAACCGGTGCCCATGAACATCCCGTTCCCGGCCTTCGCCGCGACCGGCGGTTCGGAAATCTACCAGATCGCGCCCGACGGCTCGCCGCGCCGCATCTGGAGTTCGCGCGAGGACGTGGTTTACTCCCTCGCCTTCGATCAGCGCGGGCAGTTGCTCGCCGGTACCGGAAATAAAGGACGCATGTACGTCATCCGCGATGCGGGCAGCTTCACCGACCTGGTGAAGGCCAGCGCCACCCAGGTCACCGCGCTGGCGCAGGCGCCCGATGGCGGAGTGTACGCGGCCACCAGCAATCTGGGAAAGATTTTCACGCTTGGCGCCGTGCCTGATTCCGACGGCGCCTACGAGAGCGACGTCTTCGACGGCCACATCTTCTCACGCTGGGGTCGCGCCGAAGTGCGCGGCAGCGGCGCCTTCGACCTGTACGCGCGCAGCGGCAACGTGGACAATCCCGACCGCAACTGGAGCCCGTGGAAGAAAATCGATTTTGCCAAGGGTGGCGAACTCGAGGTGCCGCCGGCGCGCTTCGTGCAATGGAAGGCCGTGTTGCATCCCGGCAAGCCCAGCGCAACCATCAACAGCGTGCTCGTCAACTACCTGCCCAAGAACGTCGCGCCGGTCATTGAGGATGTCTACGTGCAATCGGGTGCGCGCTTCCAGACCATGCCCAAGCCGACGGTGGAAAACGTCACCGTGGGCAGCAGCGCTCCCATACCCCGGTTTGAAGCTCCCACGCCCGCCGTACGAGACCGCGATTCCGTCGCCGTGCGCTGGACGGCCCACGATGACAACGACGACGAACTGGTTTATTCCATCTACTATCGCGGCGACAACGAAACCCAGTGGAAGCTGCTGAAGAGCGACATCGGCGAGAAGGTGTATTCCTTCGACGCCTCGCTGCTGCCCGACGGCGGCTACAGTATTCGCATCGTCGCCTCCGACGCGCCTTCGCATTCTCCCGACGAAGCGCTGACCTCGGCCAAGGAGAGCCCGCGGTTTGAGATTGACACCACGCCGCCCCAGGTGGTGAACCTGAACGCCGCGCTGGAGAACGGCGCGCTGCACATCACCTTCCGTGCCCTTGACGGCTTCTCGGCCATCAAGCGCGCCGAGTACTCGATTGACGCCGGCGAGTGGCAGTACGTCGAGCCGGTCG
Organism: Terriglobia bacterium; assembly: GCA_020073285.1. Lineage (GTDB taxonomy): Bacteria > Acidobacteriota > Terriglobia > Terriglobales > Acidobacteriaceae > JAIQGF01. The sequence continues at coordinate 57,204 of JAIQFM010000003.1, read as the reverse complement.
GGCATCTCTCGGACTACCGCGTGGAGAACTACGATTTCCTCGCGGCGCTTGCGGGCGAATCGGCAAGGACGGCGGAAGTCGCCGCCCCTCCGGCGCGCCAGAAATCCGGCCGCACGCCGCAGGGCGACGGAATGCCTGCCCAGGAGCACGTGGTCGTAGTACGCGTCTTCGACCGCTTCGAGAACCTGGGTTCGGCAAAGTTCGTGGTGCGCGTCCACTGATTGGGTGATTTGCCGATTTGGCGATTTGCCGACTTCGCGATTGTTGCTGAGGGTAGAAGATCGCTCCGAAATCACCCAATCGGTAAATCGGCAAATCTGCAAATCGGTTCATGAAATGCGCGCCCTCTACACCGTCGCCTGGATGATTGCCATCGTCTACGCAACCATCCCTTCCTACTGGCTGCTGGTCCATCCGCGGATTGAATTCTGGCGCGCGCGCAAGGCTCGCCTCCTCATGGTCGGGCCGCTGTGGATCGCGCTCTGGCTCGTCGTCGCCGCCATCACCTGGCCGTGGCGCACCCTCGCTCTTTACCGCGCACCGTGGACCTGGATTCCCGCCGCCGCGCTGATCCTGACCGGCTTTTGGATCTACACCTTGGCGCGTCGCGACTTCACCACCGACCAGGTCCTGGGACGCTCCGAACTCCAGCCGGACCGGCACGAACAGAGCCTCAACACCAGCGGCATCCGCGCTCGCGTGCGCCATCCCTACTACCTCGGCCATTTGTGCGAGTTGCTCGGCTGGACGCTTGGCACCGGGCTGGTCGTGCTGTGCGCGCTGACCGCCTTCGCCGTGATCAGCGGCGCGTTCATGATCGCCGCCGAGGAGCGCGAAATGGAAGCCCGCTTCGGCGATCGATACAGCCATTACAAAACGCGCGTGCCCGCCATCCTGCCGCGATTCTGAAATGCGAAACCGCACCTACTTCGGCGGCGTGTATTCGCCCCTGCACTTATTGAGGAACGTGCCGTCCGCTTGCGGCTGCAGTTTGCAGATGCCGTTACCCTTGTAGCCCTTGTAACTTCCCGTGCCGCCGCTGACCTCCCAGGCATCTTCGCCGGAGGTGAACGCGCCGTCCTGGAGCACGCCTGCGCCTTTGTGCCGGTAGTAAAGCTTGTCGCCATTGCTCATGGCTTCGCTGTACACGCCGTACCACCGCACGCGCGAGCCGCTGGTCTCGCTGAAGATAACGTCCTCGCCGGCGACTTTCTTGGCCGCGCCGATATTGGCCGGCTTGGGATAGGTACAGCGCGTGTGCGAAATGCTATAGACGTGGCCGGGCGCGTCGTCGACGGGGATGGCATGTTGCTGGTCCGGCTTCCCGCACTCAATCTGCTCCGTAATTTTCTGTGCCGCGGCCGTCACGGTGAGCAGCAGCACATAGCAAACCACGCCTACGCCATTGCGCATGGACATCGACCTCACCTCCGTTGTGCGACCGCGAATTCCTGGCCGTGCTATGTTACGCGTACTTTACCGCGCATGTCCCAAGCTCCGCGGGAACGCGCGGTGGACGCGTCTCAGTCGCGCATCATTTACCATGATGGTCTTGCTGAGAGCTGATAGCTGAGAGCTGACAGCTGACGGCTTTTTCTCCATGTCCTTCGAGCTTTTCATCGCGTCGCGCTACCTGCGGGCTAAACGGCGTCAAGCCGTGATCGGCATCATCACCGGCATCTCCATCGCCGGCGTGATGGCGGGCGTGGCCTCGCTCATCATCGCGCTCGCCATCAACAACGGCTTCCGCCAGGACCTGCAAAACCGCCTGCTCGGCTCGACTTCGCATATCCAACTGCTGCGCGTGGAAAGCGACGGCATCCACAACTGGCAATCGTTACTGAATCGGCTGAGCAAGGAACCGCACGTCGCCGCCGCCTCGCCCGCCATCTACGAGCAGGTGCTGGTCTCGCGTGGCGCGCGGGCCAAGGGCGCGATTCTGAAGGGAATCCTGCCGGAATACGAGCGCAAGGTCAGCGACATGCTGAAGAACGTGACCGTGGGCTCCGCGGCGGCGCTGGAGCCGCAGCCAACGGGCCCGTGTCCAAAGATCGTGATTTCCGGTTCCGGTACCGGCGGAATCGTGGGAAGCATTCCCGGCGGCCTCCCTCCCGGCTGCCCCGGTGGTGGCCTGAAAAGTGCCGAGCCGTTGACATCGCCCGACTCTCTCTCGCGCCCCGCCACGTTTCCGCCCATCGTTCTCGGCAAGGACATGGCCGACGACCTCGGCGCCACCGTCGGCTCGGTGGTCATGGTCATCAGCCCGCAAGGCGAGCTCACGCCCTTCGGGCTGGTGCCGAAGTACGCGCGCTTCAAGGTGGTCGGAATCTTCAACTCAGGCTTCTACGATTACGACAGCTCCTGGGCGTTCATTCGCCTCTCCGACGCGCAGCAACTGTTCGGCCTTGGCGACCTGGCGTCGGTAATCGAATTCAAAATTGACGACATCTATCGTGCCGGCCAGGTGGGCGCCGACCTCCAGCACGCCGCCGGACCCGGCTTCATGGCCACCAACTGGATGGAGCAAAACCGCGCCCTGTTCCGCGCCCTGCGCCTGGAACGCGTGGTCACCTTCATCACCATCGGGCTCATCGTCTTCGTCGCCGCGCTCAACATCCTCATCTCGCTCATCATGATGGTGATGGAAAAAACGCGCGACATCGCCGTGCTGATGTCGATGGGGGCGAAGAAGCGGCAGGTGCGACACGTATTCATTGCCCAGGGTGTGCTGATCGGAATCATCGGCACCGCACTCGGGCTGGTGGTCGGATATGCGCTCTCCTGGGCCGGCGGACACTACCACTTCATCTCGCTTTCGCCCGAGGTGTACTCGATTGATTACGTCCCCTTCGCCCCGCGCGCGATCGACGGCGTATGGGTGGCACTGGTCGCGATCGGGGTGTCATTCGTCGCCACCATCTATCCCTCGTGGTCGGCGTCGTCCATACTCCCGGCGGAAGCGTTACGCTATGAGTAGAAAGCGCTCGCCCGAGGGTGCCCGGGATTCAGCACCAACGTAACGGCCTGCACGCGACCGGCGCTTGCCGCCTGTGTCATCATAGGATGCAGACCGGATGTGGCTCTTCGGGCTCCCGGCAATGGAACTTTGCACCGTAGCGGAAAGCGCCTGCATCCAATGGACAAGTCCGAGATTCTGCGGGTCGAAAACCTCAAGAAAGTGTTTCGTTCCGGCAGTTCGGACTTGGTGCTCTTTGACAATTTGTTCTTCCGGGTGCAGACGGGAGAGATGCTGGCCATCGTGGGGCAGTCGGGGGCGGGTAAATCTACCCTATTGCACATCCTCGGAACGCTTGATAGCGCTTCCGGAGGTGACGTATACTGCGCCCACGTAAAGCTGCAATCGCTCACCGACGAAGCGGCAGCCGAGTTTCGCAACCGCGAGGTTGGATTTGTCTGGCAGTTTCATTATTTGCTGCCGGAATTCTCGGCGGTAGACAACGTGGCCATGCCCCTGATGGTCAGGGGCGTGAGAAGAAGCGAAGCGGAAAAGGAAGCTGCAGCGTGGTTGCGCGAGGTGGGGTTAGAGGATCGCGCGCACCATCGTTCCGGCGAGCTTTCCGGGGGGGAGCAGCAACGAGTTGCCCTCGCCCGGGCTCTGGTCACGAGGCCGAAATTGCTTTTGGCGGACGAACCCACGGGCGACCTCGATAACCGGACTGCTGAGGCGGTTTTTCATTTGATCGCCAGGCTACATCGCGACTACGGGCTTACCTCCCTCATTGCCACCCACAACCTTGCGTTCGCGCGCCGTTGCAGCCGAGTTCTCAGGCTGGAAGCGGGGCGACTGGAAGAAGTTCTTCCGCAATCGCTGCCGGTGGCATAGGCTAGTTTCTGGGCCCCTGAGAAGGGACAGGTTCCGCTTCCGTGTACGGCGCCACAGGACGCCGCCGCTGGTAGGCGGTTGGATGGGGTGAAAGGTTTGGACGTCTTTCGGAGATAACCAATGTTTGAACGGTACACGGAAAAAGCCCGGCGCGTCATCTTCTTCGCCCGCTACGAGGCCAGCCAGTTCGGTTCTCCCTACATCGAAACGGAGCACCTGCTGCTCGGCCTCTTACGCGAAGACAAGGCCTTGACCAATCGTTTCCTGCGGTCGCATGCTTCGGTCGAGTCCATCCGCAAGCAGATTGAAGGTCACACCACCATCCGGGAAAAGGTCTCGACCTCGGTGGACCTGCCCCTGTCCAACGAGTGCAAGCGCGTGCTCGCCTATGCCGCCGAGGAGGCCGAGCGCCTCTCGCACAAGCACATCGGCACCGAGCACCTGCTGCTGGGCTTGCTTCGGGAAGAAAAGTGTTTTGCCGCCGAAATCCTGCACGAGCGCGGCTTGCGCCTGTCCACCATTCGGGAAGAGTTGGCGCGCAGCACGCAGGAAAAAGCGGCGCCGCAGCGTAGCCGCGAGTCGTCGCTGCTGGGCGAGTTTTCCCGCGACCTGACCCAGGCCGCCATGGACAACCAGCTCGATCCGCTGGTCGGCCGCGAGCAGGAATTGGAGCGCGCGGTGCAGATTCTCTGCCGCCGCACCAAGAACAATCCCGTCCTGATCGGCGAACCGGGCGTGGGCAAGACCGCCATCGTCGAAGGACTGGCGCAGCGCATCGCCGACGGCGAAGTTCCGTCGTTCCTCTCCGACAAGCGCATTCTCGCGCTCGACCTTTCCCTGATCGTTGCCGGAACCAAGTACCGCGGCCAGTTCGAAGAGCGGCTCAAGACCATCATGAAGGAGCTGATGGAGTCGCAGAACGCCATCATCTTCATTGACGAGCTGCACACGCTGGTGGGGGCGGGCTCGGCCGAAGGCTCGCTCGACGCCGCCAACATCCTCAAGCCGGCGCTGTCGCGCGGCGAGATTCAGTGCATCGGCGCCACCACCCCGGGCGAGTACCGCAAGTCCATCGAGAAGGACCGCTCCCTGGAGCGCCGCTTCCAGTCCGTCAAGGTGCCGCCGCCCAACGAGGAGGACGCGGTCAAGATCCTGAACGGCATCAAAGACCGCTACGAGAAGTTCCACGCGGTCAGCTACACCGACGAGGCCATCGGCTTCGCCGTGTCGCACTCCAACCGCTACATCCCGGACCGCTTCCTGCCCGACAAGGCCATCGACCTCATCGACGAGGCGGGCGCGCGCGTCAAGCTGCGCCAGACCTCGCTGCCCGACGAGATCACCGAAGTGCAGAAGCGCATCAAGTTCATTGTCCACCGCATGGAGAACGCCATCGCGAACCACGAGTTCGAGAAGGCGCGCTTCTATTCGGACGAGGAGCGCAAGGAACGCGAGAACCTGCGCGCCCTGCGCGAGAAATACCATCTCGACGAGTCCTCCACTGGCGTCGTCGGCCGCGAGGACATCGAGGACGTGGTTTCCCGCTGGACCGGCGTGCCCATCACCTCCATCAAGGAAGAGGAATCGCAGAAGCTGCTGCGCATCGAGGACGAACTGCATAAGCGCGTCATCTCGCAGGAGAAGGCGATCTCGGCGCTGGCGCGTGCCATCCGCCGCAGCCGTGCCGGACTGAAATCTCCCAACCGGCCCATCGGCTCGTTCCTGTTCCTGGGGCCCACGGGCGTGGGCAAGACCGAAGTCGCCCGCACCTTGGCGCAGTTCATGTTCGGCAGCGAGAAGTCGCTGGTCCGCTTCGACATGTCGGAATTCATGGAGAAGCACTCGGTCAGCAAGCTGATCGGCTCGCCTCCGGGATACGTCGGCTACGAGGAGGGCGGGCAGTTGACCGAGCGCGTCAAGCGCGCCCCCTACTCCGTCGTTCTGCTGGACGAAATCGAGAAGGCGCACCCGGACGTGTTCAACATCCTGTTGCAGGTGTTTGAAGACGGCCAGTTGACCGACGGGTTGGGCAACACGGTGGACTTCAAGAACTCGATCATCATCATGACCTCCAACATCGGCGCCCGCCACCTGCAGAAGCGCAAGGGGCTGGGCTTCGAGGCGGCCAGCGAGGATGCGGTCTCCAAGAACGTCGAGGACATGGTGCGCAACGAAGTGAAGCGCACTTTCAATCCCGAGTTCCTCAACCGCCTGGACGAGGTCATCCTGTTCAACTCGCTCAGCGAACAGGACCTGATCGCCATCGTGGAACTGATGGTCGCCCAGTTGAACCAGAACCTGGCGCAGAAGTCGATCACCGTGACGGTGAACGAGGAAGCGCGCAAGTGGATTCTGGACAAGACCCTGGTGGACCGCAGCTACGGCGCGCGTCCGCTCCGCCGCGCCCTGCAGAAGTACATCGAGGACCCGCTCAGCGAAGCGCTGATCCAGGGCGCCATCAACGTGCGCCCGGCGTTCCTGGAGGTTTACCTCGACGGCGACCGCCTCTTCTATCGCCAGGTCGGCGAGGAGAAGCAGGAAGGCGTGCTGCTGTACAGCAATTAGCTGCTAGCTCTTAGCTAAATCAATTCAGCCACCGGATTATTCGGTGGCTGAGTTTTTGCGACCGATGTATTTGCTGGAAAGCTGTAGTCGGATCAGCCGGTTACGGAGCGGCTGTGTTCATCCCCGAATAATGCGTTGAGCTCCGCTTCCAAACGCTGCAGGAGATCGCGCGCCTCGGGTGAACTGTCGCCGGACTTTCGAATCAGTTCGATATCGTGAAATAGTTGGTCGCGACGACGTATATCGTATGCGGCTGGCGGGACGACCGGCGCTTTCCGATCGACGATAGCGCCGAAGCCTCGCGCGGCTCGACTGGCTGCGCCTGAGATCGACTTTCTTTCTTCGTCGCGAACCATGGACACGAGCGCGAGCTTTAACTGTTCCAAGGTGGCGGAACCCAACAGCCGCTCGAAGTCCTTGGGAGAGGCAGCAATCATCGATTCCAGGGCCAGCGGCGTCGGCGCCGCGAGATTGCGCAGGCTTGTCTTTTGCTCCTCAGAAAGGAACGCCAACTCGTCAATGTAGGTGCCGTGCTTCGAGTACATGCGCATTAGCGCGGCGTATTACGCCTCCGCTAAAATTATGATGCCAGTCTCCTACATAGAGTATGCCTCCATGCAGTAACGCGCAATGTAGGCGTAGGGGATGGTGCCATAGCCGACACCGTAGGCGCCCTCGATAGCCCACTGATCGCCCCAGCTATTTCGAAGAAGGAAACTTCCTCCACCGAACCCAGGCTGGTCGGGAAGATCGACGTAACCCACCAGGCACATCGCGTGCCCTCCGACGCGGACTTCGTTGGGAACTGGCATCGTGATGTTGCCTGTGTATGCCACCCAGTCATTTCGGTACCAGCTGTTGTAAACCGGCACGGAAAAGGATACGCAGCGACCCTGTTCGAGTTCGGACTTGATGTCGTCTACGGCTGTCGCGGCGAGTTCTGTGAACTGTGGCACCCGCCATTGCAGAGCTTCAGCCTGGGCACCTTTCCGCGGCGGGCCTTGGCCTTCATTGCCCGCCTGGGGCACTGGGTCGTAAGGCCACTTCAGTTCTGTGCAGCAACCGTCCCGCTGAAGCAAGGGCCATGCGACACCCAAGTAGGTGCCTTCCTCATTGAGAGCGCCGTCGTTGCGTTTGCAATTCCAATACAGAAACTGCTCTGAAAGGTCGACATAACTCCCATTTACATTCAGCGAGTGCTCAAAAGCCGAGAGTGCGGCATGGGCCACGCACGTTCCGCGTTCGCCCTGGTTGCGGATCGGAGGCATTTGCGGAATCAGATTGACTTCGGCCTTAACCGCTGGCTTCGGCACGGCCGCAGCGAGTCGCTGGAACGTCGCCAAACTGCCGGCAGATAACGGCGCCGCAGCCGCCTTAGCTCTTGCCTCGAAATAGCGGTGGACTGAAAAGCCCAAAGGGTATTCGGCAGTACGGATTGTCTTTGCTGCCGCCGCCGGCAGGATCGTGGCGGCCACCGAGATTTGGCCCATGATCTTATCGATAGGCTCTCCCAAATATGCGGCCAACTCCCGGCCGCTGATTTGTGCCGCGCCTGCCAATTGCTCGAGGCTTATGTAGCCGAGCCGCTTCAGAGCACTTTTGTGCTCGGGTGCGAGCTTAAGCGAGTCGATGAGATGCTCGCCGGAGTGCATCTTCAGCCGCATTGTTGGTTGTGGTTGTGGTTGGGGCTGTGGTGCTGCTGCACTTACCATGGATGGCTCCTGTTCTCAGCTACAAATCATAGAACGAGGCCCAATCTGACACCTCATATAACGCCGATATTTCAGCTCACAGCCGAAAATGTATGTTTGTTACGAATTCAGAACGCGACCAGCCAGCTACAACCAATGCCTTGCGCCGCGCGCCTGGCTGACGCGTGATCTATGCTGACGAGCTTCGGTGGCAGTACGAGGACTCACTGCGGCTCGTCGGAGGAGACGGCACATTGAGAAATCGCCGGTGCCGGATTCATTGCAGCGGTGAGTGACGGTGCGCGCTGGAGAATGCGAGCCGAGCGCGGCTTCTCGCCGATCTGCGGAATTGCCGAATAGAAGTCGAATCGACAATTCCGCAATTCCGCAGTTCCGCAATTCTGCAGTGTAATCAGTCGTTGGCGGCGGCGGGATCGTCAGTGATGCCGAGCAGCTTGCTCATTTCCTCGTAGAGGAAGCCTTCGCCGGCCCGGTAGGGCTGGACCCAGACGCCGTTGATGACAAACAGCGGGATGGCGCGCTTGCCGGTGCGGGCGATGATCTCTTGCGCCGCGCCGGGCGTCTCCTCGATATCAACTTCTTTGTAGGGAACGTTGTGCTTGGCGAGAAATCGTTTGGCAATACGGCAGTCTGGGCACCAACTGGACGAGTAAACGATGAGTTCCATTTCTTCTATAAGACCTCACATGCCGGGGGAACAGGCCTTAGATCGGTTCCACAGTTGATGCACCCCAATGTCATCCTGAGCAAGGGAGGGCTCCCGCGCGCTTTCTCCAGCGCGGGAAACCCGAGTCGAAGGATCTTGGGTTATTTCTTTGCGGTTACACCAACACAAAACGCTCTAGCCCGCTCTCCTAAGTAGATGACCCACAGCAGGATCGGACGCAGAAAAACGCTGCCCGTGAGCTATGACTCCCGTGCTTTATTTCCGCGCGAAGCGCCCAATCCAGCCCGGCTCGCGCACCGATTCTTCCTGCAGGCGCTTGAGGCGGGCGGCCATGATGCCGGAGCGTCCAAGATAGCCGATGATCTGGGTTGAGTTCTTGCGGCTGACTACCGGCAGGCGCCCTACGTCGTTGTGCAGCATCTTCTCCGCCGCGCTGGAGAGCAGCTCATCCGGATACGTCACGACCAGGCTCTTACTGCCGGCCTCGCGGACGGTCATCGTGCCGGCAGGGTCCTGCTCCAGCGCCCGCATGATGTCACCCCGCGTGACGATGCCCGTCAACCGGGCGTTACTGTCCACCAGCGGCCACGCCGCGTGATGCACGAGGTGGGGATCGCGCGACGCCAGCCGCCGCGCCAGTTCGCCGACCGTCATTGTCTCGGGAATCGTGGAGACATCGCTGGACATGGTTTCCGAAACCCGCACCTGCTGCAGCACGTCCGGTTCGTAATCCTGGTGGATGTGCAGGCCGCGGCGCGCCAGCTTCTCGGTCATGATCGAGGTCGAGGTGAAGAACATGGCGATGCCGTCGGCGATCACGCACACCAGCATCAGCGGCAGCACGGCATTGTAGTCGCGAGTAATTTCGAAAGCGAAGATGATGAAGGTGAACGTCGCCCGCGAGGCTGCCCCAAACACCGCGCCCATGGCGACCAGCGCGAAGGCGCCCGGCGCAAGGTGCGTGCCCAGGCCGTAGTTCAGCCCCATGGCGAACGCGCCGCCCATGGCCGCGCTTGACATGAACATCGGCGCCAGCAAGCCGCCCGAGGTGCCCGAGCCGAGCGAAATCACCAGCGCCAGCGCCTTGAAGACCATGACGAGGACGAGTAATTTCAGCGCGAGCTGATTGTTCAGAATGGCGGTGATGGTGTCGTAGCCGACGCCGAGCACGCGCGGCACGAAGTAGCCGATGATGCCGAGCCCCAGTGCGCCGATCGCCGGCCACCACATATCGTCCAGTGGGAGCTTTTCGAACTGATCTTCCACCCAGTAGAGCAATTTGCTGAACCCGACGGCGGCGAGGCCGCACAGCAGCCCGAGCAGCACGTACCAGGGCAGCGCCGCAGGCACGCCAAAGTCCACCGCCGAGACATTGAACATCTGCCCGGGTCCCATCAGCTCGATGTGCACGCTGGTGGCAATCGTCGAGGCGATGACCAGCGGGATAAACGAGCGCGACTTGAATTCGAAAAGCAGCAGTTCGATCGCCAAGACCACGGCCGCGATGGGCGTGTTGAAGGTTGCCGCCATGCCGGCCGCGGCGCCGCAGGCGAGCAGCACCTTGCGCTCGGCGGCCGTCATGTGAAAAAGCTGGCCGACCAGCGAGCCCACCGAGCCCCCGGTCTGGATGATCGGACCTTCGGCGCCGAACGGGCCGCCCGTGCCGATGGCGATGGCGGCGGAAATCGGCTTCAGAATCGCGACCTTGGGCTCGATCTTGCTGCGGCCGATGAGCACGGCTTCCATCGCTTCGGGAATTCCGTGGCCGCGGATCTTGGGCGAGCCGTACTTCGCCATCACCCCGACGATCGCGCCGCCGACGACGGGTATGACGATAACCCACAGGCCCAGTGTGTTCGCCTCGGGGCTGCGGAAGCGAAACGAGAGCTGGTGGTAGAACGCCAGGTTGGTGATCAGGCCGATGAGGTTGTAGAGCGCGTAGGCGATCACGCCGGCGCCGGCGCCGATGGCGGCCGCCAGAAATGACACCAATAGCATGCGGAACTTGACCGCCGTAGGGACGGGCCCTTCGACCAGGTCGGTGACACTCGCGGCGCGCGCCGGAGAACTGTTGTCGTTGGGCTGGGGAAATGGAAGCGTGGGGTTCGGCCTGGGGGAGCCGTCGATGGGTCCGGTCATCCTTGTGTGTTCACCTCAACTGCGGCTGGCTTTGCTCCTGCCGGGTCGCGACCCGTCATCTGCCTGGGTGTCGCGCACCACTCTTTTGAGCGCGGCGACCAGGACGGGCGCCATCTCGCGCAATTCCGCCCGGTGACGCAGCGCCATCTCCTGCAGCAGCTTGTCGCCGCGGGGTGTGAGCTCCAACAGCACTTCGCGGCGGTCCGACTCGCTGCGGCGGCGCTTGATCAGTCCGCGGCGCGCCAGCCGGTCCACCAGCTCCACCGTGCTGTGATGCTGGATCTGGAGCCGCTCGGCGACCTCGCCGACGCGGTGACGGACGCTGTCGGGTATGCCTTTGAGCGCCAGCATGAGCTGGTACTGCTGCGGCTCGAGGCCGCCGCCGCGCGCCGTCTCTTCGCTGAAACGGAGGAACCGGCGGATCTGGTAACGAAATTCCGCCAACGCCTTGTAGTTCGGTTGGAAGTTGGAGCGCGGGCTCATGAGATCACCTCCCATCGTAACACGATATGATTTCAGCGTTCGAGCGCCGGCCGCCCGGTGGTCTGAATCGGGACTTGACCGGTTTAAAGCGGACGCCGGAGCGCACATTTCGGCATCGTAGTCCGGGCCCTCGGAATGTGGTGAAGGCTGAACGCACCGCCCACCCCCGGCGTGCCGCGAAGCCGGAGAATCTTAGCGCAAGTTACGGGAAATTCAATCTCATTACGATGTAATTGTCACCACCACTTTCGTGTGCCAGCCCGATGATAAGCGCGTCCAGTAATCAAGAACTAGGTCGCGCGGCCTGCTCCATTTAGAATGACGGGTTCGGCCCTGCAGGTCGATCCCACAGGAGGGTGCTTGATCGCCCGTTACACGCGCCCGGAGATGGGCCGCATTTGGAGCGAGGAAAACAAGTTCCGCCAATGGCTGGCGGTGGAAGTCGCCGCCACCGAAACGCTGGCGAAGGCGGGCCTGGTTCCGGAGCAGGCGGCAAAGACCATCCGCCAGAAGGCGGATTTCGACCTGGGACGAATTCAGCAGATTGAGGCCGAAGTCAAGCACGACGTCATCGCCTTCACCACGGCGGTCGCGGAAAAGATCGGTCCGGAATCGCGCTGGCTGCACTTCGGGCTGACTTCCAACGATGTCGTGGACACGGCGCAAGCGCTGCAGGTGAGGGCGGCGTCGGAGATCATTCGCGAAGACTTGCAGCGGCTGCGCGATGTGCTGCGCCGGCGCGCCTTCGAGTTCCAGCACACTCCCATGGTGGGACGCACGCACGGCATGCACGCCGAGCCCATCACCTTCGGCCTCAAGCTGGCCAACTGGTACGCGGAGATTGTGCGCGGCCTGGCGCGCTTCGAACGCGCCGCCGAAGAGATGAGGGTTGGAAAGTTTTCCGGCGCGGTGGGCACGTTCGCCCACCTGGACCCCGAACTGGAAGAGAAAATCTGCGCCCGCCTGGGTCTGGAGGCGGCGCCGATCTCGTCGCAAGTGATCCAGCGCGACCGCCATGCCAATTACCTGGCGACGCTGGCCGTCATTGCGTCGTCGCTGGAAAAGATCGCGGTCGAGATTCGCCACCTGCAGCGCACCGAAGTGCGCGAGGCGGAGGAATACTTCAGCGCAAAGCAGAAAGGCTCGTCGGCCATGCCCCACAAGCGCAACCCGGTGACCTGCGAGCAGATCGGCGGGCTGGCGCGGGTGGTGCGGTCGAACGCGCAAGCGGCGCTGGAGAACGTGGCCCTGTGGCACGAGCGCGACATCTCGCACTCCTCGGTGGAGCGCATCATCCTGCCCGACTCCACCATCCTCGCCGACTATCTGCTGGCGAAGACGGCGAACCTGATCGACACGCTGGTGGTTTATCCCGAGCGCATGAAGCGGAATCTGGAGAGTACCGGCGGGCTGGTGTTCAGCGGGCAACTCCTGCTCGACCTGGTGGAAAGCGGGACGCTGTCGCGCGAGGACGCTTATCGAATCGTCCAGCGGAACGCGATGCAGGCGTGGCAGAACGGCGGCAATTTCCGCGAACTGGTGCAAGCCGACCCGGAGATCGCGTCGCGCGTCTCGCGCCAGCAGATGGAGCGCGCCTTCGATCTCCGGCGGCAGTTGCGCAATGTGGACAAGATTTTTGCGAGGGTGTTTGGGGAGGAAGTCAGAAGTGAGAAGTAAGATGTCAGAAAGTCAGAGCTGGAAAGTCAGAAAGTCAGAAAGTCAGAAGTAGAGATTCCGTGGAAGCACTTCCTACGGGGGTAGTGTCAGTTTTTCCGCAATTTGCCAGCGGTTTCTGACTTCTGACTTCTTACTTGTTGCATCCACTCCTCTCCTCGCGCAGAATCGCGTACATCCTGGCGTCGCGCGCTCTGCCGTGCAGCATGATGTTCTGGCGCAGCACGCCTTCGAATTTCATTCCCACTTTTTCCATCACCCGCCAGGACGCGGTGTTCTCGACATCGCAGCGCGCTTCAATGCGGTTGAGTTGCAGGGTGTTGAACCCGTAATCGAGCATGGCGCGCACCGCCTCGGTCATCAGCCCCTGTCCCCAGTACTTGCGAGCGAGCGCGTAGCCAATCTCGCCGCGCAGGTTCATCGCGCTGACCTCGTGGAATGCGCACCCGCCAATGACGACGCCTTCGCCGAGGTGCTGGATACCCCAACAGGGCGGAAGCCCGTCCGCATATCCCTGCAGCGTGCGCTGAAGATACTCGCGCGTATCATCGAGCGTCCGGTGTGGCTCCCAGAAGACGAACCGTGTCATCGGCGGGTCGCTAGCGTAAGCGAAGATGTCGTCGGCGTCCTCCATGCGCAGGCGGCGCAGCAGCAGGCGCGGCGTGCGCAGCTCGGGAAAGTTGTAGATCGTCTGTTGCAGCGCGGCCGCGTCCATGGCCGCAGCTTAACACGGCGAAATGCAGTACCTGTGTACCTGAGTACGTCAGTACCTGAGTGATTCCATCGTGATGATCTGCCCGATTCGGTGGCCTAATCAGTCTTACGTACTCAGTTACTGAGGTACTCAGGTACTTCCCCCTCACCCGCTATGGCGGATATGCATGACATCGCCATCCTTGACGACGTACTCCTTGCCCTCAAGCCGCAGCGTGCCGCGCGCGCGGGCATTGGCCTCCGAGCCGGCCTCCAGAAGCTGGTCCCAGTGCATGACCTCGGCGCGGATAAAGTGGTGCTCCAGGTCGGTGTGAATCACGCCGGCGGCATTGACCGCTTTTGTACCGTTCTCAATGGTCCAGGCGCGGCATTCGTCTTCGCCGACGGTGAAAAAGGAAATCAGGCCAAGCAGCTCGTAGGTTTTGCGGATCAGGCGCGTGAGGCCGCTCTCGCCCATGCCATAGCTGGCGAGGAACTCGGCGGCGTCGGCGTCGCTCATCTCGGCGAGTTCGGCTTCCACCTTGCCGCAGATAGCGCTCGCGCCCGTGTTGCGGCGGGCGGTCACTTCCCGCAGGTTGAACTTTCCGACGGCCTGTTCCAGCTCGCGGCCGAGTTCCACGCTCTCCCCTATGTTGAGCACGTGCAGGATGGCCTTCTCGCTGAGGAACATAAAGCCGCGCACCCGTTTCTTGTCCTCGGGCGTCATTTCCATCTCGCGCAGCGGGCGCTCCCGCTCCAGGAAGGCCTGGCAGCGCTGCAGGAGTTCGAATTCTTTTTCCAGTTCGGGCGTTTTCTGCTTTTTCAAATCCTTCCGCAGGCGCTCCAGGCGCTTCTCCATCTGGCCGAGGTCGCTGACCATGAGATCGAAATCCACGTTCTGGATGTCGCGCAGCGGATTGATTTCGCCGACGTGCGGAATAGCGGGATCGTCGAAGGCGCGAACCACGTGCGCGATGGCGTCCACCTGGCGGATGTTGGCGACGATCGCGTCGCTCAGCCCGGCGCCCGCCTTGGCTTCGGCTTTGGAAGCGTGCGTCGGCATGGCGGCCACGTCCACGTACTCCACCGAGGCGTGCACCAGCTTGCGCGGGTTGTACAGTGCGGCGAGCCGGTCCAGGCGGTCGTCCGGCACCTTGGCCACGCCGATGTGCGCCTCGCGTGGGTTGACGTGGGCGGGCGCGAGCTGCGCCTTGGTCAGGATCTTGAACAGCGACGTTTTGCCTACCTGCGGCAGGCCGATGATGCCAGTCTTCATAAGCGTTGTGACGCACGAATGAGCGTTGTGGCGCACGCGCCCTGGCGGAGTCCCCGCAGGGACGACCGAGAGTAGCCCAAGACTTTAGTCCTGGGAAATTGGCCCCAGTTTCGGAACCCAGTCCCGTAGGGACGGCACGAACCAGGCCTCACACATTCCGCCCAAACTCTTGATGATAAATCCTCGGCCGTATCTAAGCGCGGGTGGAAAGGGACCGCTCGTGTACGGCGTTCATTATGGGAATCGCCCAGTTGCGCGCGATGACGTAAAGAGCCGCCAGGCCGAGCAAAAGCACGATCACTTCCAGTCGGGTTGACCACTGATGCAGGTGGTTGAAGGCGACGCGGCGCGGATCGGCGGCGGGGATTTTGTCGATCTCGCCCATCTCCGCCCGCAAAGCCGCCATTTTCGTGCTGACGCCGATCTGCGAAATTAGCGTGACGACCACCATGCCGAAAACCAGCAGGTCCGGGAGGACGCTGGCCTTCACGCTGCCCGAGGTGCGATAAGCCTCGAAGGCCGAACAAATGAGGAACACGCCGCCGCAAACCACGCCCATCCAGTGCAACGAGCCGAGGGTGCGCGTGACTACCAGCCCGGAAAGATGGCGCGTCGGCAATATGCTGAACAGCGCGGGCGCAACCACGAAAGCGAAGAAGATGATCCCGCCCACCCAGATCACCATCGAGAGCAGCATGAAAAAGCGCAGCACGGACATATGAGCAATTCGATGCTACGGTGATGGCGGGGCGTCAGATATTCACGTCCCATGCGGCAAACGCGCTGCCGACCCGCCAGCACCCGGCGCGAGATGACCCAAGGCACAGCGCGCCTGGCGCGCGAAAGAATGTAGCCCCCGGAGTAAGAGTCTGTGTGAGAACTCTTTTTCGTCAAGTGCAGTGGTCCGAAGTACTCGGACTCAGCCCGCGCAGCGGGCGGAATTCGTTAGCCCACCGCGGCAGCGGTGGGAAAAGTGGAACGAAATCGCAGAGCGCCAGCGGCGCGGCACCGTTTTCACACAGACTCGTAAGCCGGGGGTTGGCGGAAAAAACAGCACAAGCCCGCTTTAGCGGGCGAAAGAATGCGAATCTCCATGTTCTGCCCGCAACATGTCACACAGAGCCAAACCATCCCCAGTCCATAGTCCATGTGCAGGCGGATCACAGCGGGCCGTGGCGCGCTACACCGGCACCGGCACGCTCTCCACGATCTCGCGCAGGATTTCCTCTCCCTGCTGCGACTTCTTCAGGGTCGAGGAGTAGCGCCCGCTGACCACCACGCGGTGGGCAAACACGTGTACCGCCAGCGCCTTGAAGTCGTCCGGGGTGGCGAAGGTGCGGCCATCGAGAAACGCCAGGCCCTGCGCCGCGCGGTAGAGCATGATGCCCCCGCGCGGAGAGACTCCCAGAGACAGATAAGGCGACTCACGCGTGCGGCTGACAATGGCCATCGTGTACTCCACCAGTGCGTCGTCCACGCGCACGCGCACGACTTCATCTTGAGTGCCAATCACGTCGGCGGCGGTGAGCACCGGACGCACCGTGTCGAGTTGCGCCGCGCCCGCCTCCGAGCGCAGGATTTCGCGCTCGCTGACGCCGGTGGGATAGCCCATGTGCACCCGCATCAGGAAGCGATCCATCTGCGATTCCGGCAACGGATAGGTGCCATGGTGCTCGACTGGGTTCTGCGTGGCCATGACCAGGAAGGGCTGCGGCAGGGTATAGGAGTGGCCGTCCACGGTGACGTGGGATTCGTTCATTGCCTCCAGCAGGGACGACTGCGTTTTCGGCGTGGTGCGGTTGATTTCGTCGGCCAGCAGGACGTTGGTGAACACCGGGCCGCGCTTGAATTCGAAGCGCTGTTCGACGGCGGAGTACATGGAGATGCCCAGCACGTCGCTGGGCAGCATGTCGCTGGTGAACTGGATGCGCTGGAAGGTGCAATCCAGCGCGCGCGCCAGCGCCTGCGCCAGCGTGGTCTTGCCGACCCCGGGAACGCCCTCGATCAGCAGGTGGCCGCCGGCAAATAATGTGACCAGCGCCAAGCGGATGACTTCGTCCTGCCCACGAATGATGGTGCGCAGCGCCGCCTGCAAAGCGGCCGCGCGGCTGGCCGTTCCCTGCATCGTTTGAGGAGCCATTGACACCGATTGTAAACCAGCAGGCAGCTCTTGGCTTTTGGCTATTAGCTCTTAGCTTCGCCTTTGCCGGACCGGAATTCCTTCCGGCTAAAAGCTAAGAGCTAATAGCTAACAGCTAACAGCTTCTTAGACATCGAACTCCGCCGGGTGGCCGGTCAGCCGTTCGATGCGCTTCGCGATCGGCGGATGGGTGGAGAACAAGTTGGCCCAGTTCATCCCGCCCATGCCAAGGAACGGCTGCACGATGAACAGGTGCGCGGTCGAAGGCGAAGCCGGCAGCGGCACACGCCGCGAGTAGGCGTCGAGCTTGCCCAGGGCGCTGGCCAGCGCGTAAGGATTGCCGGTGAGATGCGCGCCGGTATCGTCGGCGGCGTATTCGCGCGAGCGCGAGACCGCAAGCTGGATCAGCATGGCGGCAATCGGGGCCAGGATAATCATGAACAGCGCGCCCAGTCCGCCGCCGCGCTCGCGTTCGTCGCGTCCGCCATAGCCGCCGAACATCGCGCCCCACATTGCCATGCGCGCCAGGAAGGTGATGGCGCCGGCGATGGTGGCGGCGATCGAGCTGATCAGGATGTCGCGATTGCGCACGTGGCCCAGTTCGTGCGCCAGCACGCCTTCCATCTCGTCGTCGTTGAGCAGGTTCAGGATGCCCTGCGTCACCGCGACCGAGGCATGGTTCGGGTTGCGCCCGGTGGCGAAGGCATTCGGCGAATCGCTGGGAATCACATAAATCTTCGGCATGGGGATGCCGACGCGCTGCGTCAGGCGCTCGACGATCTGGTACACGCGCGGCAGGTCCTCGCGCGTCGCCGGCTGGGCGCGGTACATGGCCAGCGCCAGCTTGTCGGAGAAGAAGTAGGAGACAAAATTCATTACCGCGGCGATGCCCAGCGCCAGGATCATCCCGTTCTGCCCGCCGAAGTACTCGCCGATGAACAGCAGAAAGCCGGTCAACACTCCCAGCAGCAGGGTGGTTTTCAGTGCGTTACCCATAATGTACTTTCCTACCTAGTTGATGCTACGCCAGCGCGAAGGATTCTCCCCCATTGGATATACGCAGTACCGTGCGCCCAGGTTCCCGCCTCCCACAATGGGGCGAGTTCATTCCCGAATGCAGGCGCAAACTGGCTGCGGAAGTTTGGTTTGCTCTGCTAGCAGACCTCTGGTGCCGTTGTACTTGAAACCAATTCTCAGATCGGTAGGTCCCGGCGCCCTCGCCGGGACCGCTCTTCACTTGCCGGAAATTTGTGGGCCCGCGGCCGCCCCCGGCCGCGGCGACTCCCAAAGCCATTCGTAACGTTCCGCGCTCGTGACTAGCCCAGCACGAACGGGATTCTGGCGCACATATTCCATTTTCTGATCGAGGCTCTCCGACCTGCGGATTGCCGTGTCGAAGTACTCTGCTTGCCAAACTGCACCCGAACAGCCAAGCAGCTTATTAATCCGGTGGGACGACGCGCTCTTAATGGCCCACAAGATCTCACTCAGTGGGTATACGCGGCGGCGATCATAATCCACAGCGGGAGTTAGGATCAGGTGTACGTGATCGGGCATGACAACGGCGACGTGCAGATGCATGGTTCGCCCGTGATCGTGGCGGCAGGAGTCCAAGGCAATGCTGCGCGCAGCCGGAGTCAAGATGTGGCGATCGTGTGTAGCGAAGTTAATTAAGTGCGGAGTATGGTCGCGTTGAATGTGGGGCAGATTCCGGGTCATCTGATGAGAATTGTACGTCGGCATTCGCAAGGCGCGGGCGTGGGCGCCCTTGCCCTTACGATTTCGACTCCCACAAACAGAAGCCCCGGCGAGGGCGCCGGAGCCTACCAAATCAGATTATGAGTGCCATTGTTGGCGCCAGGTTCAGATCGGTAGGTCCCGGCGCCCTCGCCGGGACCGCTCTTCACTTGCCCGAAATTTGTGGGCCCGCGGCCGCCCCCGGCCGCGGCGACTCAAGTGCGGCGTATCGTCAGTCGAATGTGGGGCAGGTTCCTGGCCATGGGAGAAGAATTGTACTGACCTGCCGTCGCGACGGTGGAGATTCAAGCTCAACTCGAAAGGTGAAAACTTGAAACCGAAACCGAAACTGTTTCTAAATCCCGAGCTTCTTGACTCCCTCGAGGTAATACTTGCGGTAGAGGATGTCCCATTCCTGGCTGCCCTCCAGGATCGTACGCTTCTGGGACTCGATCTTGCGCCGGGCTTCCTGATCGATCTTTTTCTCCTGTGCCAGCAGTTCCTCGATCAGGCGCCGTACTTCCAGGCGGACGCTGTTCTTGTCCTCGACGAACTCCACGCCCTCCATGCCGGCCAGGGCTTCGGCGACGGCCCGCGCCAGCACGTTGATCTTGTCGCGGGTCAGCCGATACGGCTCCTCCGACTTGAGGTCCACGCGCACTACAGCACCGCCTTGTACTTGCGCACCAGCTCGTTCTTCACTTTCTTGAACATCTCCTGGTAGTTGGCGCCGGTGCGGCGCATCTCGTCGGAGTAGGTTTCCAAAATGATGCGCACCTCGTCGTTGATGCGGTCTTCCAGCGTCAGCTCGTCGAGCAGCGCGCTGTGCACGCGCTCGGTGAGGGCAGGCAGTTCCTTGGTTTCGATGAACTTGCCCTTGATCAGCTTTTTCGAGACCTCGCGGGCCAGGTAGCCCACATATTCTTTCGACAGGTGCATGTGCGCAATAAATCGGGACGGTGAACAACGAGTTTAACACACGGCAAGCGCGTGCCTTATCCGCCGCAACACAATCAGCGGTGGCCGTTGATCGGTTGCCTTCGCCGCAATATCGGTTGCGTTTATCGGCATCTGCATACAGGGAAAAACAGCGAGTAAACTACAGCGAAAAGCAGCCCGTAAACCATCGGGGAACCCAGTCCGCAAAGCCGGCAGACATTAGCCGGGCGTGGGCCCGGTGCAAGCTGGGCAAAATATCTTTGGAGTCCCGTGGGGACGGCACGGATTCCCCAACTTGTGCTAAGCGATTTCACAACAGTGACTGTCAATGGGGAATATACATGAGGCGGACGGGCCGACGACTACGAGTAATAGATAGGGGAACCCTGCGATTCTAGCGTTGACGGAGAAAGGGGACACTCGTCATTAGTCGGGAAAAGGGCGCGTAATTAGCGCTGTCTCTCGAAGAAGGCCCAAATCACTTCCGGTCCGTTCGGTTCCTTGGGCGACGGGCCTAAAATTCGCGGATGGCGCCGGTATGGCTGAGGGATGCCATGTCCACCGCCGTAAGTAGCAATCAGCTCCACCTCCACTTTGGAGTCGTTGCGCCAGAGTACCTGCTGGACGTGCACTCCTTCGGCCACTTGGGTCTCGTTCGTTTCAGGCGTACTGGCAATGTTGTTAAGATCCGCAAAATACTGGCCTGACTCCCGCGATGACCGGACCTTGCCAAGCCTGTAGAACAAGCCGAAGAGGCTAACCGAACCACCGTCGAACGGGACCAGGGGGTCGTCCGTACCGTTCATGATCATGACGGAAGGAGTGCCTTGCCCCGCGGGCTTGCACTTGAAATTCTCCGGCGACGGCACATTTGCCGACACCGCCGCGACCGCGCGAAACCGGGAAGGAGCTTCGAGCGCAAGGCGAAACGCCATAAAACCGCCGCGGGAACTGCCGGCCGCGAACACGCGACCCGGATCGACACCGATTTCAGCGATGAGCTTGTCGACCATCCCCGTCAGGAAACCAACGTCGTCGATGTTGAGCCCGTTCGCGCTGACGTCCTCGGCAATGGTGCACACGTCCCAGTAGCCGTTATACGCATTCGGATAGACGACCGCAAAGCCATGTTCGTCCGCAAGGCGCTCGAATCCGTACCCCGTCTCGATTCGCATTTGCGCGCCGTTTTCGCCCGCACCGTGCATCACCACCACCAGCGGCGCTCCTTTTGCCAGTCCACGGGGCACATAGGTCCGGTACGTCCGCGTCATCCCACCCACGGTAATGGTCCCCTTGCTCAGCGTGCCGGACAGTCGTGGAAGGTCAGGAGCAGGCGAGTAGACGAAGTAGCCGAACAACGCACCAAGCCCAACACCCAACGCAACAACGACGATAAAGCCCCAAAGGAAGAAACGTAGAACTCTTCGCATGGCAACTTCTTACTTTCCTCGGACGCCGCCGCGTTCCGCTACGCCTTCAAGCGCTGGACCGGCAAGTGGCGGTGAAGCCTGATCTTTTTAGTTACCGGTCGACTTAATTGGTGTGAACAGCCCCTATCGTAAGTAGTTACGGTCTTGCACTGGATGTCGGATTCGCGATTTCGTTTTGTTTCCGGATGAATCGCAGACTGCTATCGCTCGGCCGTTTGATCGCCATGAGCAACAGTCAGGCGGTTGCGGCTACGGGCTGCCGCTCCTTGGCGCCGATGACGATGAGCCACAGCATGATCGCCAGTTCTCCGAACATAACCGGGAATGCCGCGTTCCACACCCTCGCCTGATAGTGCGGCCACATGAGGCCGGTCACGCTGAGAGCGACATACGCGCAGCAATTGAGTATCAGCCACACGCCCAGCAGCCGTGGAAGGAACCGCGAGCGGTACACCAGCAGGCCGAACGGGAACAGCCACAGGCCCCAGAAGACCTCGTTCACCAGCACGCCGTGGTTATGCAGGCGGAGGAACAGCATGGCCAGGGCTTCGCGCTGCGGCTTATCGAAGGCCGCCAAGAAATCGGCGCCGCGCACCAGGAGCAGCGCAGCCGCGTCGTTGATGGTGTTGAGGAAATAGATGGGCGTCACCGTCAGGGCGCCGAGGATCACCATCACCACGGCGAGGCCCTGGTCCACGGCCTTGAACAGCCGGTACAGCGCAAGGGTGAGAAAGATGGCCATGGTCGCGGTGAACAGATCGCTGAGAATGCCGAGGCGGAAGAGCGTCTGGTGCGCGGCGATGTTGTTGGCCGTCGCGGCCGCGTTGCCGCTGACGATCAACTTGTCCTGAATGTAGATGAGGCGCAGGGGAGCGGTCATGAGTGTGAGATAGAGAAGCCCTGCGACTCTGGCGCTACGGCTGAGCGATGTCATTTGTGCCCCCAAGGCGGGTTTAGGCTGAGATACGCCGCACTGGCCTGGAAAGTTCCGCCTATATTGCTGTACACGGCTGACGCTGCTCAATTCGCGTTGAAAGAGCGCCCGGACATCGGGCGCTCTCAATTTTCCCTCGATATTAACCGCCGAACTACTGCGTGAGTGAATTCACTCCCACCCAACCCGGTTTTGTCAGTTGTCGATAACACCCCTTATCACTTGTTTGAAATCTGTCCTGCTCAGGTTGTGTAATCTCAGACAAGGGGATTCCGCTCCCGCTGATAGCTGATAGCTGAGGGCTGACAGCCTTCCACGTTTGACCCTTTCCGCCCCGCGTAGTAAGGTACGCAGGCACTTATATTGACTGGGCGCGGCAAGGGTCCGCCCGCTTCACGGAGCCAACATGGCAGTATTGGGAGCGAACATGGAAGCGCTGGGAATGATCGAAACCAAGGGCCTGGTCGGGTCCATCGAGGCCGCCGACGCCGCCGTCAAAGCCGCCAATGTGCAACTGGTGCACAAGGAATACATTGGGGCGGGCTTCGTGACGGTGATGGTGCGCGGTGACGTGGCCAGCGTGAAGGCTGCGACCGACGCCGGAGCTGCCGCCGCCCGCCGCGTCGGCGAACTCGTGGCGGTGCACGTGATCCCGCGTCCGCACGGCGACCTGGAAACCTCGTTGCCGATGATCAGCGGCGCCGCCCCGAAAGCGAAGAAGTCGTCAGCCGATTAATTTGCCGATTTACCGATTTGCTGACTTGGTGATTGGGCACGAGGCCCGGTGAATCACTCAATCGGCAAATCACCCAATCACCAAATTCTCCCGTGGCTCACGATCCCACATCAGCCGTTGCGGTTGCGTCGGCGTCGCCATCCAAGGACGAGCGCTCAGTCGCCGAGGCGCGCGAACTCATCGAGCGCGCCTACAAGGCCTTCCTCGAATACCAGCTCTTCAGCCAGGAGCAGGTGGACCGCGTGGTGGACGCGGTGGCCGCCGCCGCCACCGCCAACGCCGAGAAGTTGGCGCGCATCGCGGTGGAAGAAACCACCTATGGCATCGTCGAGCACAAGATCCTCAAGAACCTTTTTTCGTCGCAGCGCGTGTACGAGGCCATCCGCCCGCTGAAAACGGTCGGCGTCGTGCGCGAAGACAAGGCGCAAGGCATCATCGAAGTAGCGGTGCCGGTGGGCGTGGTGGCCGCCATCCTGCCCTCCACCAACCCGACCTCGACTGCCATTTACAAGATTCTGATTGCCCTGAAGGGCCGCAACGCCATCGTCATCAGCCCGCACCCGACGGCGCTGCGCTGCAGTTGCGAGGCGGCGGCGATCATGAAGGATGCCGCGATCAAGGCGGGAGCGCCCGCGGACGTGATCTGCTGCTTCAACACGCCCAGCTTGCCGGGTACGCAGGAGCTGATGAAGCACCGGCGCACCAGCATCATTCTGGCCACCGGCGGCATGAGCATGGTGCGGGCGGCTTACAGCTCGGGCAAGCCGGCCTTCGGCGTCGGGCCGGGCAATGTGCCGGCCTTCATCGATAGCAGCGCCGACCTGGCCAAAGCCGTCGCCGACGTGGTGTTCGGCAAGACCTTCGACAACGGGACCATCTGCTCGTCGGAGCAGGCCATCGTGGCGGAAGATTCGCAGCGCGACGCGGTCCTGAAAGAGCTGGCGAAAAACGGCGCGCACCTGCTCAGCCGCGACGACATCGAGAAGCTCGGCAAGCAAATGGTGAACACGGAAACGCACACCATCTGCCCGAAGTTCGTCGGCAAAACCGCCGCCAGGGTCGCCGAACTAGCCGGGCTGCACGCGCCGTCGAATGCGCGCGTGCTGGTGGCGCTGCTGGACAAGGTGGGACGCGACGAGCCGCTCTCGGCGGAAAAGCTCTCGCCGGTGTTGGCGCTCTATTTCGAGAAAGACCGCGCGGCGGCGATGGCGCGCTGCGTCGAGTTGCTGCGCTTCGGCGGCCTCGGACACACCTGCGCCATTCACGCCAAGGACGACGCGGTCATTCGCGAATATGGCCTGAAGATGCCGGCCTACCGCGTGGTGGTGAACAGCCCGGCGCCGCAAGGGTCCATCGGTTCGTCTACCAATCTGTTTCCGGCCATGACGCTGGGCTGCGGCGCGGCGGGCGGCAACATCACCTCCGACAACATCTCGCCGCTGCACCTGATCAACCTGCGCCGAATTGCTTACGAGGCCCGACCGGTGACACAAGTGGTCAGTGGTCAGTTGCCGGTGACCAGTGCAGTCGCAGCCTCAACCGCGAGTTGCGGCGTCTGTGCGACGCCTCCCGCGGAAGCCACGGCCAACTCTTCACAACCAGAGACTAGAAACCAGAAACTGGAAACTGGCGTGAACTGGTCGGTCGCGCGCGCCGTGGACCGCTTCCTCGCCACCAAGCAGGGGCCGCGCGCACCGTCCAGCGCAATGTCGGAAGCGCCCAAGCCGGAGGCCGCACCTGCCAAACCGCCGTCGTCGGCTGCGCCGGTGCCCAAGCCGCGCCCAGTGGACTTCGTCAGCGAGGCGGAGATTCGCGCCGCTGTAAAACGCAAGGCGAAGATTTTTGTGGGCCCGAAGACCATCATCACGCCCGCCGCACGCGACTTGGCCGCGGAGTATGATGTACTGGTGAGAGTGGACTAAGTGCCACGCCTGTCCCTCATGCAAGACGACCTTACCACCTTGAAAGACGACATGACCGCCTTCATCGAAGGCCACGGCATGCGCCGCTTTCACGGTTATGTCACCGACGAAGTCACCAGCGTCATGTGGGACTCGCACGACAACCTGGATAGCTGGAAGGATTTTGTCGAACTCGCCAAGGCCTCGGGCGCGGCCTTCCTCACCATGAGCGATGTGGCGATCGACCGCGAGGACGTGGACTATCTCATCGAGCGCCTCCGCAATGCCAATTACACCAACGAGGAAGACGTTGATGAGGCCCGCTGGCTGCGCACCTACGTCGGCAAGACCGGCTTCCTGCAACTGGGCTGGCCCTACCAGGGGGCGATGTTCCTGTGCGAGATTTCCACCGAGTGGTACGACCGCTATCAGCGCCTGCTCGACGTCGCCGAGGAGTACGGTGGCATCATGATTGACGAGCCCGGCGATCCCGACGAGGGGAAAGATAGTACCGAGTACTGAGTACCGAGTACTGCATCTTGTGGCGCGTCGCCCTCGCCCGCGACAAGATTTACACACTCGCCCGCGCGACGGACTACCGACTACGAGTTGCCGCACTCCGTGATAACGTTCGTAAATGCGCTGGCATTTGCGATCGGCGGATGAAGAGCGGGTAAGTAGCCTGGCGGCGGAGGCCGATCTCCCACTGGTCGTAGCGCGGCTGCTCGTCGCCCGCGGCATCGCCAACGGGGAAGAGGCGCAGCGCTTTCTCCATCCGTCGCTCGAACACCTGCACTCGCCGCACCTCATGCTCGGCATGGACAAGGCCGCCGAGCGCCTGCGCCGCGCCATCGCCAACCGCGAGCAAGTCCTGATCTACGGCGACTACGACGTGGACGGCACCACCGCCGTCGTCATCCTGAAAACTGCCATCGAGCTGTGCGGCGGCAGCGCCGATTTCCATGTGCCGCACCGCATTCGCGAAGGCTACGGCATGAAGGACGATGTCATCGAGCGTGCCGCGGCCGCCGGAGTCTCGCTCATCGTCAGCGTCGACACCGGCATTCGTGCCTTCGCCGCCGCCGAAACCGCGCAACGCGCAGGCGTGGACCTGATCGTCACCGACCACCACCTGCCCGAAGGACACGGCGTGCCGCCGGCGTTGGCGGTGCTCAATCCCAATCAGGCCGGGTGCGCGTATCCGTGCAAAGCGCTGTGCGGCGCGGGCGTGGCCTTCAAGCTGGCGCAGCTTCTGCTCGAGGAAACCGGGCGCGCGCGCCTGCTGCCGTCGTTCCTGAAGATGGTCGCCATTGCCACGATTGCCGACGCGGTGCCGCTGATCGGCGAAAACCGTGTGTTCGCCAAGCTCGGCCTGGACGGATTGCGTCATCCGGTCAACGTCGGCCTGAAGGCGCTGCTGGAAGTGTCGGCCTTGAGCGCGAAAAAACTGAGCGCCAGCGATGTCGGATTTCGCATCGCGCCGCGGTTGAACGCCGCCGGTCGCATGGACGTGGCGCAGGATGTGGTGGACCTGTTCAGCGTCAAGGACACGGAGCGGGCGCGCGAAATTGCGGCCCGTCTGAACCAGCTCAATTCCGACCGTCAGCAAGAGGAGAAGCGGATTTTTGAAGCGGTCGAAGAGCGCCTGGCGAGCGCACCCGATGTTCGGGACACGTACTGTCTGGTCGTGGACGGCGACCAGTGGCATCGCGGCGTGATTGGCATTGCCGCCACGCGCGTGGTCGAGCGCTACGGACGTCCAACCTTGGTCCTCTCGCGTGAAGACGGCGAGGCCTATGGCTCCGGGCGCTCGATTCCGGCGTTTCATCTGCTGGACGCGCTGGAATCGTGCCGCGACATGTTCACGCGCTTCGGCGGGCACGCGCACGCCGTCGGATTCTCGCTGCCGTGCGACCGCGTGCCGGCACTGCGCGCCGCGCTCGATACCTACGCGCGTGAACGGCTCACTCCCGCGGATTTCGAGCGCGTCCTGGAATACGACGGCGAGCTGCCGCTCAACGAAGTCACGCCTGCGCTCTACGAATGTTTGCAGCGGCTGGAACCGTTCGGCATGAGCAATCCCGAGCCAGTGTTCGCCGCTCGCGGGGCGCGCGTCGCCTTCCCACCGAAAATCCTGAAGGAAAAGCACGTGAAAATGCGCCTCATTGGTGCCCCGCATCCGGAGGGTGGCCCGCCCTTGTCGCTCCCGGTGGAGCCTGCCCCGAGCGCAGCCGAGGGGGAGCGACAGGGTGGGGCTGTTCCCAATAGCTCACGCAATGGACGCGGGATTGACGCTCTCGGCTGGCGCATGGCCGAGCGGGTGCAGCAGGCGTCGATTCTCGCCGGTGATTTGGTGGACGTCGCTTTCACCCTCGACCTCAACGATCATCCTGAGTTCGGCGGGCTGGAGCTGCGGCTGGAGGACATCGTCAAATCAGCGCACGCGCAGAGCGCAACGGGCGCGACCCGCTAACAATCCAGCACGCGAGTTCCCTGGTGGCTGGAATAACTTCCGAATTGCCGACCACACACCCAGAACGCGATCTAACAGCAGGGGTCTGCCTCGCGGTATGATGGACTCTGCATATCTGGCAAGTAGTTAGTGTTTGGCTGTGCCTGTTTGACACTCCAAGACCTGTGGGATGAACCTCACATGCAAAGCCAATAAGAAAGAATTGGCTGGTAAGGCAGCGAGCCGGAAATGCGGGAATGGGAGTCACAGGGTGGACGCAGATACTGCCATCGGCGGGCACGGTGATCATTTCCCTTCCACTCAGCTATCGCTACTTGAGGCTGCGGCTTCCGGTCTGTCGAGTGAGGCGCTGGACCGCGTGATCACGATCTACTGGAAACCGGTGTATCGATTCATCCGCCTGAAATTCCACAAGAACAATGAAGACGCCAAGGACTTGACCCAGGGCTTTTTCGCCACCGCACTTGAACGCGACTTCTTCACGCGCTTCCATCCCGAAAAAGCATCTTTTCGAACCTATCTTCGAATGGCTGTCGAACGTTTCGCTGCCAATCAGCATGCCGCCGCGAACCGGCAAAAAAGGGGCGGCGACACCGAGTTCGAGACCATAGGAGAGCAGGCAGCCTCCACCGACTCACCAGAACAGGTTTTTGAGCGCGAGTGGCAGCGGCAGTTGTTTTGTCTTGCTCTCGACGATCTGCGTGCGCATAGCGAAGAATGCGGCAAGCAACTTCAATTTCGGATCTTTCAGGCCTACGACCTCGCCGAAGGCGAACGTCCTTCTTACGCGGAGTTGGCCGATCAACACGGTGTTCCCGAGACTTCTGTGACTAACTATCTTGCGTGGGCGCGGCGCATGCTACGTGGCTTTGTGACTGAACGATTACGCGGCACGACCGCGGGCTGGCGTGAACTACGCAAGGAGATGCGGCGCGTATGGAGTTAAGCGACTCTGCTCTCGACCATTTACGCCGCGTGGCTGCGCTGCCGGACTTGAGCGGGACTCGCTACGAACTGGAGGGCGAAATCGGACGCGGTGGGATGGGCATTGTCTACGCTGCGCGAGACCGCGTACTCGATCGCCGTGTTGCACTCAAAGTTCTCGATCTCACCCCTGCCGGTGAAGCGCAGTTGATCGCAGCCCTCGAACATCCAGCCATCGTACCCGTCTATGAAGCCGGTACGCTTCCGGATGGACGGGAGTTCTACGCAATGAAATTGATCAGGGGCGCGCGTCTTGACCACTACGTCGCTGGGCAACCTACGCTTGCCGAGCGACTGAGGCTGATCTGGCGCGTCGGTGAGGCACTCGCCTACGCCCACTCCCACGGCATTATTCATCGTGACCTTAAACCCCAGAACGTGATGGTTGGCGAATTCGGCGAGGTCTACCTAATGGATTGGGGAGTGAACGCAATCGCCGGTACTCCGGCGTTCCGTGCTCCTGAAGTCCTTCTCGATCGGCGTTCCGACATCTATGCTTTGGGAGCATTGCTGCGGTTCTTGCTTCCCGAACCCAATCCTCCCGCCCTCGGAGCAATCGCAGCCAAGGCAATGAGTGTTGACCCGGCAGCCCGATATCCCGAGGTGCCGGCACTTCTCGCCGATATCGAACGCTTTGAACAAGGCATGGCTGTCGAGGCTTGGCCTGAACCGCTCTGGCATCGCTTGCGCCGCTTCGCGTCGCGCAATGCCCTCCTCCTTTGGCTGCTTGCCGCGTACACATTTGCGAAGTTCCTGATCTTTTTTCTGCGAAAGTTCTAAAGGAATTTCGATGAATGCGGAATTCTATGGCAGGAGGGAACACAATGAGCAAGATCGTGGCCGGATTACTGTTCGGCCTGATACTCGGCGCCTTTGACGGCGCAACCGCATGGTTCTACCCGGAAGCGCGTCCAATGTTGACGAGCATCATGATCGGCTCGTCGATTAAGGGCATGATTGTTGGCCTCTTTAGTGGCTGGTTTGCCCGAAAAGTGCAATCCACTGCGTGGGGAATTGTAGTGGGTTCCGCTCTTGGGCTGCTGTTCGCCTTTTTGGTGGCAGCCATGGATGCCACGAAAGGCAAGCCGCATTATCTGGAAATCATGCTTCCCGGCTTTGTCGTGGGCGCGATTATCGGCTTCTTGACGCAAAGAACACGCGATCTTGCCAATAGGAGGACATTATGAAGTATGCGCGAATCCTGCCGCTTGTTGTCCTGATCGCTGTCAGCGCTGGGGCCCAGTCGGATCCGTGGTCGCCTGTGCGCGTCTTCGAAGGAAAATGGGAAGGTGCAATCACGGGCAAACCGGGAAAGCAGTTGAGCTCCCGTGAGTATCGGTTTGTGTTGGGCGGCACGTTTCTATCGCAGCGCGATCATTCTGTGTACGAGACCAAATCACCGGATGCAACGCCAAAGGTCCGCGAAGATTTTGGCTACTTCAGTTATGACACGTTTCTGAAAAAGATGGTGTGGCGACAATTCCACAGTGAAGGCTTTGTCAACGAATACTGGTTGGAGTCGGTGAGCGCCGATGGTAAATCGCTCGAATTCGTCACGGTGCGGATTGAGAATCTCGCGCCTGGATGGAGAGCAAAGAAATCATATCGCGTGCTTTCCGCCGACGAGATCGAAGAAACGTTCTCGCTGGCGCCGCCCGGCAAGGATTTTGATGTCTATACGGTGGCGCACCTCAAGCGGGTGAAGTAATGCCTTGTCGCGACGATCTTGCCAGTTGACGGGTAACGGGCGACTCGGAAGCAATCGCCCGGACAGCACGGGGCCTACCGTGATTGATGGCGGGTTCCGAATAGCCTCAAGTGAGAGACTGAAACGAAACTCGCTGAGACTCGGGGTTGACTTATACGCCCGATGCCTTATACTTGTAACAGTATGATTCCCAGTCGCTTACAAACACTCTTCTGGGATACGAACCTTGACACCTTCAGGCCTGAAGCCTATCCCGACTACACGATTTTTCGGGTCTTGGAGTACGGGGACGGGCCGGCAGTTGCCTGGCTGCAAGAGACCTTTTCGGAATCTGAGATCCGAAGGGTGCTTTGCACGGAATGCCGTTTGTCGCGAAAGTCAGCCAACTTCTGGGCGCTGCTATACAAGGTTCCATTCCACGATGTTGCGGCGCTCAACCTGAGCCGCTAACCGATCCTCTTTCAGAGAAAGAAAACTGCCATGACCAATCATGAAGCTGGGGGATGGCACCGCGAGGTGATCACCGCCTCTACTGAAGCAACGCTCCACGACCTTTCTCACGCCAAACTGCTCGACAGCTTTTACCTTGCCGGCGGGACGGGGCTTGCCCTTCACCTCGGCCACCGGCTGTCTCAGGATCTAGACTTTTTTGCGGCCGATCTGTTTGACGAGGAAACGCTCCTTCAGCGTGTCCAAGCTTTAGATGGATTTTCCCTTGTTGCGAAGGCGCCGCACTCGCTGCATACGACAATCCAAGCGACAAAGGTGAGTTTCCTCGGGTACGATTACCGCCTGCTGTTTCCCCTTAGCCAATTCCTCGAGGTTGCCGTGGCTGACGTGCGCGACATCGCGTGCATGAAAGTGAGCGCTATCGCGAGTCGCGGCACTAAGCGCGATTTCGTGGATCTCTACGTGTGCGCTCGCGAATTCGACCTTGGCAATCTCCTGCGGCTCTTCGACGGAAAGTACCGTCAAACTCAGTACAACAAGCTTCACGTTCTGAAGTCGCTGACTTTTTTCGAGGATAGTGAAAAGGACCCGATGCCCAACATGCTGATGTCGCTTGAGTGGGACGAGGTTAAGCGGTTTTTTCTGCGGGAGGTGCCTCAGCTTTTGCAATGAACGCCGCCGTGTTCCGGTGCATGCGCTGACCTTCATTCTTCATTGGATTGAAGGTCTTTTTTGTCTGCCTTGATCGGTCGTGGACGACACCCTCGCGGACAGGCATGATCGCTCCCGTTGTCGCCTTGCGTCCCATGCAACATCTCCCACCTTCCCTCACGGCACGCGATCGTGAAAAGCGGCCCGGAGCGCTGGGCGGAGATCGCCGTCCCCACCGTTCGGGAGCCTCACGTCGATTTCACCGACCTGCTGAACCGGACGAGGTTTGCGCGCGGCCGCGTGCGCACCCACATCGAGCGCGATGTCGCAAAGCGCCACGCGGCGTTCGCCCGCAGTTCCGACGAGGTGCTCCATGAGTGGGAATGAGCATTGCGGTCTTATCGTCCAAGAGCGTGACCGGCATCTCCTCCGAGAACTCTCCGTCATGCGCGTCATCGACCGGGGCAGGCGAAGATCGTCGCCTGCTTCCATTCCACGACCCGCGCGAACGTCCGTCTGTTGGCCCTCACCCGCGCCGGACTGTTCCGCCGGTTCTTCCTGGGCACGGGAGGCGGCGGCAAGAAAGCTCTCTATGCGGTCTCGGAGAAGGGAGCGCGGCTTGCGGGCGTGCCATACCGCGGACCGCGCCGCCGGCAGAACGAAACGCTCGTCGCTGCCTTCTTCGTCCAGCACCAGTTCGCGGTGAACCAGATCTACTGCGCGGTGAAGTACCAGACGATTCCCGTGCCGGGCGTTGTCTTCCGCCGCTGCCCAAGCCGTATCACCTGGATCGCCTCAAGTTGCTCCTTCCGTACGTTGGCGATACGCCCATGGAATTGCTCGATCTAAGAGTCCGCCGGTCTGCCTGCGAAAATGCCTAGGTTGAAGCCGTTTCTTGGGCATCTTCCGTCCTCCTCGATTCGGATTCTTGACGACCAATCGCCCAAGATTATTCCAGTTCCCCTTGGATCAGTTCTTGGATTTTGGGTCAACCGAGCGCAACTCGGGGTAGTGGATGAATTTGACAGATTCAGCCACTACCCAACTCGAAACCTGAACCGATGCCTGTGTGCCGCACAACTTACCCGAGTGCGGAGGGGGAAACCACCCGGCTCAGGCTGATGCAATGGCGCGTTGGTGTAGTCCTGGTCGTTTACCATAAAGCAATTGACACACCTCATACCCGCGTGCCGGGTCTCAAACGCTTACAATCCAGCAAACCTCACTGTTCCCGTCGCTGTTATCTTCGCCGACCTGCAACTGAGATCCACCGTGTAAACACCGGCTTGATCGCTGACAAATTCAAAAGATCTGCAATCTTCTTCCGGATCGCTTCCAGGGGAGAATAATGTTCCCCCATACCAACGTTGCTCTCCGTCGATTGCGGTTTCAAGCACTTGAAACGGTCGCGACTGCCCGGGCCGATAGAATTCCAACTGGTGCTTCACATCGCGGTTGTGACGCGTGATGGGTTTGTCTAAAGTCTTCAGCTTGAGAAGCAACCCGTTATTAGCGGTCAGGTCCCACACGAAACGCCCACCAATATCAATGTCACCGACGATATTGGCTAGGCAACTTACCGGGTTATATGCGACCACGAACACCAGCCCCGGGCCTGCGCTGGGGAGTACGTGGAAAGTGGCACGATATGCATCCGCGGCCACGACTTCTTTCACCACCTCGACGTTGTCGCTCTGAACAAGCACCTTCGTTCCGGGAACGAACTTGCCCTTCGATACAAATTCCACGGAGGCGCCCGGAGTTGTTTCGGGGCGGGTCCACGACACCTCGGTGGTGGGGTACTTGGCGCGAGCTTTGTCCGGCGTCAGGCCAAGCCGCTTGCGCTCGGCCCCGCAAGCGTCGCGAATGGCTGTGCGCTGTTCCTTGTAGCGGGATACGGTGCCGGACACCTGGGTCACGGCGCGCGGCAATAGCGCCAGCAAAACGGCGCAGCAGATGGCCGCAATGAGTGCGCGTGCTTTTCTATGCATGGAATCCTCCTATCGCTCCGCCCGGGACGCCACCGCGCTGGGCGCGGCGTCCAGCAGAGCCAGTCCAATCAGTACCCAGAAGATGAAAAGCTCCGTCGGCCGATGAAGAGGAAAATCAACCGCGGCCGCCGACGCGATGGCGATGAAGCCGCAACCCGATCCCAACACCAGCGCACGGCTGGCATGCCTCCGCGCAAAAGCAACAAAGCTGATGACGATGATGAGGATTGCCGCACAAGCTGGAATTCCCGATTCAGCAGCGAACTCGATATAGTCGTTGTGTATATGGTCCTGCGCGGCGGCGAAGCGGCGCTCGGAGCCGACGAACTGTCCTCCGCTCCAGGCAGCTGTCTCCCAACGAACGTACATGGCCTCAACCGTGCCCGGACCGAAGCCCAGCAGCGGCCGTTCCGTAACGTGCCCGGTCACCACCCGCCAAAGATAAAGTCGCCCGCGGACTGTTTCAGCCAAAGGGCGTCCGGGAGAGACTGCGAGGATAAGCAGGGCCACTGCCGTTATGGCGGCAACGCTACGCAAATCTGAGCGTCGGGCGGTGGCGAGGAACAGCGCGACCGCAAGCAGCCCGAGGACCGCAGCACGCGACCCCGTGCTGACCAGCGCGGCAACCTGGATCGCGCTTGCTACCGTAAGCGGATGCCGCCAAGCCGGATCCACCCAGCGCAGCGCGAGTGTCAGCGGGAGCGCAGCAAGGAGAAAAACCGCGACGAAGTTGGGATTGCCCAACGTAGCGAAAACACGCATGCGCCCGACCTGAGCCGGCCATCCCATCAGAACAAAGGGGTCCCCGCCAACGAATTGCAGGAGCGCAATGAGCGCCACAACTGTCGCCGAGGCTGCCAGCGCGGCGGCAATGGGCGCGGGTGCGGGCCGAAGCACCAGCAGCACAAACAGCCAGCCGATCGCGAACAACTGGAGGGCAAAGGCATAGGGGGACACCAGCACACCCCACAGTGCCGAACCGACCAAGGCACACACCAGCAGCGCCAGGCCGATCCGGAGTAGGGGAGGAAGTTCAGCGAGACGGAAGTGGCCGTCGACCATCGCCAGCATGGCGCCGACTCCCGCTCCCACTGCCATGACCACAAACTTGGGCAGGGAGAATGGGCGTTCGGCCAAGGGCCACCATACCAGGGGGATGGCAAACACGAATGTGGCCAGGGTGGCCTGGGTCACCTTACTAAGGTTGGCAGGGTGCGTCGCAACCTTGCACTGCCGGGGCCCGCCCACCACTAATGGCAACTGCTTCATGGCAGACTCCTGTTGGACTACAGCTTCGCCAATTCCACCCTGCAGCCCTTCGCCAGTTTGCCTTCGAGGTCCGCGAAACTACCCGACGCACATTGATCGTGCGCCACTCTGACCTTCGTCTCGCTTAATTCTCGTCTCACTGAAACCTTCGAGCAGGCGTTTTTTTGACAAGAAAAATGCAACCCCCTCTCGATTCGGGATGCATGGTCCAACTGCCGTGCAGTGAGGGGCGGATGGTCACGCGCGACAGCCCTACTTAACGTGCGCCCCCAAATCTGCAATGACCAGCATGCCCTCGTCGAGTTCGCATTATCCGGAGGTCACGGCTTAACAGGCTTTGTCCCCGTGCGCGCACCTTCTCCTTTCCGGGTTGGAGACTCGCCCTTCCCTGTTTTTTCTCCTCCTTCCTCCCGCGGATCAATGACCTTGCCCCTGGTGAGGTTGCCCGTCAAGGTGCCGGAGATTTGACACGAAGCGCGAGGACCAGGAAACAGACTGCAGGTACCTACGGTTCCTTCCGATACGAATCGCTTCTCAGCGTGCAGCTCGGCCTTCATCTTATCCGCATCGTCACAACGCACCATTCCGATCGTAACTGTATTTCCCTGGATGTGGACCTTGACTGGGAAGTCCACTGAATCTCTAAATTGGTTCTGGTAACTATGCGTCCCTTGACTGTCCCGCGTCACATGTTTACAGTTTTGATCCATTGACATGGAAATCAACCCCCTGCCCTCATAACTCACCCCTTTGGCCGAAGCAGGCTGGGCTGGCTTGGTAAGCGGAACTGGTTTGGGTAATTTCTCCTCCCGCACGAGAGGGACTGGTTCAGGCAGTTGCTCCTCTTGCGTCAGAGGCACTGGCTTCGGTAGGTTCTCCGCATTCGTGAGAGGGTGGTTAGGTAGTCCCACCACGAAAAGGACACCCTGGAGCCCGGCCACTGTGCCGTCGCAGTCCTCGCTCTGTTCGGATCCGTTCGAATGAACAATGCGCCATTTCGAACTCCCGCGTCCTTTTACATAGTCGCTCTTGTAAACGAGGGGGCCGGGCCTCATTCCTAGGTATTGCCAGTCGCCTACAGGTTCCTCCATATTCACGCCATTGTCCGTTGTCATAAACGAGATATCGAAGGTCTTCGAAGACTCAGTGACACGATCGGAATCGCGCTCTTTGCATTGGTAACCAAGTGAACCCGAGGCCTCAATCATCCAGGTCCTCAGCACCTCATCTTGCTGCTGTTTTGCAGCAGGTGGGGCGGCTTTGCTCAGCGACTTCTCCCACTGGTCGATCCGCTTCTGTTCCTCGGGAGTGGGCTCCTGTCCCTGCATTATCTTCTGAAGAATACGGCCGATATCGGCGGGGACTTGTGCTGGCGATGCTGGAGTCAGAAACAGCGTTGGGATGAGGAGTAAGCACACAAACAACACCGCAACTCCAGACCCCGCGACTGCCTTCCATTCCCTAGCGCGCTCTTTCAATGCCCTTAGCACGGGGTGCCTCCTATTCTGAGTAGCGGGCCAAGTCCTCATGGTGCGGTCCCCCAGGACGATTGCGGTTGTCACCAGCAGCGGATTGGGAGAGGCAAAGCGCCGGCTGAAACCGGGATGGAACGCCAGCGCAGAAGCAGCAGGAACGCAAATGGGGCCATCCCAGTAATCAACTCGTGCAACCGCTTCGGCCCTCCCTCGAGGGAGCACACTCAAGGGCCTGCGTTGGCGCGCCGCCAGAACCTGCCACGGTCATTTCTACACCCGAACGCGAGGGGCAACGACGGGAAACAGCAGGAACGGACCAGTCCCCATCCCACAACGGGACAGCTGCGTGCACACAGACATTTACCCCCACATCTGCACCCTGCGCGACATCGGTCACCATTGGTTGTTGTGTGAGTCTGTCGATGGTATGAAGAACAAATTCCACAGAAACCCAACGGTCGAGGACAACGGCGCGGCGCTTAGGTCGCAGCGATTCGATGGACAGCGGTGCGCGCCTGGGGTTGCCGGTCGTGAAGGGGGTGGGAGTCCCAATTCGGGTCGGGCTGCGGCGACACCCGCATTGGGAGATTTCTTGCCCTGTAGTTTTGATCTGTTAATAATTGGGCCCTCGCGGAGTCCAGGAAAATGGACTGTTCGGCCCCCTCACCAGCCCGGCCTCGGCCCGCACGATCGCTGGCCGTTCTACCAGAGGCGCAGCTTATTTGCACTCCACAACAACTCTCGCGGGTTCGGAAGTCACGTCGGTGTTGCCGCTACGGACACGAAGACTCTGCCACACCTCCCTGGTGCGGCCGGGCGTACCCAGGCTCCACTCTTCATGAATGGTCAAGTGCCGTTCACCCGAGTTGCTGACGTGCACCACGTGTTTCTTGCCTTTGGCGCCATCACTGCGCTCCCATTGATAGTTGTAGGTCATAGGGACGCGGTCGACGTAGATGTTGCCGGTGAACCGCAAATGAGCCGGACAAGGGCCGCGGTAACGCGAGTAGTTCACGCCCACCTTGACAGACTTGATTGGGTCCTGCGCCTGGACCTGGCGCGAGGCTACTAACCACACGGCCATTACGAGGAGAAGGCAATATAAGAAACGTCGCAACATGATGGGTATTTCCTCCTTTTGAATTGGCGTCCAAGCGCTTCACGAACTCGACGCGGCCGTTTTCCGCGCGTCTGTTTTCACACGCAACTCCCCCGTTCAATATCCCTTCCCGGTCAACTTGGCTGTCTTCGGGTCGATTTCCATGCACGTAGGCGCCATACATGCCAGGCTGGCATGCCACGATTCCATACTTCGTATCCAGGAAGCGCCGTAAGGCCACGGGCAAGCAGCGGGCCAGCTCCTGCCAGCTGAGGATCTTGCGTCTGGTTCGAAGCGTTGTCAACGAAATGCAGGACATGATGCTGTATCCCAATCGCTGCCGATGCGCGATTCTCCACCACCCCCGGCCCTCCAGTCTCCGCTTGCTTAGCGAGCCTCCGGATCCGTGAGATGATGGTGGCAGCAAGTGTTTCGACATTGAGCAGCCGTTAGCTGTTACTTCTCAACCAATGTCAAGCGAGGTCCCTGCGAGCCGCACAATTCCTCCTTTGCTGTGTCAATTTCCTTGTCGGGTACGTTCACCCCATTGAAGGCATTCTTGCAAAACTCGCTTGCTCCCAGACCGACATCGGTCTTATCGCACTTATAGAGCGCTGCAACGGTTTCATCCAGTCCCTGACAACCTTTTCGTTGACAAACCCATTCCCTTACCACACGCATGAAGTTGGCTTCGTGAAAAGTAAAGGATTCTTCGGGGTTCGATCTCCCCTGACGATAGACCACGAAGTTATGTGGATCGAAGCTGCCATCGGGAAACGCTCGCGCCTGGTTTTTGTAATAGGTATTCCTTTGCCACAGATACTCAATCGCGTAGAAGGTCGCTTCACGATCGGCACGGGTCTTGCGGCGGAGGCAACGCCAGAATGGACCACTGATTTCCGCGGCCAGCTGCGCCTGCACCTCATGTTTCCACCCCACCAAGCTTTTGGCGT
Source organism: Terriglobia bacterium (assembly GCA_020073285.1). Taxonomy (GTDB): domain Bacteria; phylum Acidobacteriota; class Terriglobia; order Terriglobales; family Acidobacteriaceae; genus JAIQGF01. The sequence continues at coordinate 19,281 of JAIQFM010000003.1, read as the reverse complement.
TGAGCGCGCTGCGCAACATCCTGCTCCGCGCGCTCTCACATCCGTTGATGAAAACAAGGCTGGAAGACAAATAGGCGCCTATCATCCGGAAGAAACAGCTCTTTAGAGCAATGAAGGGAATTGTGTCATACACGAATGCCACGGTCACGCACGGTTTGAATTTCTCATATTCCGTGCCCACCGCATCCTTCATGGCGTTCTGCAGGTACTGATCGCGCAACTCGGGGCTGGCTCTCCAGCGCAGAGGAACCTGCTCCCCCGTGCTTAGAAGGGTATCGCCGTTCTCATTTTTCTCTTCCAGCAGTCCCGCATGGGTGTTGAAATAAACGACCCCCCAGGGCCGCTTCATGAGCTGGTAGAGATTCTTCAGGCTGACCTGTTGATCGACGGAGCGGTCGACGTTATAGCCTGCGTGCGCCAGTTCCGTGGAGATTTGCTCAAGGTTTTCGCCGGCCTCCTGAAACGTCATGTAGTGGGGCGGCTTGCCTTCCTTTGTCGGTATGAGGAGAGGAAGACTGTGGAAGGCAGACAGCAACAATGCGTTCTTGCTGCTTGGCGCATCGTTGTGGGATACGGGTTCTGGCTCGTACAGCAGCCAGTTCGCAAATTTTTCCTCGACATTCAATCCTGGGGGGCCACCCGCTCCCGGCAATCGGGGAAATTGGGTGAACGCCTGCCAGCTCGCTGGGTGTAGGCGCGGTGTGACTGACGTTTCCTCTTCGGCAGGTTTTCCTTGGCTGGATTCAGCGCTCCCCATCTCAGGTGCGAGAAAGAACTCCTGATATCCCCAAGAGTAAGTCACCGACAGTACGCGTTCGCCGGAGACCTTGGCCTCGGTCACTTTCGGATATTGTTGCAGTTCGCTCGCGAGCTGACGTAAAAGCGCTCCACGGCTTTGTTTGCCGATCTCGCCATAAAACCGTCCCACCACCTCGTTCAGCGGATCACCTTCGCCGCTAACCCGGGTCCAGGTAGAGCGCCCTTCGCCCTCTCCAAATATCAGAACCGGTAGGACTAATTGTTGACCATCATAGCTATACTCGGAGTTGTTGGCAGCCCGACCCGTCTCCGGCAATGAGATCGTGATCCGATCGTCACTGATTTTGAAGGCCCCGACGTCGGTGAAAACTTCCCCTGGCTTGACGGCACGCAGGGTGACCACGTCCGGCCGGATGAACTGCAACACAACTTCCGCATCGGACAACACCTTCTGACTGCTGGTTTCTTTCGTGAATACATAACTGCCGAAGATTCCGTGCGAGCTTGGGCGTTGGGGCTGGCGGTATCCGGTTTTTTCCCCAACCCCTCCGCGTTGCCAGGAGGAACGGACGGCGATTGTAATTCCAATCCCCAGTAAGATCGCGCCACCCGCACACATCAGAAGTTTTTTCGTGGTGCTCATGTGCGTCTCCTCCAAGCCCGACTTGTATCCCACCCCCGGAAGAGTCGGTTGTGATAGGCCATCACAGCTCAATTCTCAAGACAAGGGCACGAAACGAGAATTCCCTCAGCGGATTCAGCCTCCCGGTCAAGAAAGCTGATGTGACAAAGCTCGCTCTCGTCACAGTGTTCGGTATCAATGAACGCCGGAAACTGGAAGTCCACAGTGCCGATGCTGGTGATCGAGCCAATTGTCGATCTGATCTCTTCGGCACCCCGAGTAACACCATCACGCTGACGGTGACCGACGCCAACAACCAGACCTCGACCGCCCAGGGGCTGGTCGCGCTCACGTTCCAGTGATGTGCACTTAGCTGGCCCTGTATATTTTAAATGACCCCTGAAGACGTTTTCTCCTTGAAGTACGATGGCCCGGATTTTACTTGGCATCCGATCAACCTACCGGTCGCTTTCCGGTCCGAGTCGATGATTTCGATCTGTCCATCGATCCCGAAATCAGGCAGGGGTGTCGCGGAACATCCACTTCATCATTAAGACGGTGTTCTTGGCGGCCGCCACTCCGAGATGTCCGCTTGCATCAGCATCGCTAAAATGTCTCATGCAGTGCCCTTGAGCACTCGGTTAACCCAAGATACGCACCACTCGGGTGCGACAGGCGTGAGGGTACCATGAGTTTACTTCGCAGATGTGCATGCCTGCTGGACGTAAAACGGGCTTTCCGGAGCGTGCATGCGCAAACCAATTAGCTCTTGTCTCCAAACTATGGCCGGGGCTTCGCCATCCCAATTTGGAACATCCAACAAATTTTTCTGCCCATGTCACAGACAAGACCGTTGACAACCGTCTACTCTGATCTTGTGCCCAGTGCGCAGGGGGGTTGTGGTGTCTCTATCGATACCCGCGACCTCGTTTACTATTGTGATAACAAAATGCCCCGTCTGACCGCCCTCCAAGGTTGCCTTCACAGTACACACCACGATCTATCGGTAACCGTCGGTTACCCGTCGGTATACCGTGCGCATGTTGTTGATCCCATGTTGGGGAGGGGGGAGGGGGGTCTGTAACAGCACCCTGCCAGAGTTACTACCACATCGGTTACCGAGCCAGGATCAAGCGCCAAATGCCAACCGCTAATGGCCAACGGCTTTTTCCAGTGCTATATTTCCCGGTCTGCGAATTGCGCTGTGAGGTACACATGACCCGAGACGAAATCATCGCCAAGTACAAGCAGTACCTCTTTCCTTCGGTCACCACTTACTTCACCGACCCGCTGGTCACCGACCACGCCTCCATGCAGTACCTGTGGGACGTCGAGGGCAACAAGTACCTGGACTTCTTTGGTGGCATCGTCACCATCTCCGTGGGACACGCCAACCCGCGCGTTACGTCCAAGATCAAGGCGCAGATAGATAAGCTGCAGCATGCCTCGACCGTGCTGCCCAACGAAGCCATCGTCGCCCTGGCGGAGAAGCTGGCGCAGATCGCGCCCGGCGAGATCAGCAAATCCTATTTCACCAACAGCGGCACCGAGGCCAACGAAACCGCCGTGCAGGCCGCACGCACCCACACCGGACGCTTCGAAATCATCGCCCTGCGTCACGGCTACAGCGGGCGCTCGCAGACGGCGCAGTCGCTCACCGGCATCCAGAGCTGGCGCGCGTCGCTGCCGGGAGCATTCGGCGTGGTGCACGCCATCAATCCGTACTGCTACCGCTGCCCCTTCGGCCTCAGCTATCCCGATTGCGGCGTGAAATGCGCGCAAGACGTGGAGAACGTGATTCAGACCTCGACCTCGGGCGCGATCGCCGGTTTCTTTGCCGAGCCTATCCAGGGACTGGGCGGATTCATTACCCCGCCGCCGGAGTATTTCAAGATCGTGTTCAACATCGTGAAGAAATACGGTGGCGACTTCATCAGCGACGAAGTGCAGACCGGCTGGGGCCGCACCGGCAAAAAATGGTTTGGCATCGAGCACTGGGAGGTCACGCCCGACATCATTACCGCCGCCAAAGGACTGGGCAACGGCGTGCCCATCGGCCTCACCATGACCCGACCCGAGATCGCCGGCAGCTTCAAAGGACTGCAAATCTCCACCTTCGGCGGCAATCCGGTTACCTCGGTCGCGGCCAAGGCGGTGATTGACGTAATCGAAGAAGACCGCCTGATGGACAATGCGCACACCGTCGGCCAGCGCTTCCGCGAAGGACTGGAGGGGCTGAAGGACAAGTACGATCTCATCGGCGACGTCCGCGGCATGGGCCTGATGCAGGGGCTCGAACTGGTGAAGGACCGCAAGACCAAGGAACCGGCAGCGGCGGAAGTCAACCGCGTGCTGGAGGAAGCGCGCCGCGCCGGCCTGATTATCGGCAAGGGCGGGCTCTATGGCAACGTGATCCGCATGTCGCCGCCGCTGAACATCGGCAAGGCGGACGTGGATGAGGCAATCCACATGCTGGATCGGGCGTTCGCCGCGGTCACTGCCGCGCAGCCGGCGACGGCGGCAGCAAGGTGAACGAGCTTAAGAGCTAAGAGCCGGTGTTGTCGCCCCGAGCCATTTCGGCCGGATCATGGGGATGGCGTAGCGCACGATCATCACCGGGCAGGAAACCTGGCGCACCATCTGCGGCAGCAGCGATCCCAGGCCCGGCGCCAGCATGACGAGATCGGCGGATTCCCTCTCCGCCAGCGTCAGCGTGACCTGCTCCACCGAACCGATCTCGAGCACGCGCTCCACTCCGGGCTGATCGGGCACGATTTTTTTCATCCACGCGTCCACCGCATCGCTGCGCGTCGCGTCATCGCCCGGGCGCAGAGAATGGGCCACCCACAGTTTCGCGCCGTGCCGTTGCGCAAAGGAGAGCGCAAACGCGATCCCCGCGGCTGCACCCGGATTGAGACCCGTGGCCAGCACGATGTTGCGGAAGACGGCCTCGCCGTCGGGCGCGGTGCGGGCGCTGGGACCGACGGTCAGCACCGAGCAGGGCGCGCATTGCGCGAGTTTCTCCGCCGCCGAACCGAGCAGCAGGTGCCGCAGCCCGTGATGTCCTCGCGTCCCGGTCACGATCAGGTCCACCCCATTTTGCTCGGCGATGCGGACCACCTGAGGCACGACGCCACCGTGGCGGAGCACCGGCTGGACGCGAATTCCGGCGCATTCCGGCGAGGCCAGCGTCTGGTCGAGCCGGCGGGTGGCGTCAATGCGGCGCAGCAGGGTCAGTTCGGGGCAGATCTTCCAGAGCCGATCCTCGATTACATGGGCCACATGGAGTTGGGCGCCCGAAACCCTGGCCAGACGGGCGGCATGGCGAAGGGCGGCTTGCGCGGCCGGCGAAAAATCGGTGGCCAGCAGGATACGCCCGAGTCTGAGGCCGGGATGTGAGGTCGCAGCCATGGTGCCAACGCGCAGAAGTTCCATCCTGCCGGACGGTGTTCCGCATCACACATTCTCGTCGCAGGCCGGTGCAGCGGGAAGGATGCCGATTACAGCGCCATGTGATGCAAATCAAAGTCCGATGTGATACTCACGGGAACTTCCGTGGGACAGGGAGCGTAACGCTCCCCTAGGCGCTGAGCACACCGCGGACGCGCACGCCGTCTCTGGTGACCTTCTGGCGACCGCAACGTCTGAAACAAGGCGGAGGTTCACTGTCGGCGCACCCCGTTCGCATGTACACGACCCGGCTTCGCATACCCCCGATTGCGGCGCTCCTCCTGCTGGCAGCAGTCGGCGGGTGGGCGCAAGTGCGTCCCAGATCGGCGCCTCCCGTGTCGGTGCGCATTCCGCGGCTGAACTCCGGTCCCAAGCTGGAAGACTTCCTCGCCATGAAGCCCAACTTGGAATGGGAAGGGAAGATGGCGAAGGTGGATGACTTCCGCCAGTGGCGCCCCAAGGACGGCGAGCCTTCCACGCAGAAAACCGTCGCCTATCTCGGCTACGACAATAAGAACCTGTACATCGTCTTCGTCTGCTTCGATTCCAATCCCAACGCCATCCGCGCCCACCTCACCGCCCGCGACCAGGTCTTCGGCGACGATTTCGTGGACGTCTGGCTGGACACCTTCCACGAACACCATCGCATGTACGAGTTCGTGGTGAATCCGCTGGGCGTGCAGGAGGACGGCATCGACGACGAAAATACTTTTAACGAGGACTTTACCTTCGACACGGTCTGGGACTCGCGCGGCAAGGTCACCGAGCAGGGCTACGTGGTTTGGATTGCCATCCCGTTCAAGAGCCTGCGCTTCGCCAACGCGGACGTGCAGACGTGGGGCATCCTGCTGCAGCGCGACATCACGCGCAACGCCGAGAAAACTTTCTGGCCGCGCTGCACGCAAAACGTTGTCGGGCTGGCCAGCCAATCCGCCGATCTGGCCGGGATCGAAAACATCTCGTCCGGCCGCAACATGCAATTCATTCCCTACGGGCTGTTGCGCTCGTTTCGCGGCCTCGACCTGCGCGATCCCAACGCGCCGCGATTTACTTCGAAAACGGCCAAGGTGGACGGCGGCGTGGATTCCAAGTTCATCCTGAAGAAAAGCCTGGTGCTGGACTTCACGGTGGAACCCGATTTCAGCCAGATCGAGTCCGACCAGCCGCAAGTCACGGTCAGCCAGCGCTTCGAAGTATTCTTTCCGGAGAAGCGGCCGTTCTTTCTCGAGAACGCCAGCTATTTCGCCACGCCCATCAACCTGTTCTTTACGCGGCGGATCGCCAACCCGCAATTCGGGGCGCGGTTGACCGGCCGCCTGGGGCGCTTCTCGATCGGAGGGCTGGTGGCCGACGATCGCTCGCCGGGCCTGATCGTGCCCGACAACGATGCGCTGGCCGGAAAGCGCGCGCAGTTCGCGATTGTGCGCGCCGCCCGCGACATACTCCGGGATTCCACGCTGGGCGTGATCTACACCGACCGCGAGTTCGACGGCGCTTTCAATCGCGTCGGCGGCGTGGACGGCCGCATTCGCCTCGGCAAGACGGTGATCACCAGTTTCCAGGCAGTCGAAAGTGCCACGCGCAACACCGACGGCAGCTACCTGGCCGGCCCGGCGTTTGAGTTCGACCTCAACAAAAGTACGCACGCGCTGAATGCCGACCTGCATTACACCGGGCGCAGCGACGGTTTCCGCACGCTCTCCGGGTTCGATCCACAGCCCGACATCCACGCTATTAACCAGGACGTGAACTACACGTGGTGGCCGAAGAAGAGCCGGTATGTGCTGAACTACGGGCCAGACCTCGCTACCTATCTCATCCGCGACCACGAAGGAAACACGATCAATTGGGGAGTCGAGCCGCAATTTCGAGTCGAGCTTCAGCGCCAGACAAAAATTGCATATATCTATGCCGAAGAGGCGGAGACGCTGCGCCCGCGCGACTTCGGAGTGCTGACGCGCAACATTGACTTCCTGCGGCACACTCACGTGGCGCAGTTCAGCAGCGCTCCGCTGCCGCAGGTTTCGTTCTCGATTGATTACCGCTGGGGACAGCGTGTCAATTACGCACCCGCCGCCGGCGCGCCGCCGTACCTGGCGCGACGTAACGGGGTTGACGTGGAAATGACGCTGCATCCGGTGAACCGGCTGCAGATTGACAACTCGTACCTGTGGTTCCGCTTGGGTGGCGTGGACTCAGGCCTGCCCGCGTTCAATAACCACATCCTCCGCTCGAAGTGGAATTATCAGTTCACGCGCGAGCTGTCGGCGCGGGTCATCCTGCAGTACAACTCGATCCTCGCCAATCCGCTGTGGACCTCGCTAGCCCCGGCCAAGACCATGAACGCCGATTTCCTGATCGCCTATCTGCTGCACCCGGGCACGGCGATTTTTGTCGGCTATAACAGCAACGCGGAGAATCTTGACCGGTTACTGGCGATCGGTCCGGACGGTAACCTGCGGCGCACGCGCAGTTCGTTCATCAACGACAATCGCGAGTTCTTCGTGAAGGCGTCGTATTTGTTGAGGTTCTGAAGGGCGAGCAATCAGCCGTCCCGACGGGACTCGGAACAAATTTTGGGGCGGGCTCTCCCGGCACTGAAGTGCCGGGCTATTTTCATGGCGTCCCTACGGGACGGCGCATAGTTCATCGCCAGAGAGCAGTTTCAGAATTGGTAGCAGCCGAAAGAGGAACACCGAGATCCCTCGACTCGGGTTTCCCGCGCACGACCACCCCAGCACGCGAAAGGCAGGCGTGCTGGGGACCCCGGTAAAACGCGCGGGAGCCCTCCCTCGCTCGGGATGACATCGGCTCCAGACGGGATGACATCGGCTACAGGCGGGATGACATCGGCTACAGGCGGGATGACATCGGCTACAGAGAAGATGAAAGTGCTTTAGCCTTCGCATCGCGTGAACACCACCCGATCACTGAGCACGAAGTTCAACAGCCAGCACGTCGCGATCGCAATCAGGTTGGCGGGGATCACCGGCAGGCGCAGTTCGCCCACGAGCCATCGCATCGCCACCGCGTTGCCCGCCAGCGAAACCGCTCCGTTGGTCAGGTGAAATCGTACCAGGCGCGCCACCGATTCCCACCCCGACTCGACGGCTCGTTCGCGCCAGGTGTAGCGCTCGTGCCAGACGAAGTTGTGCAGGACGGCTGCCTCGACCGCCAGCACGGTGGCGAGCAGGTAATCCATGTCCGCGCGCCGCAGCAGCGCCAGCGCACCGAGCTGCACAGCAATGCCGATCGCGCCCACGACACTGAAGCGCAGGAAGTGACGCGCGGTTGCAGGGGTTTGTTCTCGGCTGTTAGAGCAGATTCGCATTTCGCGTAGCCCTCGACAAGGTACCTCAGCGGCTAAAGCCGGAAGGCGGTAAGCTGCTTCTACGCAGGCCTGAAGGCCTGCTCCACCCATCTGTTCCAGCCGTCTGCTTTACCCATCGCGGCTGGCCAACGACCATCGACCAACGACCATCGACCGCTTCTTCACGGCAGGCGCTCTTCGCGGTAGAGCTGCGCGATGTGGGTTACGGCAGATACCAGCAGCACGATCGTCATGGCCGCGATCCCAATGACGCCGCCAATGTCTAACAGCAGAAATCGTCCGCCGAACACATGCGGGTTGCCACGGACGAAGAGCGCCAGGTTGCCGAGGGCGAGCGCGATACGGATTTCCGTCGGGCCAAGTTTGCTGTATGACAGCCGGAAGGATCCCAGCGTGTACGTCGTCAGGTAGACCTCGATGGACAACATCAGAAAGGCGACCAACATGCCCATGGCGATCCACGGACTGATGTAGCCGGAGAGCGCCAGTCCCGTCATCGCGAACAGCGCGCCGAAACTGTCGAGCAGGTGGTCGACGTAGAAGCCATAGCGCGGCCGCTGGCAATTGCGCAGGCGGGCGAGCGTGCCGTCCAGGCTGTCACCGAACCAGTTGACGGCGAGAAAGAAAGTGGCGGCCAGCAGTCCCCACGCATGCCAGCGCGCCAGAGCGTACGAACCGCCCGCCAGCATCATGCCGAGCGAACCCAGCACCGTGAGGTGGTCTGAGTTCACCCAGGCCGGCAGCCGCGTCGCCAGCCAGTTCAACGCCGTGCGCTCGGCGGCCGCCGAGAAACTCTCCTGCACCCGCTTTTCCTGTTTGAACCCAACGCGCACGATGCCGGAACGCATTTCTATCACTGGAGCGCCGCCCATGTCCGAGTACCAGTCGTCGTAGGTTGTCATGCGGGAACCTCCATACTCGGGCGCACTATGCGGCTTGGCGCCGGATGACCTCAATGCAGCGCAGGTCAAGTGTGGATCATCCCGTAACTTCCGGCGCACGTGCGAGATCCGAGCGTTCATCAACTGGCTGCCGGCAGGAACCCACATCTGCCAAAGGCGGGCAGATGTGAGGCACCCTCGGCGATCACTGGGACAGACGGAGCTGCGGCATATACTCTCGGCACCTTGTGGGGTCTGGATTGGCCGCCGAAACCCGTTCGCTGACCGACATTTCGTCCGCCGTGGTGGATAAGGAAGCTGGGCTGCATCGGCAACTCTCGTCGCGCCAGGTGGCGATGATCGCCATTGGCGGAGCGATCGGAACCGGGCTGTTTCTCGGCAGCTCGCTCGCCGTCCGCACCGCGGGACCTGCAGTGATCCTGACCTTCGTTCTCGGCGCGATCATTACGCTGCTGCTGATGGGAGCGCTCTCGGAAATGTCGGTCGCGCACCCCACCGCCGGCTCGTTCGGCGTCCATGCCGAGATCTACCTCGGGCGCTGGGCCGGGTTCGTCGTCCGCTACACCTACTGGGCGGTGCAGGCGATCGCGATTGGCGGTGAAGCGACGGCAGTAGCGGTGTACTGCCACTGGTGGTTTCCCAACCTGCCCTCGTGGCTGTGGATTGTGGCGTTTTCGGCGGGACTGCTGTGGGTGAACGCGCGCAGCGTCGGCAGCTTCGGCACATTTGAGTACTGGTTCGCGATGATCAAGGTGGTGGCCATCATTCTATTCATCGTTTTCGGCGCGGCCATGCTGTTGGGCGTGGGCCATCCCGCGATCGGGGCGCGAAATTTCACCGCGCGCGGCGGATTTTTCCCGCGCGGCCTCTCCGGCATGTGGATGGCGATCGTGTTTGTCATTTACGGCTACATCGGCGCGGAAATTGTTGCGGTGACGGCAGGCGAGGCCAAGGACCCGGAGCGCGCCGTGCCCCGCGCCATGCGCTCCATGGTCGGGCGGCTCATCCTCTTTTATATCGGCTCGATGATCGTGCTCATCGGCGTGGCGCCCTGGACTCGCATCCAGCCCGGCGCCGACGTCACCGCCAGCCCGTTCGTCACCGTCTTCCAGCTCATGGGAATTCCAGCGGCGGCGCACGTGGTGAACTTCGTCGTGCTCACCGCCGCGCTCTCCAGCATCAATTGCAACTTCTACCTGGTGACGCGCATGATGTTCTCACTGGCGCGCGGCGGCTATGCGCCCGCAGTTTTCGGCAACGTATCGCGCCAGGGGACGCCGGTGAATGCGCTGCTGATTTCCACTTTCGGCCTGGGGCTGGCGACCGTCATGGCCGCGCGGTTTCCGCGCACCGCGTACGTTTACATGTTCGGGATTGCGTTGTTCGGCGGCCTGTTCATCTGGCTGATGATCTTTCTTACCCACCTGCCCTTCCGCCGCCGTTGGGAAAGTAGTGGCGCGCCGCCGCTGCCGGTGCGCATGCCGGGATATCCGGTCACCACGGTGCTGGGCGCAGCGTCGATTGTTGCCATCCTCGCTACCACGTGGTGGGTGGAGGGAATGCGCGTGACGCTGCTGGCCGGCATTCCGTGGCTGGCGTTCATTTCGCTGTGCTACCTGGTGTGGCATCGCCAAGAAGTCTGATAAATTGGTGCGCCTCGGCGGATTGCTTCGGCGGCCAGAATGAGAATGGGGCTCATTCATGTATCCGCGCGCCTTGCGCAGGCCAGGACTCGATGTAGGCCGCGCAGTCGGAGTCGATAACCCGATTGCCGGATCACGCGATGAAAAAAATTCTCATCGTCGGCTGCGGCGCCATCGGCTCGCTGTACGCCGCGCACCTGGCGCGCGTCGCCGAAGTGTGGGCGCTGGTGCGCCGCGAGGAGCATGCACGCATCCTCAATGACCGCGGCATTCGCGTCACCGGCCACGACAGCTTCGTCGCCCACGTCCGCGCCACCGGCGACCCGCAGCAACTCCCCGAGTTCGATCTCGCCATCGTGGCCACCAAGGCCACGCACACGCGCGAGGCGTTTGCCCCGGCGGCGCGCCGCTGCGACCGCGCCGCCGTCATCTCGGCGCAGAACGGCCTCGGCAGCGAAGAAGTGTTGGCGGAACTCACGCGCGGCTACCTCATCCGCGGCATTACCTTCATGAGCGGCACGCGCCACAGCGATTGCGACGTCGAATTCGAACTCGACCAGTACACCTGGCTGGGCCCATTCGAGCCCCGCGGCACGCCCTTCTCACTGGTGAAGGAATCGGCCAACCTGTTTGTCGCCGGCGGCCTGAAGGCGGTGGCGCTGGAAGACGCGCGCCCCGCGCAGTGGTCCAAGCTGATCTTTAATGCCTCGGTGAATGCGGTTTCCGCGCTCACGCGTTTGCCGCACTCGCCCGAATTTGCCGACCAGAGTTCGCCCGATGCGCTCGGCCGCCTGCTGCACGATCTGATTGACGAGGGGAAGCGCGTCGCGGCGGGGTGCGGCGTCCCGCTGCACGAGGATCCGTGGGAGATGAACAAGATCGGCGCGCAGACGAACCATCCCACCTCCATGCTGTTCGACGTGGACCACGAACTGCCGACGGAGGTGGATTACCTGTGCGGCGCGATCGCGCGCGAAGCCGGGCGCGCCGGCGTCAGCGCGCCGCTGCACTCCACCATGTGGCGCCTGATCAAGGGCCTGGAAGCTTCGTGGCGGCACGAAAAACGCTACAAGGCCACGCAACGGACCTGAACGTCAACGCTGAGGCTGCCATTCCGGGGAAGTCGGGACCAGCTTTTCGCCTGAGCATTTCCGCGCGCAATCGCTCCCGCGCGGCGCTGCCGCAGAGGATTTTCAAAGGTAACAAGACGCATAGAGTCGTTGGCGCGGCAGTGTATGGGAAGCGGGAAGGCTTGTCCAACCTGCGTTTTTGGTGCATCCGGAGCGGAGTGCGTAACATCTAGCTTCAGGTTATGACGCGCTACTCATCCTTGGAATCGCGCTTGAAGCAGACCCTGGGCCTGAGCCGCCGTCCGGTGGCGGTCATGTCCACGCAACAACCGCCCGTAGACATGACGAAATTTTCCGGCAGCGTGCCCGCGGGCTGCAGCTTTTGGCGGATGGCCGCCGACGGCCGGGCGTTCTACGCCGCGGCCGGCGACCATTACAACTGCGCCATCGGCTGCTACACGCACAACATCCCGCTACCGCCGGAGCGCGAAGCGGAACTGGGCGCGACCGTGCAGTTCATGACCTCGATCGGCTACATCCGGCCCGAGGACGTGCCCATGATCGCGCGCCTGACGGCTTCACCGTCGTACATGGCCTATGCGCCACTCGGCGACGCGACGTTTGCGCCCGAAGTCGTCATCCTGGTCGGCAAGCCGGGCAAGCTGATGCTGCTACAGGAAGCGGCTGCGCGCGCCGGCGTGAAGACGCAGCCGTCGCTGTTCGCGCGACCGACGTGCATGGCGATTCCGGCGGCGCTGTCGGGCGGCATCGCGGCATCCAGCGGGTGCGTCGGCAACCGCGTCTATACCGATCTGGACGACGACGAGCTTTACGTCATGGTTCCGGGCGCCGACCTGGAGAAGATTGCCAGCGAGCTGGACACGATCATCGAGGCCAACCGGCAGTTGAACGACTACCATCGCCAGCGCAAGGCGGAGCTGCTGAGATAGGCTGCAGGCTTCAGGAAAACCAACCCCAAGATAGCCTTGAGTCGTCAGTCTTCAGAAATGCGCAGCACACCGGCGCCGCCGATGCGGCTGTGCTTTAGATCCTGCAGTGCCTGATTGGCCTGCTGGAGCGGGAACGACTGTACTTCGGTTCTCACCGGAACCTCGGCGGCAAGGCGCAGGCAGTCGCGGACATCGTCGCGCGTGCTGTTGGCGGCGGAGCGCAACACGTGCTCGTGGTAGAGCAGATCGTAATTCATCGCCGGTATCTGGCTCATCGTGATCCCGGCGAGCGCCACGGTGCCACCCTTGCGCAGGTGGCGCAAGGCCTCGGGAACCAGCGAGCCGGCGGGAGCAAAGATAATCGCCGAATCCAGTGGCGCGGGCGGCTGGTCCTGCGCCGTCCCAACCCAGGAGGCGCCTAGCTTGGTCGCCAGCTCGCGATGCGCCGCGCCGCGGGTGAACACCAGCACTTCGCATCCGAGATGCCGCGCGATTTGCAGCACGATGTGCGCCGAACCTCCGAAGCCATACATCCCGAGCCGCTCTCCGGGACGCACATTGCTGAGCTTCAAGGAGCGGTAGCCGATCACGCCGGCGCAGAGCAGGGGCGCGGCGTGCTCGTCGTCGAATTGCGGAGGAATGGAGTAAGCGAAATCCTGGCGAACGATTACCGCCTCGGCATAACCGCCATCAACGTGGAAGCCAGTGAAGTGCGCGTTGTCGCAGAGATTTTCCTGGCCGCGGCGGCAGAACGGGCAGTCTCCATCGGTGGAATACAGCCAGGGAACGCCAACGCGATCACCCTCGCGGAAGAGCTTGACCTCGGGACCGGTCGCGTCCACCACTCCCACAACCTGGTGGCCGGGAACCACGGGCAGCCTCGGCAGTTTCAGATCGCCCTCGACGATGTGGAGGTCGGTGCGGCACACCCCACAGCAGCGCACGCGCACGCGAATCTCGCCGGTGCGCGGCTCGGGCAGGGGAACCTCGCGCAGTTGGAGCGGGTTCTGCTCGGCGGGGAGCGGCTGATCGAGCACCATGGCGCGCATGCGCGGAGTGTAGCAAATATAAGGTAGCTGGGAGTTGGTAGCTGGTAGTTCGTGCTCTGGCGGCGGTAGTAGCTCCGCAACCTCGGGATTTTTCTACGGGAGTTTAATGTCCTTGAACAGCTTGAATCCTTCCGCGGTCAGTTTCTTCAATTCGGCGAAGAGCGTGGGATCGGGTGCGGTGAAGTTAAAGCAGGTCTTGCCCTGCATGCGCTTTTTCAAAGCGGGAGACATGCCCGCCGTCATGCGGGGACAGGTGTAGAGCGGGAACAAATGGAAGCTGACGTAAGCCTTGCCGGTGCGTACGGCGGCAAACATGATCGCGCGGCCGCGATAGGGCTTGTCGTGAGTTTCCAGGTAGTAATAGCTGGGCTTGTCGTGCGCGGCGCGGAGTTTATCGCCGTAGGGTTCCAGGATGGTCTTGAGCTCGCGAAAGGTTGCCGCGAAATCGGCGGTCGAGGAGCGGCGCGCGGCGATGGCTTTGGGCATGGTCGGCCTCCGGGGACGCGCGATTCTAGCTCACGGCAGCCAGCTTAGCCACAGCCAGCCGAACAGCAGGGTCGCTACGGTGATCGGCAATCCCACCCGGAAATAGTCCCAGAAGCCGATGTGCACCGCCGGACGCGAGCGCTCGACCACGATGATGTTGGCGATGGAGCCGGTGATGGTGAGATTGCCGGCCAGCGTGCTGGCCATGGCGAGCACGAGCCAGGCGTGGTGGGGATTTTGAAATCCTGGGGCAAGGGATTTCAGCAGCATGACGGCGGGCACGTTGCTCACGATGTTGGAGAACGCGGCGGTGACCACGGTCAGCAGGCCGGCATTGTGCAGATTCCAGCGCTGGGTCACTTCCAGCAGCAACGTTGTGAGTCCCACGCGCTCGGCGCCGCCGACGATGAGGAACAGCCCGACGAAAAACACCAGCAGTCCCCAATCCACCTCGTCGTAAACCAGGCGTGGCTCCAACGAGCGGGTGATGAGCAGGATGGCCGCGCCGACAGCCGCCACCAGCGCGGGCGGCGCTCCGGCGATGAAGCCGATGAGCACGCCGGCAGTCACGAGAACGGGTTTGCCGAGCGAGCGAGCGGGCTCGTGCGTGATTTCCACCACAACGCCTGCGCCGGCGCTTGCGCGTTCACTGTCGCCGATAAAGTGAAGCACCAGCCAATCGAGCAGCAGGCCAGCGATGGCGATCGGGCCGAGATGCGCGAGGAACGAACGGTAGGAAATTCCGGAGAACGATCCGATGAGAATGTTCTGCGGGTTGCCGGTTATGGTGGCCACGCTGCCGATGTTCGACGCGGTCGCGACCGCGAGCAGGTAACGTGCCGGCGGAACGTTCATGCGGCGCGTAACGGTCAGCACGAACGGCACCATGACGAGGCAAATGATGTCGTTCACAAAAAACGCGGATAGGATTCCGCTGGTGAAAATGACGGCCGGCAGCAGATGGCGGCGCCCCATGCGGGCGACCGCGAACTCAGCCACGCGGTCGAAGAAGCCCGCCAGGTGCAGGTTCCCGACGATGAGCATCATGGAGAACAGCAGCACGATGGTGGCGAGGTTGATGTAGCGCAGCGCGTCGCCGGGACCGAGAATGCGGAAGGCGAACATCAGCACGGCGCCGATGATCGCCATGCCGGGCCGGTCGATCTTCCAGCCAGGAAATTTGCCGATGGCGAACACCAGGTAGCTGGCGAGGAAGATCAGGTATCCAGCGATGAATTGCGCGTCTGAGATGGCGTGGTGCATGTGGGAAACACAGGATAGCAAGCGATTCGTGACTTGCGATTGGGGATTTGCGATTTGTAGGTGGTTGTTGGTAGCTGGTAGCTCGGCTCTTGAACTACCTGCAAACGGCGAACCACCAGTTGCTGGCCTAAAACGCGAACAAGTAGGAGAGTTTCACGAACACCTGGTTGCCGAGGTCGGTGACGGCGAATGGGGAGCGGCGCTGGCGGTTGTAGCCGACATAGAGCGCGCTGCGGGCGGTGAAATCGTAGGCGAAAAGCGAGTTGATGCTGAGGTCGTTGCCGTGGCGGTCCTTGGCGTACTGCGCGAACACCCGGGCGCGCGCCTTGGTGGTGAACTGGTAGGTCAGGCGCGAGATGAAGAAGCGGCGGTACTGGAAGTGGCGGCCGTCCAAGAGGTGCTCGTCAATGTGGATGGCGTTGAGCTCCCAGCGCAGGTGGCGGCCCAGGCGCGCCGTGGACTGGAGCTGCAGCCCTTTCAGCGAGCCGTAGAAGTTTTCGTTGTACTGCACCATCTTCTGCGTTTGGAACAGCAGGTCAAAATACACGCGGCGACTCTGGTTCGAGGAAAGCTCCACGATGTAGGTCGGCTGCTCGTACCCGCGGGTGTTGGGCAGACGCTGGAAGTCCGGCGTGAAGAAGAAGAACCGGGTGCGGTCATAATTACCGCGGAAGCGCGCCTGCCAGAAATTCTTGAACTGCGCGGTGAAATCGAAATAGGCGTTGGAATCCTCCAGTTCGCCATGAGTGCCGTTGGCCTGGTCGTAATTGAGGTTGAAGAAAAGCTGGCGAACGCCGTAGCGATTGATGAACGGCTTCCAGGTGGTCGAGGTCCAGCCGATCCAGCGGTCCACCTCGGGTTCGAAGCCAGTATGGCTGAGGTCAACTTTGTTGCCCAGGAACTTGCCGCCCGCATCGTAGGTGAAGCGGTCGGAATCGTAGATGAACTCCGAGGTCCATCCCAGGTGTTGCGCGTCCACGCCGGGATGGGCGTCGTTGGTGTTGACCATCGCCTGCGACACCCAGCGGATATGCGGGCCGGAGAGGATGCTGAGGTCCACCGCGTGGGTGCTCTCGCTCTGGCCGACGCTGCCCGGCTGCTGGCGGCGGTTCACCGTCATGAAGCCGAAAGCGGATTTCTGAAACAGGTCGTGCTGCATACGCAGCACGCCGTAAAATGCGCCCGGCGCTTGCTGCAGCGTCTGGGCGGCGGGATCAACGTAATCCTGGGTCTGGGTGAGCGCCTCCAGCGCGCCGATGGTCCAGGCGCCCGACTTGCCGGTGATCTTGCCGCCTTCGAGAATGCGCTGCGGTTCGCCGTCGGGCATGGGCGCGCCGATGCGCCGCGAGAAGAACAGTTGCAGCGGCGTCTGGAAGTAGTTGGCGCCCTCGGTGAAGAACTGGCGCTTCTCGGGAAAGAAGATCTCGAAGCGCGAGACCTCGGAGGTGAACTGGTCGGCCTCGGTTTCGCCGAAATCGGGATTGATGGTGAGGTTGGCGGTCAGGTTCTGCCGAAGGCCGTAACGCGCGTTAAGGCCGCCGTTGAACGTGAACTTGTTAAGCTGGGGCTGGCGCCCGTCGCTGCGTTCGGCGCCGGCGGCGAAAGGCACGAGTTCGAGATTGCGTCCGACGTGAATATCTTCCAATCCCGTAAGCACGCCGGCGCGCGACGGCTTCATGAACCCTTCGAAGCGCGGCACCGGCACCCAGAAGGCGAACTCGTTATCGCGCAGCCGCTCGCGCCCCAGGTTGATGCCCCACTCCTGCGAGGATGCCTGCGAGATGCGGATGGATTTGAAGGGGATCATCACTTCCGCCGACCATCCCCAGGATTCGCGCGAGACCGCGCTGTACCAGATGCCGTCCCAGGTCAGGTCGATGGTGCCGAAGCCCTGGCCGCCGCGCGATTCGTCGAAGGTGCCGTCAAACTGCACGCCGGCGGCAGTGATGCTGA
Source organism: Terriglobia bacterium (assembly GCA_020073285.1). Taxonomy (GTDB): domain Bacteria; phylum Acidobacteriota; class Terriglobia; order Terriglobales; family Acidobacteriaceae; genus JAIQGF01. Next base: position 1,803 of record JAIQFM010000003.1, on the reverse strand, counting down.
AGAAATAGCCGGTGCGGCGGTCGTGGAAGGTGTCGAGCAGGATGTCGGCGCTGTCGGAGCCGCTGGAGACGTCGCGGGCGACGAAGTGGTAGTTGATCTTGTCGGGATCGTCCTCGAAGCGGAAACCGAAGTAGATGTTGTTGTCGTCGTAAAAAATGCGTGCCTCGGTGTGCCGGCTCACCGGCGCGCCTTCCTTGGGCTGCGTTTGGGTAAAGTTGGTGATCGGGTCAATGGTCGCCCAGATAGGCTCGTCCAGCTTGCCGTCAATCTTGATGTGGGCGCCGTTGATGCGGCGCACGCGGATTTTGTAGTTTTCAGTGTTGCCGGCCAATTGCGCGCCGGCGAGCACCGGCACGATGGCAGACCATACAAGCGCGACGGTGAGGACGACCAGGGTCCGGCGAATCATGATGAAATGACCGGAAAGAATACAGCAGCGCTGCACGCGAGCGCAGTATTTTGCCCCCGCCGTAACAACTTTTTACAGGGGCGAGAGTCTACATACAGGGTGATCGGTTGTCGGTCGTCGGAATGCTGGTCGGAGACCCGCCGGTAACAAGAGGTTCTCATGAAATGCAGATTCGCCGTGCTCCTGCTGCTCATCGGGCCGCTCTGGTGCGTCGCGCAAACCAGCGATCAACCTGCCAGCAACGACAAGCCCGCTAGTCCGGGAGCTCAGCAGCGGCGTGAGGGCCGCGGCCTGCGCCAGGGCGTGGCCGGCACCATCGGAGAGATCAAGCCCGACGGGTTCACGGTGAAAACCATGGAGGGCAAAACGGTGACGGTGAAAATCACCTCCGATACGCGTTTCAGCAAGGATCGGCAGCCGGCCAAGCTGGCGGACTTCAAGCCCGGCGACATGGTGATGGTCGGCGGCGAACCGGCGGGCGAGGACACGTGGACGGCGCGCTTCGTTGGGTCACGGCAGGGCATGGGCCAGGGCAACATGCAGGCGCTGCGCGAGGGCATGGGCAAGCAGTTCATCGCCGGCGAGGTGAAGGCGATTGATGGCACCAAGCTCACGATCGCGCGCCCGGAGGGACAGACGCAGACCATCGAGGTGGACGAGAGCACTTCATTTCACAAAGGGCGCGACAGCATCACGCTGCCCGACATCAAGGTGGGCGATCGGGTATTCGGGCGCGGGCAGTTGAATTCGGCGGGCGTGTTTGTGCCGACGACATTCAACGTGGGCGACATGCGCATAATGATGGGCGGAGAACGCAAGCAAGCGCCACCGGCCAAGTAGACCCGTTTCAAGAATGCATCCTTGAAGGGGTGCGGCTTCAGCCGCGCCGTAACAAGCCCCAATTTTGACGGCTTTAGCCGCTGAGGGATTCCGTCCTCAGATCATGAAATTGATTTTCGAAACCAGTTCCAATTACATTGACAAAATTTTACGTTCTTCTTACATGCTGAACGCAGCCGAATCGCTTACCTTCGTGTTAGTACACTTGTCTACATTCTGCCGATGAAGTTTGTCCCAGTGCTTCCGACATTTTCCAGACGCGGTCAGCTTGCGGCCTTGGTGCTGTTGTTGGCCGCGGCGTCGTACGCGTTCGCGCAAGCGCCGGCATCCTGCGACGTGGCGGGCAAGGCGGCTGCCGGCGCGTTTCCGCTGCCCGGCGTCGCCATCTCGGCTTCCAATTCCTTGACCGGCAAGAAGGCTGCGACCTCCACTGGCGTGGACGGCGCCTACTTCCTGGTTGTGCCGTCGAATGGCCGGTACGTCATTCGCGCCGAACTGGCGGGTTTCGCACCCGTGACCAAGGAAGTGGTGGTCAACGCCGCCAACTGCCATCC
>JAIQFM010000142.1 GCA_020073285.1 Terriglobia bacterium | reverse complement strand
CAAGAGCCTTCTGAAGATGCTGCACGGCATTGGGAAAGTCGCGGGTCTGTGCTTCCAAGCCCCCCAGCAGGACATAGAACGCGCTGTTGTTAGGCGCCTTGGCGATTTGTGCATTGAGGCGCGCCATCAACCGGGAGGTCGGCAGCTTCTGGGTCACGCCGCTGGCGATGAGAGCCTGCATGGCTTGGGCCGAATTCGGCTCGCGAGCCAACGCCTGCTCCAGGAGTTGGTCAGCTTCCTGGTAGCGGTGTTGCGAGAGCTTGAATTCTCCCAGACGCAGGTAGCCGACCTGATTGTCGGGTGCGACCTGGATGGCGCGCTTGAAATCGGCCTCGGCGTTCGCCACATCCTTGCGGCTCGCTTCTGCAAGGGCGCGCATGATGTACCCCTGCGGCGATCTGGGCTGGGTCTTGAGCACAGCCTCGGCGGTACTCCTCAGGGTCTCCCAGTCGCCCTTGCGCAGGGCTACCGTGCCCAAGGCGGCTTGCGCTTCAGTGAAATTCGGTTGCAGGCGAACGGCTTCGCGCAGCTCGTTTTCGCGCCGAGTTGTGTCGCCAGTCTGGTCAGCGGCCAACGCCAGGAAATAATGTGCGGCGGCATTATCTGGTTCGCTCTTGATGGCGCTCTCCAGCGGCTGAATTGCATCGCTGCCCTTGCGCCGGACAATTAAGATTCGACCCTTTGCGATGAGCGCTTCGACGTCCTTCGAATTGCTTTTCAAAATCTCGTCAGTCAGACGGCTCGCTTCGTCGATTCGATTTTCCTGCAGGAGCACCGAGATGTAGACCTTCTTCAAGGCGAGATCGTTCTTGTGCTCCTGCAACAAGGACGCATATTCGGACAGAGCCCTCTCCGTCTGACCGGTCGAAAGATAAAAATCTCCCAGCAGGCGATAGCCTTCTGGTTTGTCGGGTAACGCCTTCTTGGCCTCAGCCAGCACCTGCTCGGCGCGGTCCTTCTTCTGCTGCATCATGTACAAGCGCGCTAACGCAACTCTGGGCTGTGGCGAGCGGGGATCAATCTGCACTGCCTTTTCTAAAGTCTGCTCGCCGTCGGTCCAACGCTGTTGCGAGGCGTAAAACGAGGCGAGCGTTACCAACATACTGGACGACTTGGGATCGAGCTCGACGGCCCTCTTGTACGCAGCCTCGGCTTCGGCATACTGCTTTGCATTTTGCAGGAACATACCGAGATTAGTCTGGAACTGCGGGTGCTGCGGGCTCAACTCGATGGCTTTGCGGATCTCCTGCAAGGCCACATCATTTTGGCCCCGTGCGGCTTTCGTGTTGGCCAACAGGGCGTGCGCGTCGGCATTGTCGGGATGCATCGCAAGGACAATCTGGGCTCGTTTTTCCGCCTCATCCACACGCCGGCCGGCGAGCAGCAGGTTGCCGAGATCGATCTGCGCTTTGGCGTTGTCCGGCTGCAAATCGACGGTGCGCACCAGCTCGTTGTAAGCCGCACTGTAAGAGCCAAGCTTCAGATAGGTTTGCGCCAACTCATAGTGAGCTGCAGCAAACGTTGGGTCCACCTGGACCGCATTGGCAAATTGAATCACGGCTTCCTGGTATTTCGCCTTCTCGTAATAACGCTTTCCGCTCTCCAAGTATTTCTGTTTGCGGACATTAGGATCGCGAGAGCACGCTAAGAAGAGCGCACAAACGATGCTGACCAGCAGCAGGCCTATAGCGGAGCGTTTCATTGCGTTGTCCGTTCCTCGACTTGCCGGCGAACGCCGAGACGCCGGTACGAAATGCCGAAAAGTAATTCCTGGTAGCGTGTATTTAAACTTAAGTTGACGATTCCAGCCAGTTACCAGTGTAATCTTACCCGCTCAGTACACCTCCGAGGCAGCTCCACGCATGGGCGAATTAAAGAGGTATTATTCCCCACGACTGATCGAATCCGGCAGTTTGTAGGCAGCCTTAGAGGGAAAAAACGAGGGCATCAAGAGGGAAAAGACTTTCCACTCTATGTTTCAAGGTGATTCTCGACCGTCACCAAACTGAGACGCACCTTACTGGTCAATGAGATACACGTTGTGTTTTCATTTTTTTCCCCTCTTTATTGCCAATTCAGTGCGACAAAAAGGGAAATAGTTTTCCCTGCGACCAAGACTGAGATGCCACAGTCGGCGCGCAAACATCTGACTGATATCACCCTAACCTACTAAAAACAAAGCTATTTTCTTAAATCTTGGCGGGATGTGCGTGTGGCGACCGTCGTGCAGAGATATCTGCTGGCTAACTCTTCATTTTCGGTCCCCTGTCTTGCTACTTCGGGAGTGTGCATGCAAAACGCCTTATCCGACGTACGACCTGCAGGCAATGGGGGCAAGCGGCGACATCTTGATTTCTTGCCATCGGTTAGCCCGGCCATGCTGGCCATCGAGCAAGCAATTTCGAACGTGGCCTCCAGCCAAATGCCGGTGTTGATCGTGGGAGAGCGCGGTTCAGGTAAGCGGATGCTTGCCTATCGCTTACATGAATTGTCTCGGCGAAAGCAAGAGGGCCTCGAGGAGTTGACTTGTCTAACCTTGGACGCTAAGGCGCTGCCAGCCGTTCTCGGCGGCGGCAACGGGCGCGGAGCAGCAGGGACGTTGTTGTTCACCGAAATCGCGGAATTACCGAATCCATGCCAGCCGGTGTTGTTGAGCCTTTTGTTGCAACTGGAAACGTCGGCGACGGCAGGCCCGAGGCTGGTGGCATCCACGCACTGCAACCTAGAGGAGGAGATTCGCGCCGGACGTTTTCGCGAGGATCTGTACTACCGCCTCGCTGGGGTGTGTTTACGGGTTCCGCCGCTGCGACATCGCCGCGAAGACGTGCCCGCGTTGGCCGACTTTTTCCTCCGTAAGTACTCGGCATTATTCGGACGGCCTGAACCGGTGCTCGGCGACAGCACGCGGCGCTTCCTGGCTGAATACTCGTGGCCTGGGAACGTGACTGAACTGGAAGCGGCACTCAAGACCATAGCCGCGATTGGCGATGACCGCATTGCCATGAAGGCGCTTCGCTCCAGTTCCATGAATAGCACCGCGAACCAGCTCGAAGAAGGCACTTCGTTGAAAGAAGCTTCGCGGGCTGCGTCCCGGCAAGCGGAGCGCGAGCTTATTCTGCGCGTGCTTTCGCGCACCCGCTGGAACCGGAAGCGAGCGGCCGAGGAGCTGCGCATCAGCTACAAGGCGCTTCTTTACAAGCTCAAACAGATAGGAGTGGACGACTGCACCAAGTCATTGACTCAGGGAGAAAACGAATGAGGAAACGAACTGTCATGGTGGCGATCGTGGCGGTGCTTGTACTGGCGCCGAGTCTATTCGCAAGTTCAGAGAAGAAGAAGAACGAAGAAAAGAGCGCGCCGGCGGCGGCCCAGCAGACGACGTCAAATGCCGCAGCCGCGAACGCATGATACGTAATCGGTCCGGAAGATATGTTGAAAATCAATATCTGGAAAGAACCGGAGATGTCGGGGGACGTACCTGTCCGGCCGGATGGAAAAATTTCCCTGACACTGCTCGGCGACGTGCAGGCAGCCGGGCTGACCCCGACGCAATTGACCACTCAAATTACGGATTTGTTGAAGAAGTATCTGGACGATCCGCGAGTAACGGTCACGGTAGGAGCCGTCAACAGCCGCCGGGTCTTCATTCTCGGGCAGGTGGGGCGCCCGGGCGCGTTTCCTCTGCTGCCGGATATGACAGTGCTGCAAGCCTTATCGACGGCGGGAGGCCTGTCGCTCTACGCCGCGGCTGACAAAATCTATGTCCTGCGAATCGAGAACGGCAACCAGGTGAAGCTGGCGTTTCAGTACAAGCAGGTGATCAAGGGCAACAAGCCCGAGCAGAACATCGTGCTGAAGTCGGGCGACACGATCGTCGTCCCGTAGGAGCGAAGCTGTGAAGAATTATCGTCGAATAGCCGGCGTTGTCGGTGCTGGTGTGTTGTCGGCCGTCATGTGCGCGGCGCAACAGATGCCGCCCGCTTCTACGGAGGCTCCGAAGGCCGATCCGCAGACGCAGGCGGTCCAGCCTTATGCCCCGCTTTATCAGGGACAGAGCAACGCTGCGGCAGAGGCCAAGCCGGTGCCGGACTCTCGTCCATTGTCCGGAATCCTGGGGCTCACGCTGGGATCATTGAGCGAGGCGCAAAACACGTTTACACCCAGCTTTCGCTTCGGGCAGGCGTTCGATTCCAACCCCGGCATATTCGGGTCGCAGTCGAACTTCACCGGGGAGAGTTCCTTCGGGGGAAGTTTAAACCTGCACCGGGCCGGCGCCCGCCAGGCGCTCGACATTACATATAGTGGGGGCGCGGTCGTGTATGACGACAGCTCCTACCAGACCTCGTTCCACTCACTCAACCTTGCTCAGATGTTCAGCACAGGGAGATGGACGCTCACGCTTACGGATGCGCTCAACTATTCGCCGCAAGGCAGCCTTGGGGCAGGCCTGGGGTTGAACAACTATGGATCCGGTTCGGTGGGTTTGACCGCGATGAATCTGTCTTTGACTCCGAACCAGGGCATCTACACCCCCTTGTCGCGACAATTAGCGAACACGGTCGGGGGGCAAATCCAGTACGGCTTGAGTCCAAGGAGTTCGTGGACGGTCGGCGTCACTTACGGGAATCTCATCTATCCCGACGTCGACTTCCAGAATACTCACCAGATTAACGCCCGCACCGGTTACAACCGTAACTGGACGGCGAAGGATACCGTCAGCGTTTTTTACGAGTACGGCGTATACCGCGGCGGCTCTGGGGATCTTGGAACGAATAGTCATTCAATCCAACTAGCTTATGCCCGTCGTGTCACCGGACGCCTTACCTGGTCAGCTTCAGGCGGCCCTCAGATCTCGCAATACGGTGGGTCGAGCGATTTGGCCGTTGGCGGGATTTTCTCCACCTCGCTTCAGTACCAGAGAGGGAGAACCGGTTTGAACCTCGGGTACAACCACGGGGTATCACAAGCCATCATCGGCGGCTCGACCACGGATTCACTGCAAGTTGGTGTGGACCGCAGGGTCACGCGGCGTTGGTCCGTCGGGGTTAACGGTGGGTTTTCCCGTAACGCGCAGTTAGTCGGTGCCACCGAAGTCAGGTCGGGGTTCGCCGGGGCCCAGGTACAACGCAGTCTTGGGCAACGTTCGAGCGTTTATTTCAATTACGGCTTTCAGCGGCAGATTTCCGACGGCGCTTGCGCAGCAACGATTTGCACGGGGTTGTCGAGGCAGGTCTTCGGGTTCGGATTCAATTGGACACCGCGCACCTGGATTTTGCGGTAGCACGGAAGGAAAGCGAGACAAAGGTCAGCAATGCTAGGACATCGCGAACTGAGTTTTGAAGATTACGTGTCGATTCTGCGGCGGCGCAAGTGGTGGATAATCGTGCCGGCGATCATCGCTCCACTGTTGGCGTTCGGCATTTCGCTGAGGCTGCCGAACCGGTATGTGTCGCAGACCATGGTCCTGGTGGAACACCAGAAAGTTCCGGATTCCTACGTCACGCCCGTGGTCACCGAGATGATCAATGCCCGGCTGGCCACGATGCAGGAGCAGATCCTCAGCCGCACCCGGCTGCAGCCCATCATCGAGCGGTTCGGTCTTTTTCCGGAGTCCAATGTTTCCATGGAAAAAAAAGTCGAGCTGATGCGCAAAGCGGTGGAAGTTAAACCGGTGCGCGCGGACTTTGGAGGAGGAGACGCGCGCGGCGGACTGCCCGGGTTCTACATCAGCTTTATGGCGCCGAACGCCCGCCTGGCACAGCAAGTCTGCAGCGAAATCACCTCGATGTTCATGGAGGAGAACCTGAAGCGGCGCGAACAAAGCGCACAGGGAACGACCGATTTTCTGAAGACTCAACTGGACGAAGCCAAGCGCAACCTTGACGAGCAGGACCGGCAACTGGCGGCGTTCAAACAAAAGTACATTGGGCAGCTGCCCGGCCAGGAGCAGGGCAACTTCAACATGTTGGCGAGCCTGGGTACCCAGTTCGATGCAACGACACAGGCGATCACGCGTCTGCAGCAGGAAAAGACCTACACAGAATCGATGCTCAGCCAGCAGGTGCAAGCGTGGCAAGCAATGCAGTCCAGCCGGAACGAAAACGGCCCACGCGTTACTCCTGAAATCCTGCAGCAGCAACTGGCCACGGCGCAGGCCCAATTGATGGCTCTGGAGCAGAAGTACACGGCGACTCATCCGGACGTGGTCAAGGCGAAGAAAGATGTTGCTGCGCTGCAGAAGCGGGTGGACGACGCATTTGCTGCCGAGGCGAAAGCAGCGGAAGCAAAGCCCAAGACGGGCCCGGAAACCCGCGCTGCGTTTGAGCCGGTGGGCATCCAGCAATTGCGCGCGCAGCTGCATGGCATGGATCTGGCGATCCGTGAGAGGCAGGCAGCGCAGGCTGAACTCCAGCGACAGATCAAGACCTACGAAGGACGGATTCAGCTCAGTCCGGTGGTGGAAGAGAAGCACAAGCTCCTCACACGCGATTACACCACGGCTCTGGAGTTCTATAACCAGCTGCTGAACAAAAAAAATCAATCGGAGATGGCAAGGGACTTGGATCGCAGGCAACAGGGGGAGCAGTTTCGTGTGCTGGATCCCCCCAACCTGCCGGAGAAGCCGACGTTTCCCAACCGGCCATTGTTTGCGGCGGGCGGGTTCGGGGGCGGACTTGCGTTGGGCCTGTTGATCGCGGTGTTGCTGGAATACCGCGACAAGGCAATCCGGACCGAGCAGGATGTGCAGGTCTATCTGGAACTACCGACCCTGATGCTGATGCCGTCGGTGGATGTGGACGAAAGCCTCCGCAGAAACGAAAGTTGGCGCCGGCCGGGGAAGAAACCGGATCGCTCGCGCCAGCGTGTGGGAGCGTAACGCCATATGTACAAGCAATTTTTCGGCCTGCGGCTAAGCCCGTTCAACGTGAATCCGGATCCTCGTTTCTTGTATCTGACGCCGGGCGCGCGCGAGGCGCTGGCCTGCCTCAGCTTCGGGATCCAGACCCGCAAAGGGTTCATCCTGCTCACCGGCGAAGTGGGCACCGGCAAGACGACGTTGCTCAACAAGCTGCTGGAGTGGCTCCGGACGCAAAGTGTCTCCACGGCTTTTATCTTCAATCCCCGCCTGAACGTGATCGAGTTTTTCGACTTCATGATGGCGGATTTCGGCATTGTGTGCGACGCCCACGACAAGGGTCACATCCTGATGCGGCTCAACCAGTGGCTGCTCGAACGCTACCGCGCGGGTGAAACCGCCGCCCTGATCGTTGACGAAGCCCAGAATCTGTCGGAGGAGTTGCTGGAGGAAATTCGGCTGCTGACCAACCTGGAGACCTCCACCGAAAAGCTGCTGCAGATCGTCCTTTCCGGACAGCCCGAGTTGGAGCAGAAGTTGCGCGAACCGCACCTGCGGCAGATTCGGCAACGAATCACATTGCGCTGCCGGACGCACCCGCTCACCGCGGCGGAGACCAATGCGTACATCGCGCAGCGGCTGCGACTTGCAGGTGCGAATGGACAACCGATTTTCTCGCCGGAGGCGGTCGAGGCGGTGTTCAAGTATGCCCAGGGGATACCACGGGTAACGAATCTGCTGTGCGAACACGCCCTCATCAATGCCTTCGTTGACCAAAAGCGGCCGGTGGCCGCAGATCTGGTGGAAGAGATTGCGCGGGAATTCGAACTGGACGAGGTTACGCCGAGCGCGGTCCTGCATAACCGGCCGGGTGGTGAAAACGTCACCATGCTCGAAGCGGTGAAAATGTTCGCCGCCAGTCGCAAGGCAGTGCGCCCGGTTCAAGTCAGTGAAATGCAGAACGAAACGAAACAATCATGAGCAGGATTCACGAAGCGCTAAGGAAAGCGGAAGAGGAGAAGTTGGCGGGCGTGCCCGCAGCGCCGGCGGTGGCGCAGCCTCTGATCCATGAAACTGCCCTGCCCGAAATCGTGCCGCCGGTGGCTCCGGCAGCCTCGCCGGTCGTCGTGCGAGCGGACGCCGCCCAGCCTCTAAGCTGGGAACTGATTTCCGCCCGCTGCCCGCAGCGTGCCTGGACGCCGGCGAAAGGGATGCTGTTCCTGAACGGCAACAGCCATGACCAGGTTGGCACGGAAGAATTCCGCACCCTGCGTTCTCGCCTGTATCACGTGCGCGAGAAGCGACCGCTGAAAACCATTCTGGTGTGCAGTGCGTTACCAGCGGAAGGGAAGACGTTCGTTTCTGCAAACCTCGCTCAAACACTGGCTCGTCAGCACGGTCGTCGGGTTGTGATCCTGGACTGCGATCTTCGGCGCGCGCGCTTGCATGAATCGTTTGGCACGGCCTCCGAGCCAGGTATTTCAGATTACTTGCACGGCGACGCGGATGAGTTCTCGATCTTGCAGCGCGGCCCCATGGAAAACCTGGCGTTCATTCCGGGTGGCCGCCAGATGTCGAATCCCGCAGAATTAATCGGCAACGGCAGGCTGGAGTTGCTGCTCAAGCGGTTGGGCGACATCTTCGAGTGGATTGTGATCGATTCCCCCCCAGCAGTCCCGGTGGCTGACGCCAGTCTGATTGGCCGTTACTGTGACGGCATCCTGCTGGTGGTGATGGCCGCCAAAACGCCGTTTGACTTGGCGCAGCGCGCCCGCCATGAGTTTCGTAACATGCCGGTGCTCGGCGTGGTGCTGAACCGCGTGGAGGCTGGATCGACATACGTTTCCTACTACTACGGAGCGTACGGACAGCCGGGAGGGAAGGCTCCGGATTAGGCAAAAGGTCGGGGTCTTGGCCCCGTCACCCGTGCATGTTCTGGGACTGCCACATCGTCGGTTGGCTCTCTCAGACGAATGAGCGGCTCGTTAGCGGGCGCCCGTGACGTTCGTAACGTTGTATTGGCTGGGGCCTGATGCGATAGTGACCCGAAGGAACGGCAGGCAGGACAAGGCATTAGCGCCGCCGAACCACCGGCGTTTCGTGATTAGTTGATTTTTTGGGGTCACAGCAGATGTGACTTAGAGGGCGAAGCCATGTGGAATTCAGCCAAAGCGGTCCGGGAAGGGCAAGCGCTTCAGCTTCGGCTGGATGAAGGACAGTGGTATGCGGTAATGACTCGGCCGCGCCACGAAAAAAAAGTCGCCGAGGAATTGGCGATAAGGTCGGTGATGGCTTTTCTGCCGCTGGTCTCCGAGGTGCACCGCTGGAGCGATCGGCGCAAGACCGTCGAAATGCCTCTTTTTCCGGGATATGTTTTTGTTCGCCTTGCGCCCACCCCAGAAAACAAAGTCTCGGTCCTGATGGTCGGCGGGGTATTGCACTTCGTCGGCTCTGCCGGCCATGGCGCGCCGATTTCCGATGCGGAGATCGACGGCATCCGAGCGATTCTTGGCAGCAAGACCGCGGTTTATCAGACTAGCTTCCTAAGAATTGGGCAGCGCGTGCGTGTGCGCGGCGGCGCACTGGACGGTGTCGAAGGCATCTTGGCTGAGTGTGGACGCCGGCTGGTGGTTTCCGTCAACGCCATTCAGCGCTCGGTGTCTGTGACGCTGGAAGGGATTGCGGTCGAGCCGGCATAACAGGTCTGATTAACCTGCAAGTGGTGTGTGAAAACTTTTTCACATGGTCCAAGCCTTTTCCCTTCCGCAGCCGCCGAAAGCACCTGCGGAGCTCAGCCCCGGACTGGTAAACTCTTTCACTGCATCCATTTAGCTGACTAACCCGAAAGTAACCCCCATCGGAGTTCTGGCCCCTGACTTGCACTATGAAGCATAGCAAGTGCAGAAAGGTGGAATTCAGATGGATCGAATCAGGGTGGCGCAAGTTGGGTGTGGCTACTGGGGTCAGAACCTTATCCGCAATTTCTGGGAAGTGGACGAGGCGCAAGTTGTCATCGCGTGCGATGCACACGTCCCGGCGCTGAGCCGTATCCAGAAACGGTATCCCACCGTCGAAGCGGAGACCAGCTACGACGCCGTTCTGAACAACCCCAAGGTGGATGCGGTGGTCTTGGCCACGCCGGTTTCCACGCATTTCCCTTTCGCGAAGCGGGCGTTGCTGGCCGGCAAGCATGTGTTGATCGAGAAGCCGATGACGACCACAACGGCTGAAGCCACCGAGTTAATCGAGCTCGCCGACCGGAAGAACCTGAAGCTGATGGTAGACCACACTTTCCTTTACACCAGCGCGGTACGCCGGATGAAGCAGATGGTGGATTCGGGCGAACTCGGGGATCTTCTTTATTTCGACTCCGTCCGTATCAACCTGGGCTTGGTGCAAAGCGACGCCAACGTGATTTGGGATCTGGCACCGCACGACTTGTCCATCATGGACTACCTCTGCAAACCAGAGCCCGTCTCGGTTTCCGCAGTCGGAGTCGCGCATCTCAACTGCCCCCACGCCAACATCGCTTATGTGACCGTCAAGTTCAATTCCCACTCCAACCTGATCGCGCATTTCCACGTGAACTGGCTCTCCCCGGTAAAGGTGCGCCGCACCCTGGTCGGAGGCAGCAAGCGCATGTTGGTTTACGACGACATGGAATCGAGCGACAAGCTTAAAGTCTACGATAAAGGCGTTACCTTCACCCAAGATGCCGAGGAGCGGACGCGCATGTTCACCGGCTATCGCAACGGGGACATGCTGGTTCCGAACCTGGATACCGGCGAGGCGCTACGCCTGATGGCCCGCGAGTTCATCACGTCAATTCTCGGGGATCGCACTCCGTTGACTGACGGCCAGGCCGGCTATCGCGTCGTCCGCCTGCTGGAAGCGGCTCAGCGCTCCCTCGATGAGGGCCGCGAAGTGTTG
>JAIQFM010000002.1 GCA_020073285.1 Terriglobia bacterium | reverse complement strand
GCCGCGAATTCGGCTGGCTCCCTGACGTCGAGCACCATCGCGTCGGTTTCTGGGAGCGCTTCCCAACGCGCCACCGGACCGTCTCCCCGCAGCACGTTGGCGGCGAGCATGCCGGCCATGTTGACCGGGTCCGTGGCCGCGCCGAATTGCGGGGCATAGCACAGTTCGGCTTCCTCGAGATCGAAAACCGTGGCATGTTTCTGGATGGCCATCGCAATCACATCGATGCGCTTTTCCGCGCCTTCCTGGCCCACCGCCTGCGCCCCGAGAACGCGCCCGTCCTCAGCCGAAAACAGCACTTTCATGTGGATGGGCTTGGCGCCGGGATAGTAGCCGACGTGATGCCCGGGATGCAGGTAGATACGCTCGTACCGCAGGCCCACCCGTCGCAGGGTTTTCTCGTTCGCGCCGGTGGTTGCGATCGTCAGACCGAACAGGCCGCACACTGCCGTGGACTGCACCCCGCGAAAGTGCGCCGGCCGCCCGCAAATCGAGTCGGCGGCCACGCGGCCCTGGCGGTTCGCCGGTCCCGCGAGGGGAACCACATTCCACTCGCCGGTAATCACGTCCCGTGTCTCCACCGCATCTCCCACCGCCCAGATGCGAGGGTCGCTGGTACGCATGGCGTCATCTACTCGAATGCCGCCGCGTCCTCCAATTTCCAGGCCAGCTTCCTTTGCCAGCTTGGTTTCCGGTCGTACGCCGATGGAGAGGATGACCAGGTCCGCCGGGAATTTTGATCCCGACCGCGTCTCCACCTCCAAGCTGCCGCCGTCTTTTTGGGAGAACCCGGCGACTGCGTCCCGCAGGTGAAGCGACACGCCGTGCCGCAGCAGGTGCTGCTGAACCGGTTCTGCCATTTCCGGATCGAGTGGCGGCAAAACCTGATCCAGCATTTCGATGACCGTCACTTGGATGCCGCGGCTCGCCAGGTTCTCCGACATTTCCAGCCCGACCAAGCCTCCACCCACGACCACGGCGCGTTCGATCTTCCGCCCCTCGATCCAGGACCGGATTCGGCGGCTATCGGGAATTGTCCTCAGCACGAATATGCCGGGCAGATCAATTCCGGGGAGAACCGGGCGAATCGGTGCTGCCCCCGGTGAAAGCACCAGCGCGTCATACTTTTCACGGTAAACCTCGCCGCTAGCGAGGCGCTTCACGACGATCTCGCACCGATCGCGATCAATCGCCATAACCTCGTTCTCGGTGCGCACCTCGATCCGGAAACGCGTCTTGAACAGCTCCGCCGAAGCGACCAGGAGTTTCTTCTCGTCTTGAATGACATCGCCGACGAAGTATGGCAAGCCGCAATTGGCAAACGACACATACGGTCCGCGATCGAAGATGACGATCTCGGCCTCTTCGCAGAGTCGCCGTGCCCGTGCCGCGCAGGAAGCCCCACCGGCAACACCGCCCACTACCAGGATTCTCTTACCCATAGACTATGGCACTCCTTCCCCACAACTCGGCTTGATATCAACGCGAATAAATGCGAAGAGCAAGGTTATCGTTACAAGGATATCAACGGCAAATGCCCTGCGTAGCACCTCGCGCGTCCGTGAGCTCGAGGCTGCGGGCATCGGAGGAGCAGGTTGCCTGCCCCAACGACTGCTGAAGCAAGAAGGTGAGGCAATCGAACCTGGTGGATTGAGGCGTCCGACCGCGCGCCTGCTGCGGTGGCCGCGGGCGTGAGGCGCCCCACGACGTGCACCGTGATCTCCACCTTGTCGCTGACCCGCAGGAACGGAGTGCCCGGCGATTCTCTGCGGCGTCACCAAGAAGTGGCGGTCACTGCGGATAAGCCCCTGCGCCGATAAGGCCATCGTAGCCTGGAATCCTGGCCACAAATGCCCGCTTGGCTTCGGTCTTTTTGGTCTCCGGATGCGGCCATTGATAGTCCACCCAGCCACTGCCCTTCGTCGTCACCAGGATGACGAAATTCTTGATGAGCAATTGACCGTCGGCGGTTTTCATGTCGATCAGGTTTTTGCCGATGAGCGCCTTGTTCGCGCCATGGCACACATTGGTGCCGTCCAAGTTGTAGCAAAACAGGTAAATGTCCTTGACATGCCACTTTCCACCGGGAGTGCTGAAGTCCTGAAACGCCTTCTCGGGTCCGACATCCTTGATGTGCGCCAGCGCATCCTGGACCATCTGCTTCGCCTCGGTCTCAGTGCCGCGTTTCTGACCGAATGCTGTCACCGCGACTGCGACGATAAACATCAGAACGATAGACAATCTGAGTAACTGCTTCATGCTCGTCTCCTATGCACACAACACTACTTTGTCCATTTGCAGCGCCCGCGCAGCAACCGGGGGTGCGTCTGCGCCTGTCACGAGCGGTGAGCGGCCGAGGCGAAAGCGGGGCGGCGCTGTTCACGCTCCGACGCTCCCTGCGCTTCCAGTTTGAAGCGTTGCATGACCTCAAGCAGACGCTGCGACATCCTCGACATTTGCTCGGCCGAGGCCGCCAGTTCGGTGGAACTTGAGGTCGAGCGCTGCACCATTTCCCGCATACTGTCCATCGCCTTCATTACCGCCTGCGTCCCGGAAGCCTGCTCCTCGATCGACGAATTGATTTCGTGCGCGATCTCGTTCAGCCGCGTCGTGGCCCTGGCGATCTGCTCCGAACCATGCGCCTGCTCCCTGGTCGCTGCCCCGATCTCCTGGACAAATCTGTTCACCTCGGTAACGACGCTGGATATTTTCGCGAGCGCGGAGTTCAGGTCCGCGCCAAGAGTCAGGCCCTGGTCGACAATGATCGTGCTCTTTTCCATCTTGTCGACAGCCTGTTGCGCTTCCGTCTGGATGCTCCGAATCAGCTCGGAAACTTCCTTGGTGGACTGGGCCGATTTCTCGGCCAGTTTTCGCACCTCGTCGGCGACCACGGCGAACCCAAGGCCGTGTTCCCCGGCGCGGGCCGCCTCGATCGCCGCGTTCAGGGCCAGCAGATTCGTCTGCTCAGCCAAATCGTCTATAACCCCGATGATTTTTCCAATATCGCTGGTCCGATTGCCGAGCGAATCGATGATTTCCGCGGCGGATCGGATGGAGGTGTTGATACGGTTAAGCCCATCCGTCGCCTTGCCCATGCTGACAATGCCAGTCTGCGCTTCCTGCCGCGAACGCTCGGCAATGTCGAGAAGCTGTTTCGAGGTATCCGCAACATGCTGGATGGAGGCGATCATCTGGTCGATCGCAGCCGAAGTATCGCCGATACTGGAGGTCTGCACCTGCGTGTTCCTCACCACGCTCTGCAGAACGACGTTCATTTCCTGCATCGTGGCAGTTACCTCGTCGATGGCCGCCGATGCTTGCCCGCTAACCCGGGCCGAATCTTCCGACGCGGCAGCGACCTGGCTGGAAGCGCCGGTCACTTCCGCCGCGTTGTCTCGCACGCTGCGCACCAACACGCGCAGCCCATCGGTCATGCGAGCAAAGGCATGGCCCAAGGTGTCGCGCTCGGAACGCGGTTCGACTTTCCCGGACAGGTCGCCACCGGCAATCGCTTCCGAAACGGCCGCCATTTCCTTCAGGTATTGCACCAGGGTTGAAACCGATCTGGCCAAGTCGCCGATCTCGTCTTTGCGATCCATGTCGATGCCGTATTGCGCCACACTCGAACCGTCGAGTCCCGCTCCGCCGGCTTCTTTCGGGCCCGGGGTGGCCATACCCTGGCCAAGATCGCCTTCGCTCAGCTTGCCCGTCAGCTTCCGGATCGCATTTATTGACTGGACAATCTTGGAAGCGACATAGAGTGCCAGGGCGGTCGAAAGCACGACCGAGAGAAGTAGGGCCACCAGAACGCCGGCGGTTGCCCGACCGGCCCCGGCCTCGGCCCCGCGATAGGCGCTCTCCGCGTCTTCATCTTCAAGGTCGCGCAAGTCCTTCAACTGCACTGCCAATTCGTCGTACTTGGCCTGCGCCTTGGACATGAATGCCGTCGCCATCGAGACTTGAACCCCGGCGACATCGATTACGTCGTTGATGATCTTCTGGTACTGAGCCACGCCCTTGGCCGCATCTTCGAATTTGGCTGTTTCCCGCGCCTCCCTGCCCGGCGCGTGTGCCGCCGTCTGCAGATCAGTCTGCAGCGTGTCCAGGTCGGCCCTTATGGTTTTGGTCGCAGCGTCAACCTTGTCCGCCGGGAAATTGGCGTCCATCATCGCGAGCAGCTTGTAGGTGCTTGCCTGGACGCCGGCCAGGTTCCGGTCGGCAACCGCCGCGGTCCTCATGGCCGGAATTCGCTCCTGGTAAATCGACTGCAGCGACGCATGTTGGGACTTAATGCCGATGTAGCCCGCAACTGCCGAGACGACCATCAGCACGGCAGCTAGCGCCGGGGCCAGAAGCAGCTTCTTGCGCATCGATAGCGCGCTCAACACGGTCATAAACGCTTTCCGACTCGTTCGTCGTCCGATGAAGTATCGAGGGGCGCTATTTACCACGTTGGACCGAACAGGGCAATAGAAAAGCTCATTTTGAAACACAACGGTAACGGGGGGCGAGACGCATCACTCAGCTCAATTTGGACTGGCGAGCAATGCTTGGCGCCAATCCTTTCACCATCGACGGGCAGAGATTGGATGGGCTTGCTGGGGGAGCGATCCGCTGAACCTCACACCCGAAGCAACCGATAGTGCTGCGGGGTACGATTGGGTTATCTCCCGTCAATTTGTGCCGGAGTGCCGCGTCTGGTATCGTACTCAGCCGCGTAGTCTCTCCTCGCCCAGCGCGCCGCCTATTACTTCCTCGCTGTGCACCCGGAGAAGGGAGGCCGTTTGTGCGGTCAGCAGGAAGGAACTTCATCACACAACTCGAAGTCGTTATGGGGAAAGCCATAGGCCGAATTGTCGGCCAGTCTATCCTAAAAAATCAGCTAACAAAGCTAAATAAGGATAGCGATGCTCTATCCGCGGACGACTGCGGTATCCTAATTCGGAATATCATCAACGCCGTCTCCCTATTTGTTACCAAGGAAGAAGTCGAAACGGTTCACTCCGAGTTATACAGGATATTGAAGGTTCACTTCCCTTAACGAGGAGGATTGCATGAACATGGTATTCAGCCAACCTCTGTTTTATATATTTTTCATCTACGGAGCCAGTTTCTTGGTGATGTCTTACGTAGTATTTCATGGGATAAGGAATGCAAGCGCCATCACTCTCGTTACTACCTACTATGCGCTTGCTCTCTTCGGTCTCACGCACGGCACAACGGAGTTAATAGACTGGATAAGATTTATTGTAAAGATCACCGGCAACGGCGAGATCGAGATATTGAAGTATCTTTCACAGATTTTCTTGATCATTTCGTTTGTTGTTCTCTTGCAATTCGGGGTCGATCTTCTGACTTACAGGAATGAAAACAAGCGCGCCTTCAGGTTAATTCCGGGCATCCTGTTTCTTGTCTTTATCGTGGTTCTCTTGATTATTAAGACTAACGATATTGCAAAGGCCGGCCTTATCGCTCGACATAGTTTCGGTTTTTCGGGTGCACTGCTAAGCGGTATCGCTCTCTGTAGTCTTGCTAACTCAATGAAGGCCGCGGTCGACTCAAAGGTGATCAAAGGTCTGCTGGTTACCGCCATCAGTTTCGGCGTTTATGCCGTTGTGGGAGGACTTATCATCCAACCAATAGTTGGCCTTCCCATTCAACTCTTTAGAGCCGCCTGCGCACTGACAATTGCGATTTCCTCCTTCTATATCCTGGGCATCTTTAAGGCATCCGAATAAGACCTAACGCGTTGCATGGCGCTTCGCGCGACGAACTTGCCCTCTGCGGGTCTCCTCAGAGGTCTGTCTGTGGTTGTTCGGCGTGGAAGTGGGGAGTGGTGGAGGCGCGGGTCAGAAACCGATGGAACTGGTTTGGGCTTCACCGGCTTTCGCACGGCCACGAACATTTACAGAGGCGCTCTGCCGGCGACGTTGCAGCAAGCTGGCGCGCAGGGCGCTGCCCATCTAACTGGACCGTGTGCGGTCCACTTCCGCCCGCAAGTTATTGGGATGCTGGGGTGGGAGATGGGAATCGAACCCACAACGTCCGGAGCCACAGTCCGGTGCTCTGCCAGTTGAGCTACTCCCACCGCAAACACTCGATTATAGCAGGGGCAGACGCCACGCTCAGAGCGTCGCCGCCAACCGTCGGCCCAGCGGCACCGGAGCGAGATCAATCCAGCCGTTGGCGCCTGCTTCGCGCACGAAGGTCAGCCGGTCCACCGGCACGCGCCGCGCTTCCCGGTAGTCGTCCCACCGGCAGCGCGCCTCGTCCAGCGCGGCCCTGGCCTGTTCGACCGTGTCCATGCGGAAGATCGTCAGGTGAGGCATGTACGGCCACTGCTCCTCGGCCTGCAGCGCGTTCACGTTGAGCCGGTCGTGCAGCTCGCGCATGCGGTAGGCGGCGTGCGCGACGCGGATGAATACCGTCGGCGTGATCGGCACAAACGTAGCCACCTCGCCGAGCACGATTTGGAACGGTTCCACTTCGCGGCAGATGCGCTCCAGCGTCTCCAGCGCCTCTGTTTCCGAGCCCTGCAAGATGCGCGGTGGAAGTATCGTGATGTGTGCGGGCAGATGCGCTTGCTGGGGATGAAACTCGCGCCGCAGGCTCTCTATGAAGGTACCGACCGGGCTCTTCACATAGGCCACGAGGGCATATTGCGGAGGGGCCATGGCTAGCGACTATTATATTCCTTGCCGGTCCAATCATGGTGGGATCAGCGAGTTGCGTGGGGGCGGCCGCCCCGCACAGCCGGGCAGCGCGGTTATAATCATCAAGCGAGAAGAGTCGGGGCGTAGCGCAGCCTGGTAGCGCACCTGCCTTGGGCGCAGGGGGTCACAGGTTCAAATCCTGTCGCCCCGACCAACTTCTATCCTGCCTGAGCGGCGCGGAATCGGTGTCCGCGTGTGTCTTTGGCCCGCAACTCAGTCGGCTGTGGCTACCCGCCGATATACGTCGTAATTATCCAGTTCCTCCGTTTTTGCGAAATCCTTGCGCAGCAAATGAAGCAGCCGGCGCCTGTCATCCACCGGGTCGGCTCCCAGTTGTAGCTCTCGCTTCACCACCAGCCAGCGTATGTTGTGCGCGCGCGCCATCTCTGCGATTTCTTCCGGGCTGTACGGGTTGACGGTGTGGTCGAACATCAGCACCGGGAAGCGCGGCTCCCTGCCGGTCGCATAGTAGAAGAGGTCTTCGCCGGGGATCATCAGGAGTCCGTCTTCGGCCGGAATTTCGGCCTTCGCATAAGCAACCAGCTCATCAAATTGCGGAAGCCACGCGCCGCGCACCGTTAATCCTCGCAGCGCCGGCAGCGTCGAATGTTGCGGCTGGCCGTCGGAAACACTCGCGTAGTCCAATCGCTCATGGCTCCACACGTAGTGCGTCCCGGAAACACATAACGGCACAGCGATCAGCAGCGAAACCACGATCTCGATTGCGGAACGCCGCTTCCACCGCCCCGCAAGCGCCGTCAGCGTGCTGGCGATCAGGATCATAGCCAGCGGCCACAGGGCATAGGTCGAGCCCCACACCTGCTGCGACAGAAATGCCCCGTGCACCGTCGCGATCGCAACGAAGGGCATCATCAGCGGCATGCCTTTTCGCTTTCGCGCGCTCCACACCGAACCTATGAAGGAGACGATCAGCAGAAACGGCCACAGCGATAGCAGGCACTCCGCCTTGTCGGATGAATCACCTCCGCCCAGCAGGCATGCCGATGTCCATACGAACGGCACTGACAACAAAACTGCCCCCAAAATCACCAACCAGCGACTGGCGCGGCGAAGGGAAAGCAAGAGCGCTCCCGCAACGAACGCGGGCAGCCACCACAGTAGAAGCCGATTGTGGTACACCGACAGCATGTCGCTGAGCGAAGGCATGCGCCGCGCGGCCGCGAACTGCATCGTCCAGTGCCGATAATTTCTCAGCCCCGCGGTGAAGTGAATCACCGTCGCTGCCAACGCCACCCCCGCGGTGACGCCGCCGAGCATGATGCCGTACCCACGTACCGCTTGCTCGCGTCGCCTGTCCAAAATCAGCAGCGCCAGGA
Source organism: Terriglobia bacterium (assembly GCA_020073285.1). Classification (GTDB taxonomy): domain Bacteria; phylum Acidobacteriota; class Terriglobia; order Terriglobales; family Acidobacteriaceae; genus JAIQGF01. Next base: position 51,249 of record JAIQFM010000002.1, on the reverse strand, counting down.
TCGCAAGTACGGCGCCGCCGAGGAACGCCAGTCCGGTGTTTTGTTTCACCAACGGCGGCACAACCAGCGCGATGCCGGTGAAGAAACTCAGCGTGGGAGGGAAGGCTCTTTCTTCCACGTGCAGCAGCAAGAGTACGCACGCAAGGATCGCGAAGGTGCAGTCGCAGTCGTAAAAGGGGTGCGGGAAAATACAGTAGATCCCCAGCACCGCCAGCGGCGCGCTCAGCACCGATGCCACCAACCGCGGCCGCGCAACCGCTCCTCGCACCAGCCCCAGAAGGATTCGCCGGCTCAGCACCGTCGCGACTCCGCCGGCCACGGCGCAGTACAGCACGTGATGCCAGATCGCTCTTCCGGTGAACTTGATCAGCGCCGCTTGCGTCACGAACGTCAAGGGCGGATAGGGAAGCGGAAAATCTCGATAGGGGACCTGCGCCAGGGAAATTCGGTACGCGTTCTCCAGGATGTAACTGAGGTCCCACAACACCGCCAGCCTTGAGTTCTGCCATACCACAACCATGGCAGTCGCCAGAAAAAGCAGCAACCCGACAACGCCGTCCCACCATCCGCGAGGCTCCACTTGCTCACGCACGTCGGAAACATGGTATCGAAGTCAGCGAACGCAACGCTCAAGGCAGGGTCACAATTTGCGCGACCGCTCCGCCATTGCCGCTGATCAACCGTTTTGCCCGTCTGGACAACGGCTCCATGCCCGGCAGCGCAGCGCATGGCCGGCCACTGACCGCTGGCTTGGCAGCTTTCCGCCGCCCTCACGCATCTTTAAATGAGCGTTCTTCCAGCTCAGAACTTCTGCCGGATGCGGGGGTTTACAATGCTGCCGGTGAGCATCGCACAATATCCGACGACGCTAATGTCGCGCGCCGAGCCGCGCCGGGTCAGTTTCGCCGCGGTACTGTGCCTGTTGCTCATGTGCCTTACGTCCTATGACGCCATTCACATCCACCGCTCGGTTGGCCCCCTGGAAAGCGCGCCGCTGACGCCGCATCACTGCCTCCTGTGTCTCGCCGCACATCTTCCTGTGACGATCAGCGCCGGCCCCGTGGCGCCCCTTCCGCGCTTCACCTGCGCCGCGCCGTTGCCCCCGGAACAGGCCCGCTCCTACGAATCCGCGGCGACCTTTCCCCTGTACACTCGACCTCCGCCTCAGGCTTAAGTCTCCTCGGCCTTTTCCATCCCGGTATTGACCTAACCGGGGCGTGTCCGATTTCGCGGAAATCGGCGGCCATTCCGATTGCAAGCTGGAGGTTCCCCATGCCATACCGCCATTGGGGCGTTGCGTTTCTGATCTTCATTCTCGTAGCGATTGCGCCGGCGGCTCGCGCCCAGCAGAGCCAGGACGACCGCATCAAGGCGCTCGAGGAGCGCATCATCGCCCTCGAAGGCCAGGTACGGATGCTTAAGGCTCAGCAGCAGCCGGCGGCCCCTGCGCCCGCCACCCCGGAAGTTGCCGCTGCCCCTGTCGCCAGCGCTGCCGGGCAGGCCGGCGCGTTGCCGGTGTACGGCGGAGCCTCGGCCGCTGCCAAGGCGCTCAATCCCGACATCAGCGTCATCGGCGATTTCCTCGGCTCCATGGGGCACAATCCCATGCTTCCGACGCCCGCCTTCCAGATGCACGAATCCGAGGTCGGCCTGCAGGCGATCATCGATCCCTACGCGCGCGGTGACTTCTTCCTCTCCTTCGGCGAAGAAGGTGTGAACCTGGAAGAGGGCTACATCACTCTCACCGCGCTGCCCGCCGGCTTCGTCGTGCGCGGCGGCAAGATGCGCGCCGCCTTCGGCAAGGTGAACACACTGCACAACCACGTGCTGCCCTGGGCCGACCGCCCGCTGGTCACCAATAGCCTGGTCGGCGGAGAAGACGGCATCGACGACGCCGGCCTGTCAGTCACCCGCATTCTGCCCGCGCCCAAAGGCCTGTTCCTCGAAGCCACCGGGCAGGTCTTTCGCGGCGACTCCGCCGACGTCTTCAGCTCGTCGCAACGCAGTGACGTCAGCGCCATCGCTCACCTGCGCGGCTATCGCGACCTGACTGAGTCCACCAATCTCGATATCGGCGCGTCTTACGCGCGCGGGCACAACGACCTCGGCAGCCGCTTCCTGACCCAGCTTTACGGCGTTGACGCCACTCTGCGCTGGAAGCCGCTGCGCCGCTCGATTTACCACTCCTTCGTCGGGCGCGGCGAGTTCATCTGGAGCCAGCGCCAGCAATTGCCGCGCCTGCAGCGCTCCTTCGGTTTCTATACCTCGGGCGATTATCAGTTGGGCCGCCGCTGGTTTGCCGGCGCGCGTTACGACCGCTCTGACCGCTCGCGCGACGATGCGCTCACCGACAGCGGCGCCTCCCTCGTGCTCACCTACTGGCCCAGCGAGTTCAGCCAGCTTCGCGGCCAGTACCGGCTGACCCGCTACGCCGAGCACTTCGACGCGCACGAGTTTCTAATGCAATTGCAGTTTTCCCTGGGTGCGCACGGCGCGCATCCTTTCTAGGAGGAATGTGTGAAGGTTGTTAGAACGATGATCGCGCTCCTGGTGCTGGCCTTGCTGGCCGTGCCGCTTGCGTCCGCCAAGAAACTCAACGTAGTCACCTCGACCACCGATCTCGCCGCGTTGGCGCAGGAAGTCGGCGGTGACCGCATCAGCGTCGAATCCATCGCCAAGGGCTATCAGGATCCGCACTTCGTCGAGGCCAAGCCCAGCTTCCTGCTCAAACTGCGCCAAGCCGACCTGCTCATCAGCGTCGGGCTGGAATTGGAAATCGGGTGGCTTCCGCCGCTCATCACGCAATGCGGCAATGCCCGCGTCCAAGTCGGCGCGCCCGGCTACCTTGACGCTTCGCAGTTTGCCGAGATCCTGGAAAAGCCGACCGGCCAGATTACGCGCGCCATGGGCGATGTCCATCCCCTCGGGAACCCGCACTACTGGCTCGATCCCGACAACGGCCGCCGCGTCGCCAAGGGCATCGCCGCTAAGCTCGGCGAGCTCGACCCGCCGGACAGCGGCTACTTCCAGCAGCGCTTCGCCGACTTCGACAAGCGCCTCACCGCTGCCGAGAAAAACTGGGACGAACAGATGAAGCTCTTCCGCGGCCGCCAGGTCGTCACCTACCACAATTCCTGGACCAACTTCTCCAAGCACTTCGGCCTCAACGTAGTCGGTTACATCGAGCCGCGGCCCGGTATCCCGCCCACCCCGCAACATACCATCGATATCATCCAGATGATGCGGCGCGACAATATCAAGGTGATGCTCATCGAGCCCTATTTCGACCTGAAGACTCCCAACAGCATCGGCCGCGAAACCGGCGCCCAAGTGTTGGTGCTGCTGCCGTCGGTTGGCGGCGAGAAGCAAGTGACCGACTATTTCAAGCTGTTCGATTACGATATTGGGCTGCTGACCAAGGCCTTCAACGCAACAAAATAGCCGTTTTGAAGGGGCGCGGCGGAACGTGTCCCGAGCGAAGTCGAGGGAGCCGCGCCGTTGGAGCGCGAAAAAAATAGCGGCTTTAGCCCCCGCGGAAAGAATCTGTTAGGCAACGCCGGAGTGGAGACCTGAATGTTGCTGCTTTCGTTTCTTATCTTGCCGTTCCTTGCCAGCCTGATCTTGACCGGCATTCACGCCTATCTCGGCGTGCACGTGGTGGAGCGCGGCGTCATCTTTGTTGACCTGGCGCTTGCCCAGATCGCCGCCCTCGGCGCCACCATCGCCATCCTCGCCGGCATGGACCCGCACGGCGGCGCCGCTTACTGGATCAGCCTCGCCTTCACCTTCCTCGGCGCCGGCATCTTCGCCCTGGTGCGTGCCCACCGCGGACGCATTCCCCTGGAAGCCTTCATCGGCATTACCTACGCCGTTGCCTCCGCCGCCGCCATCCTCGCCATGAGCAAGGCCACCGGCGAAACCGAGCACCTCAAGGACATGCTCGTCGGCAACATCCTCGCCGTCTCCGGACACGAAGTGGCCAAAACCGCGGCCCTGTATGGTGGCATTGGCCTGTTTCACTACATCTTTCGCCGCAAGTTCCTCCTCATCTCCACCAACCCCAAACTCGCCGAACAATCCGGCATCTCCATCGGCCTGTGGGACTTTCTTTTCTACGCCTCGTTCGGCTTCGTCGTCACCTCCTCGGTAGCGATTGCCGGCGTACTGCTGGTTTTCTGCTATCTCATCGTTCCGTCGGTGGGCGCCATGCTCTTCGCCGACAGAATCGGCCCGCGCCTCGCCATCGGCTGGACCATGGGCACGCTCGTCTCCGCCCTCGGTTGCTACTTCTCCGTCTGGCTCGATCTTCCTACTGGCGCGACCATCGTATGTACCTTCGGCGGCGTTCTGCTGGCCATGTTCCTGGTCCGCCAGTTCATCCGGCGCCGTGCCCCAATTCCGCTGCAGGAACGCGAAACCGTCCTCCACGACCGCCGCTAACCGGAATCCTTGTTACCGGCAGCGTGACACCACGATCTTCCACCTCACTCGCATCTCTTCGCGGCAGTCGACCGCGCTATAATAAATAAGGATCGCCCGAGAGGCATCTATGAACATCGAACAACAGGTTCTCGAGAAACTGCGCGATTTGCCTCCCGAAAAGCAGAAGGAAGTGTTGGACTTTGTGGACGTACTGAAGGAAAAGGACGGCCCGAAGAAGCCTCGCCGCAGCCTGCGCGGGTTGTGGGCAGACTTGAACATACGCATCACGGAAGAAGACATCGCCCAGGCCCGCCGCGAAATGTGGGGCAACTTCCCGCGCGACATCTCCTGATGCCTGCTGTCCTAGATACGCATGCGGCCATCTGGTACCTGCTCGACACCACGAATCTCTCACCGACGGTCTTTTCACTGATTGACACCGCAGCGGCCAGCGGCGTGCCAACGTACATTTCAGCCGTCTCGCTCGTTGAGGTTGTGTACTTGGTCGAACGCGGGCGCATCGCCGCCGATGCATTCGACAGGTTTGTCCGTGAACTCGGCCAAGACAATCCCGCATTTAAAGTCTTTCCGCTCGATTACAACATCGCTAGCGCCTTGAGGGCCGTTCCACGAGACATTGTTGCCGACATGCCCGACCGCATCATTGCTGCAACTGCGCTCCACCTTGGTCTTCCGCTCGTCACCCGCGACCGCCGTCTCCAAGCCGCTGGAATCCAAACAATCTGGTAAGCGGTCAACATGATGCTTGCAACCAGCTCTATGCAGGTCCCCATACCAGCCGAATGGTTTAATATTGAACCACCGCTGCTGAAACTGAAACTGAAACTGAAACTCGAATGAAACACTTCCACGGCACCGCCAAGCAGGAACGCGCCCTCGACGCCTACGTCAAGCTCCTCCGTGCCGCCGATACCGTGGATTCGTTTCTTATGTCGAGACTGGAGTCCCTCGGCCTCTCGCCCAGCCAGTTCGGCGTGCTGGAAGCGCTTTATCACATCGGTCCGCTCTGTCTCGGAGAACTCGCGCGTAAGCTTCTGAAAACCAGCGGCAACCTGACCATGGTGGTGGGAAACCTGGAAAGACGCGGCCTGGCCACGCGTACGCGCCAGGCCGCCGATCGCCGCTTCTATTTGGTTTCCATTTCGGAGAAGGGAAGAAAGCTGATCGCGCAGGTGTTTCCACAACACGTCGAACGCATCGTTGGCGCCATGTCCGCTCTCACTCCCGCGGAGCAGGAGTCGCTCGCCGCGCTGGCGCGCAAACTTGGCACCACCGTCGCCGCACGCAATCCGAAGTAGATTACTTCTTTACGCCGCGACGGGCGTCTGCCGGCGCGCGTGAACCGACTCGCGCTTCTGCCAACGCGCGATCAGCCGATCCAGCGACAGCGCGCCCGAGCCACGCAGCATGACCACGGTCAGCAGCGCCAGCGCCAGCAGGTGATACTCGTATCCCTCGCCCTTCTGGTTGCCCATCCAGTTCATGAACAAACCGTTCGCGCCGTGTACCTTCGCGATGGCGACGATCATGTCCACGCCGATGCCGAATGCCGCCACGCGGCTCAGCAATCCGACAATCAGTCCCAGTCCGCCGGCGAATTCCGCCGCGATCGCCAGCAACGCCAGCGGCGCGGGAATTCCCATGTGCGCCATTCCGCCCATGGTGGCGCTGAATCCGTAGCCTCCGAACCAGCCCAACGCCTGTTGCGCGCCGTGGGCCAAGAACACAACTCCCAGCACCGCGCGCACCATGCCGAGCAGATAATCGCGATCCGTCTGGAAAAGTTTTCTCAACATAAATCTCTCCGTGTTTATGAATTCGCAATTCATTAGCGAGAACCGGCTACCGAGAACCGACGACTAAGCGAGGTCGAAGAGCAGAAACTCCGACCTTCCCGACTCCGACCGTCCGGTGATCGCCAGCAGCTTGTCGTCTTCAATGCCCGCGCCATCTCCGGCCGCGAGCCGCTTTCCGTTCACCTCGATCGCGCCGCTGATAACCTGGATCCACGCGCCGCGTCCTTTCGCCAGCTCGTGCTGGACGCTCTTTCCGGCCTCGAGCAACGACCCGTAAACTCGCGCATCGGAATGGATCGTCACCGAGCCGTCGCTCGCGTCAGGCGACGCGACCAGAAGCAGGCGGTTCAGCTTCTGCTGCGCCGGAAAGGTCTTCTGTTCGTAGCTGGGCTTGAGCCCGCGCTCGTCGGGGAAAATCCAGATCTGCAGCAGGTGCACCAACTCGTCCTGGGAATGGTTGAACTCGCTGTGCAGAACTCCGGTCCCGGCGCTCATGCGCTGCACATCGCCGGGAACGATGGTCGAGCCGGTTCCCATGCTGTCCTGGTGCGCCAGCGCGCCCTGCAGGATGTAGGTGACGATCTCCATGTCGCGGTGCGGGTGGGTGCCGAAACCGCCGCCTGGCTGGACGGTGTCCTCGTTGATCACGCGCAGGCCGCGGAAATGAGTGTGCTTGGGATCGTAGTAATCGGCGAAGGAAAAGGTGTGATAGGTGTTCAGCCATCCATGATCGAAATGGCCGCGCTCGGCGGAGGGACGAATGGCGATCATAAGCAATCTCCATCCGGTAAGATGCTTTAACGTTGAAGTAAGACTCAGGAATAGTTTAACGTTGAAGCGTATTCGGACTCGCGCTTCCGAACCGGCCTTATTCCATGCAGCAGGCGCCCGGCCCGCGGGAGAGCCCTCAAGTGGAGGGGCCGGCCCCGCAAGCGGCGGTGGCGGGTGCGCCGGGGTGCGCGGCGCCGGCAGCGAAGACGGAAAACTGCCGCGCCAGGTTGCGGCCATGACAGCTCGGACACTCCGGCTGGCGCGAGCCGAGGATCAGGGCCTCGAACGGCTGCTTGCAGTCCTTGCAGATGTACTCGAAGATGGGCATAGTGACTTTCGGTCCGTCCCAGATAAAACGCAGAACCTGCCGGTTTCGTTACATCGATTATAAGTGTCCGAGCAAAAAACCAGCAACGCCGGAACTCGGCCGCCAACGCGCGTGAGCGATGCCTTCGTGCCGCGGCGTGGGTTGCGCGGCGGCCACCGGCAGACGCTCGCCGGACATTTCTTGCCGCGGCGAAATCTGCTGCCGGCACCCGAGCGCCGCTTGTTCACCGTCGAAGAGGGCGTGCAGGTGCGCTGCGACTGCCACTGGCAGCAGGAACGCGGCGCGGCGGTGACGATTGTCATCGTGCATGGACTGGAAGGCTCCAGCGAGTCTTCCTACGTGATCGGAACCGGAAGCAAAGCCTGGGCCGCGGGCATGAACGTGGTCCGCATGAACGTGCGCACCTGCGGCGGCACCGAACGGCTGGCGCCCACGCTCTACCACTCCGGTCTCTCCAGCGACGTCGGCGCAGTGGTGAACGAGCTGATCGCGAAAGACCGATTGCCGCGCGTGGCGATCGCCGGATTTTCCATGGGCGGCAACCTGGTGCTCAAACTGGCCGGCGAATGGGGAAGCGCCGCGCCGCGCGAAGTTGTAGCTTTCGCCGCGGTTTGTCCGGGAATGGACCTGGCGGCGAGCGCCGCGGAGCTGCATCGGCCGTCGAACCGCATCTACGAATGGCGCTTTCTGCTTTCGCTGTGGCGCAGCATGGGGCGCAAGAGGCGGCTGTTTCCGGGAATTTTTCAACGTCCCAGCCTGCGCGCGCTGCGCAGCCTGCGCGACTTCGATGACGAAGTCACGGCACGCTACTGCGGCTTCGCGAGCGCCGAGGATTACTACGCGCGGGCGAGCGCGTCGCCACTGGCGCCGCGGATCGCGGTGCCGACGCTGGTGATCCACTCCCAGGACGATCCGTTTGTGCTCATTCTGCCGGAAACGCGGGCGGCGCTGCGGGCAAATCCGAACGTGCGCTTCATCGAGACCGAGCACGGAGGCCATTGCGCGTTTCTCGGCGAAGCGAATGGCTACGACGGACGCTGGGCGGAACGGCAGATTATCGAGTTCTTTCGTGACATTACTCATCGGTAAACCTTAGACGGTACCCACCCCCCTCTCCCTGCCGTCTAGTGGAATCAGCAACTTAAGCACGGTATACCGAGGAAATCGCACGGTAACCGTGGGCCGTCGAACGATAAATCAATAACTTACGTCCGTGTTTTCTGGAATACCGAACATATTGCGTTGTCAAAGAGCAAAGACCACATCCGAGCCCAATATATAGGGCCGCAAGGTAGTCGCCCCCCCTTGCAGCCCAGATGTGGCGCCGGATTATCCGACTACTGACATTGTAAGCAGTTGGTTAACGGTGTCAATAGAGTTTAGTCACAGATGTGTGTGACGGAGCAGTGGCGTGTGGTCAGTGGCCAGTGAAAACCATTGCCGATTGTCGGGTGGGAAGGTTTGATCGAGTCGCAGGGGACCGCCGATCGACAGAACGGAAGAACTCCCAAGCTGTTGCAGATCCGCGAGCGGTGAAGCGAGATTGCAGACCCACATCTGCCAACAGCGGGCAGATGTGGGGTGCCGTCGAAAGGATGTCATGGCACTGAACAGCTGAAGCACTGCTCCACCCGCTGATTCTGTCGCCCGCTGAAGCGGGCTCAAGCCTCTATTGCACATTTACCCACGGCTTACGCCGTGGGCTAGGTTCTACCGCGCTGCGCGCTCCAAAACCCCACATCTGCCAACTGCGGGCAGATGTGGGGCGCCGTCAAAACGAAAGCGGAAACCTGGGCCCCCAGCCTTCGGCTCCGGTTTCCCGATCTTGTGCCGTAGCTGAATTATGTTCAGAACCGAGCAATTATGAACATCGCGCCATATCCGGAAGGCTCACTATGTGGAGATAGGGTGCAGGGTCGGGGTTGGAAGTCCAATTGGTCATCGGAGATCGCCGCCTCTCCTTCTCGATCCATTTCCCGGGATCCATGTCATGTTCAAGCACTCGGCCACCGACGCCAACAAATCCCTCGAACCGCCGCTGCCCTATCCAGGAGCAACGGGTGACGCGGAGCGCGCCCAGAAGCCAGCGCTGCCCGAGCCTCCGTATGAGCCTTACGCCAAGAAGCCGCCACCTGGGCCTGCATATGAGCCTTACGCCAAGAAGCCAGCGCTGCCTGGGCCTGCATATGAGCCTTACAAGGGCATGTAGTCGCTGGCGAAGGTCGCAGAAGGAACGCGGGACATGGGCAATGTACTCGGTTTGGTGATGACGGGAGGGGGCGCCCGCGGGGCTTATCAAGCGGGTGTTCTTAAACGCATTGGCGAGATAAAACGGGTTCGGGCGCGCGGTAATCCCTTTCCTATCATAGGAGCCGCTTCCGCCGGAGCCATTAATGGTACCGCCCTGGCCTCTGGTAGCGACGATTTTGCGTCGACAACCACGGTTATCGCGCAGCTTTGGTCGGGTCTGCAGCCTTCAGACGTTTTTCGCTGCGATATTTTCTCCCAGGCCGCCAACTCCTTTGCCTGGATTCTGGACCTTTCTTTTGGGGGCATTCTGGGAGGAGGTCACGCCCATTCCCTGATCGATGCGACGCCGTTGCGGCACTTCCTCAGTACTCACCTGCATTGCGAGCGAATCGACGCCAATATCAAGCAAGGGCATCTTTACGCCCTGGCGGTTTCGGCGACGAACTATACCTCGGGGAAGTCTTATCTCTTCATTCAAGGCAAAAAAGGTCACCCGATGTGGAGCCGAAGCCGGCGAGTGACGCTGGCGACGGCGATTACCGTCGACCATGTGTGTGCGTCCTCTGCTATTCCGCTGGTATTTCAGCCGGTAAAGCTTGAGACCGCGCAAGGGACGGCTTTCTACGGCGATGGGTGCGTGCGGCTTCAACAACCGCTCAGTCCGGTCATCCGCCTGGGTGCAAACCGGATTATGGCGATCGGTGTCCGCTGCGAAAATCTCGAACACCAGAAAGAAGCCGGGGATGGCGGAGACCCTTCGATTGCGCAGGTCATGGGCGTTCTTTTGAATGCAATTTTCCTGGATCACCTGGCCACCGATGTCGAGCACCTGGAGCGGTTGAATCAACTGCTCAACAATGGCGATATCAGCCAGTCCGGGATTGAAGGATGCGAAAGGATGCGCCCTCTGAAATCGCTCCTCATCACGCCGTCGGTCAATTTGTCGCAAGTGGCTCAACAACATCAAAAGGACATGCCTTATCTGATCGAGTACTTCGTAACCAGCTTGGGACGAGATGCGGTCTCGTGTTCGGATTTGATGAGCTATCTGCTATTTACATCGAAGTACACAAACGCTCTCATTGAGATTGGCTACAGTGATGCCGGCAAACGCATCGATGAGATCGAGCAGTTTCTCTATTCCACCGATGAGAGCAGCAAAACCGCGGCTAGAGCATCGTAACGCGCACGGTCGTTCCACGGCACGGCCGACAACACGGGTGGTGAAAAGCGGATTCCTCGGGGCTTCGGCGCTTCGCGCCTCGGTCACGGCTGAAGCCGTGACCTACCACGCCCGCTCGGAATGACAAAAATATATAAAGGACTTGTCCAGAGCGGCTGAAGCCGCGCGCTTCCACGGTGCCGCAAGCTTTCCGGTATTTGCGAGATATGCTGACTCTGTTGAGATCCTCGCAGGGAGCCAATTTGATTTGGTGCCGTCGCTACGGGACTCGGTGCATCTCATAGGCAGCATTCCCGGCACTACGTGCCGGGCTATTTTCTGTCGCCCCCTTCGGCTTCGCTCAGGGCAAGCTCCGCGGGGCTGAGGGCGCGTTGGTGTGCAGGAATGCAGCGACTCGAACGAAGAGGATGTCAAGCAAGCCAGATATTCCTGGTCGCCATGCGTAGAGACAGGATTGCCGGCGCGGTGATGGTTGTGTTGCTGTGTGTGGCGGCGGTTGGGCAGCGCAGCGGGGCAGCGAAGGCGAGCGGCAGGTATAGCAATCACCTGGTTGGCGAGAAGAGTCCTTATCTCCTGCTTCATGCCCACAATCCGGTCGATTGGTATCCGTGGGGAGAAGAAGCGTTCGCCAAGGCGCGCCGGGAGAACAAGCCGATCTTTCTCTCCATCGGCTACTACACCTGCCACTGGTGCCACGTGATGGAGCGCGAGTCGTATGCCAATCCCGCAATCGCCGCGCTGCTGAACAAGTGGTTCGTTGCGGTGAAGGTGGACCGGGAGGAACGGCCGGACGTGGACCGCACCTACATCGCTTTCCTGGAGGCAACGACCGGGGGCGCCGGGTGGCCGGCGAACGTTTTTCTGACGCCGGACCTGAAACCGTTTTTCGGGGGCACCTATTTCCCACCCGAAGACCGGCAGGGGCTAACCGGTCTGAAGAGCCTGCTTCCCAGGGTGGCCGAAATGTGGCGCGCCCAGCAAGAAGAGATCAAGCACTCGGCAAGCAGCATCACTTTGCAACTCGGCCAGTCCGTGAATGCCGGTTCGGGCAGCAGCGCGCCGCTTTCTCCGGCGGTGCTGGACACGACATATCAGCAGATCAAGCGGGGCTACGACGCCGAAAACGGGGGATTCGGCAGTGCGCCGAAGTTCGCGCGGTCCGTCGTAATGGAATACCTGCTGCGCTACTGGTGGCGAACGGGTGACAAGGAAGCACTGGACATGACCTTTGCAGCGATTCTGGAGAAACAACCGGAAGCCGTTCCCTATATGGCCAGCGCCTTTGACTACAGTCTGGCCAAGCACAAGCAGATCGTGATCGTGGGCGCGCCTGGGGCGGAGGACACGCGTAAATTGCTGCGTCTAGTCGGGCAGCGCTATCTGCCGAACCGCACCGTCATGCTGGCGGATGGAGGGCGGCGGCAACAGGAGTTGGCGAAATTTCTGTCCGTCGTCTCCAGCATGAAAATGAAGGATGGCAAAGCGACCGCCTACGTCTGCGAGAATTACGTGTGCAATTTGCCCACGGCGGATGCGAACGTCGTGGCCCGCTTGCTCGACGCGCGATAGGGCGGTAGATCCCACTCTCCACTTCTTGCTTCCTTGGCATCTGAGCCGGCGCGAAGGCCAGAGGTTCGGCCAAAGGTGTCAATAGGGGTTCCCATAGCGGGAACTGGGTTGGCGATATTGTTGGCGATCTTGTGATGCAGGTCATCGCGCCAGGGTACATCCCATGCAAGGATTGGAGTGGCAGTATCCCCATTCGATTGTGTGATGGAGCGTGCTTATGGCGCGCAAAGTCCTTTCCGTCTGCTACGAGCGGTGCCTTCCCGACAGCACATTGAAGTTTCTAGAGCGAGGCGGGTGCCAAGTAACATGCGCTTGCGGCGTCGGGGCTGCGCTGCAATTCTTTGCCACGGCAGAGTTCGATTTAATCTTGATTAACCAGACGGTATCCAGCCCGCAAGAGCATCTCTTCGTTAAGTTAGTCAGAAAGAGGAGTGAGATTCCCGTGGTGTTTGTCAGCGGAGAGGTGGCCGCCAAGCCGGTGGGCGTGAATGTTTGGCTGAAACCGCCGGTCGCGCCGGAGGAACTTCTGCGGGTAATCTGCGAGCTTGTTCCTGCCTATGGCCGCGCTATTTCGGGCTCCCCCTAACTCCTGCACGATTCGGCCACGCGGTCCTAATGCCGTTCCGCCTCCAGCCGCAGGCGGAGATCACGCTTTCATTGTCACGTTCGTTCGTGAGCTAAGGCACTGATAGGGGTTTGGCGAGTGCGAGAGAATGCGGCTGTGCTGCGGGAGGTCCACATGCAATCCGCCGACTTCGAGCGCTTGGCAATCGATAACACCCATGCGTACGTCTCGATCTGCCGATCCTGCCTCCAGTTCGTGGCTACGGCTCCCGATCTACCTCAACTTGCCATTGCAGAGAACCTGCACCACTGCTCGCGCGGAGTGAAGAAGCCGCCCGCGAGCGTCCTGCCCGGACGGCGCCAAGCGGTTTCCACGCGATTCTGAACAGGTCCTTGTCTGGCCTCCCCGCTCAACGGCCGGGGATCAACGTGATTTCGCCACTTAGGTTAGACCGGATTCGGAAATAGTGTAGCCACCAGGGCTGAAGCCCAGATCCCTATTGCGGCCCTTGTCGCACGGCTAAAGCGTTTCCTGAGTTGGCGTAGACGCAAGTAATTGAACCAAGATCCTTCGACTCGGGTTTCCCGCGCTCGCCCACCCCAGCACGCGAAAGGCAGGCGTGCTGGGGACCCCGGTGAAAGCGCGCGGGATCCCTCCCTCTCTCAGAGCTTGTGACTTTTTTGATTTTTCGAAAATTGTAGCGCTGATAACAAACAGCTTACGCGCGAAAAAAACGTCAATTTTCAAAAAAGTCACAAACTCTCAGGATGACATCAGGGTACGTCAACTGTGGAACTGCGAATTGACAATTGGTGTAGCCAGGCCTAAAGGCCCATATTCGGGCGAACCTGATTCACCGACCTGAAGGCCGGTGCTTCCACGGTAGGAGAGGCGGCTACACCGATTGTGGAACGCTTCCACCTGCGGCGTAAGAGCATTTTTGAGCAACCTGTGAAGCCGTGGGCTTCCACCTGCGCTCGGGAGCTTGGCAAAGTAATGATAGAGAAATTGGGCTCTAGGGAATTTGTGCATATTGACTGCGGCAACACCGGGACGGATGATGACGTCCATTAAGCTGCAAGCGTCGGAGGAGAGTGCTCCCACACTCGGGAAGCGGCACTCAGGGTGTATTTCGTCACACACAATTTCTGAGGTGCGGGAGCTACGTGTCTCCATGGCCAGGCTAGGTACGAATGGAGCTGCCGTTCGCGTATTAGTGGCCGACGCTACGCCGACGGGCAGTGAGCTCATCGTGGAGGCATTGCGCCAGGACAGCCGCTTCGACGTGGTAGGAGTGCTCACGTCCGCCGACCAATTCGCGGCCTTGGTTTCCGACCTGACCCCCGATGTCACGGTAGTGGGTGTGAGCGCGGACGGCGCGCGGAGGGGCTTTGCTCTGCTGCGGCACAGACTGGCTCGCTATCCCGGGGTGAAACCGGTGTTTCTTCTCGACAGCTCAACCCCGGAATTAGTGATCGGGGCTTTCTGGGCGGGTGCGCGTGGCGTCATCTGCCGGGGCGACGGAATCGAAGCCCTGCGCAAATGCATCTATGTCGTGCACCAGGGACAAGTCTGGGCCAGCAGCGCCCAGTTGGGTTTCGTGCTCGACGCCTTCTCGCGGCGATGAGTACCGCAAACCTTCCTGGGCAGTGAAGGTCGCCGCTTGCGTTCCCAAGGCAAGGTAGAGGTGGAGGGTTGCGCCTCCGGGATGCTGACCAAGCCTTCAACTGGCCAGTTGCGTGCCGCAGGCCGCAGCCGTCGTGCCGAGCTTGCAGACGCCGTCGATCTGCTGCAGCCTGGTCGACGGATCGAGTAGCACGCAGCGCGAAGTGTGTCCAATCGAGCGCGCCCAGTTCACAACCTCCGCGGCGCTGACGTCTCGCAGATTAGCGTCCAGGAGAACCAGGTCGAAGGAACGGCTGGCAAGCAGAACCTGCGCATCGGCGCCGCTCCAGGCAAGCGTGGTTTCATGTCCTTCCGTCTCCAACAACCATTCCAGCGACATGAGCACGCTCTCGTCATCATCTACGATGAGCACTCGGTAACGAGCATTGTCACGGGGCATTGGAACCTCCTTGATACGCTCGGTTCCGGGGAGCGGTCCGTGCGTGGGTGCCGTCAAAGGTCACGGTCAAGTGGGAAGCGCAGTTCGGACAGAGCCAGAAGCGCTCAATCCGATGCCGCAGGGCGGAAGGCTGGTCTTCCGAACGAGGATGAAACTCGAACTGAAAGAGGCGGCCGGAGTTCAGGTAACGGAAAGGAGCTTGACAATGCGAATTGGCACAGTTGGACACCATAACGCTTCCCAATCCGGGCCGGTTAGCTCCGCGGAATACCCCGCGGCCGGCTCTGTCATGCTGTGAGACCAGGCGATTTCACTGAATAGTTCAGGGAATTGGCCCTGCCACAACTGCGCTTGCACTTCCCGGTTCTCGCAGCAAAGTGTAACGGAGCCCGATGGCGCAACTTGGCGTATCACATGCTAACCCGGACTTCTAATGGATTCAAGACTTCTCGCATGACTTTGGTACATGTCCTTAGGTAACTAAAAGGGAACACGGAGGCCGCCACGGTGGGCTCCGGGCGAGCCGAGGAAGCGCGTATCGGCGAGGGAGAGGCGAAGCCGGTGGCCGGCGATTGCGCCAGGGCGCGCGAGGCAGAGGGCGAGGAGCAGGACGCAGGCGCGGGCGGCGTATAAACTCACGGCAGTGCAGTCGCGGGTACGTTACGAGTCTGGTAAGTGGGAAGGTATGGTGAGGTGAGAAATGAGGCGGTACATGCGAATTGTGTGTGTCCTGGTGGTGGCGCTGGTCTCGGTGGGAGCGGTGGGGCAGGCGCCGGGACAGCCGGGAAAGCATGACGATCGTTCGGCGGCGTCGGCGGTGGACGAGCAAGAGGTCCAGGCGCTGGCCAACGATGTGGCGCGGATGCGCACCATGCTGCGGCAGATGGAGATGAACCTGGCGCTGGTACAGACCACGCAGACACCGCTGAAGCACCAATTCGACCTGGAGACCGATATGTGGCGGGTGGTGCTGAACGGGATGGAGCGTCGGTTGCAGCGGATGCAGCGGTTGCGGGGGACGCCAACGGGTGGCGTAGTCTCGCCTGACACGGTTCCGCTACGGCAAGACTCGAGGCAGGGAAGACCGTAAAAACCCGCCGCCACCACCTGTTGCATAGTGGGATGCGGGTGAGCGAAATGCGGTACTCACTAAGGCAGGCTGCCGAAACCTCGTTCCAGTGGAGGAAAAAGCAGATTCCTCGGGGCTGAAGCCCCTCGGAATGACACAAATGAAGCGGTTTTTCGGCGCGGCTGAAGCCGCGCCCCTTCAAAGCAGGGCGCAATTTATGCAGCGAACTTGCGGGACACGATACTAGAGCAGGGCAATGGTGTGCGGGTAGAATAAAGACGGGGCCCGTAGCTCAGTTGGATAGAGCATCTGCCTTCTAAGCAGAGGGTCGCGTGTTCGAGTCACGCCGGGCCCGCCAGTTAGCCCGCCAGTCCGCGTCTAATTGCGACCCGATACCTACCAGCGCTGGAGCAACGACTCGCGGTCGGTCTAATTCAGCGAAGCAGCTTTTGTTTGGCTCTTTCCAGCCAATACTGCTTCTCTTTCTGAAATCCCGCTTTCGCCGCCGATATCGATATGTGAGTAGCCTGAATCGTGCCGTCCGGCTGTGTCTCAGTGCGCACGGCACGCCGCAGAGTTCCCTGTGGGGACGTGAGATAAAGAGTGCTGTGAGGCCCACCACTCTCTTGCCAAGTCCAAATTACGATGTCCTCATGCTTCTCCTTGCAGACATTGAAGGTTCTGATCACCGGCCCTTCCCGGTGCGAAGCCTGCTTGACATACACCGTTGCCGGATCTGGGACGAGGCCCAACATGTGAGATAGATTGGGAGGGATATTGGCGTCAGCTCCATCCTGCAGAACCAATGCCGAGAACGGTCGAAAGGGTGCCTTAACGCTGGCGCGCTCGGAAGCCCCCGAAAGCGTCGCAAGGAGCGCCAAGAGGCCGAGCACAAGCTGAAGGTGTCGCATTGGAGAGTACCTTTCTCGCCCGCCGAAGTCTGAAAGTCCAGGGTTACGTCTCAGCAAGCAGGACCTCACGGATTTGCGCATTCCGATTTCTGGCCGGGGATTTCCGCTTTCCGACTTCGTAGCGCGTACCTCATTACTTCCTCCGGCCGTCACTTTGGTTCACCGAGCATGGTCGTGAGCTTCTGGACCAAGTCCTGGGCGGCGGCATGGAGATGGATGAGTTGGCCGGGTTGAAAGCGCAGATCGGGCTGGTCAAGATCCTGGCGAATGGCGCGGCACAACTGATAGGCGGTGCGAATCCGCTCGCCGGCCAACAGAGACAGCACCACGCCGGGGTCGCCTTCCGTGTCTTTCGTCTCGGCATATTTTTGCGTTGCCCAGGCGGTGGTGCGGACGCGGTTCACGGCGTCGCGGAAATCGGAGAGGATGCGGGGGTCGAGGTCGGCGGAGGCGAGCAGCGCCTCGACGTCGCGCAGTTCACTGGTGGCTCTTTGCAGCCGAACGGAAACAGAAACGGAAGCCGGGTTCACGGGTCCTCCATCAGATCCGGCAACAACCGATCGTGTGGCGGTCTATTCTACTTCGAGCGGCGCCGGAACCGTCCGCCTGCGTGGCGTTGGAGCTACGCCGGGAACCACAGTGAGCACCGCGTCGAACAGCCAACGATGGGTTCGCAATCCTTAAACATGCCGGGCGGCGATAGAGAGCTGCAGGGTGGCATTGCCGATGAGCTTGAGGCCGATGCCCCAGCGCTTGCGGGCGTCGGGCTCGTCATCGCCGTAACCGGATAAATAAAAGGTGAAATAGAAGCCCGCGCGAGGAGCCGCGCAGGGTGCGGTTGCATCGGCGGATGGAGGTTCGTAATAGCAGCGGCGGATGATGAACTCGGCGGCGGCGGAGATTTGGGGGGCGCGCGCAAGGAGCGTGACCAGGCGGCGGGCGAAGTCCTGGTGCTGCTCGAAGGAGAAGCGAGCAGCGTCGGCGGCGAAGAAGACATCCACATAAGAGACGAATTTGCCGGCGGCGCCGTAGATCGCTTCCGGCTCGCCGAGCTCGACGGTGTACCAGGCGTCGCACTTGGCGGATTCCAGCATCGAGGCGGAGGAGTTGATCTGCAGCAGGAACTCGGCCATTTCGCGGTAGCGCGAGGCTTCGTCGACGTAGAGGAGGAGGTCGGGCTGGCGCTTGAGGTCGTAGTAGCGCAGCAGGCCGTCGCCGGAGGACCAGGGGATGGCGAGAGTGGGATCGCCGGTGGCAAGTTCGACGGTGAGTTCGGCATCCATGGGTCGATGCGCGCCTAAATGTACTCTGAACAAAGTCGAGGGTCGATGGTCGATGGCAGATTCGCCGCGGCCGGAGTCACAGTTGACGGTGTCGCTCCGGCAGAATTAGCATGGCGGACTTCATGGACGCGGGCTGTCCTGGCGGGCGGGAGAAAACCATGAGCCTGGAAATCCAAAGGAAAATCGTGGGAGAGGTTGTCGTGCTGGAAATGACGGGGCGAATCACGCTGGGACGCGACTGCCAGCAGATCGAGTCCGACTTGGACGAGCTGGTGCGCTCCAAGGAGACCAGGATCGTTTTTGACCTGTCCAAGGTGAAGCACATGGACAGCAGCGGTGTGGTGATCATGGTGATGTGCTCCGGAAAGGTGAAAGACGCCGGCGGCGAGTTGCGTCTGGCGGGCGCGACGGGCGTGGTGGAGCAGACGCTGAGGCTGGCGCACATGAGCCTGATCGTGCCGGTATATGCGACGATGGCGGAGGCGATGTCCGGGTTCTCGCAACCGGCTTCAGACGCCAGGCTTCAGGCTTCCGGCGGGTGATGAGTCAGGTCCAAGCCCCCCACGCTATCGCTCCAAACCCAGGAGCGATAAGGATGGAGCAACCGCGCAGGCCTGGGGAAACCTTCAAACGCCGATATCTTCGTTCCACAGCTCGGGGTGGGCGGCGGTGAAGGAGCGCATCAGTTCGATGCATTCGGGGTCGTCCATCACCTTCAGAGTCACTCCGTGTTGGCGAAATAAATCTTCCGCGCCGAGGAAATTGCGATTCTCCCCGATGATGACACGCGGGATGCGGTAGAGCAGGCTGGCGCCGGTGCACATGATGCAGGGGCTGAGCGTGCTGACCAGGGTGAGCTGGGGCCAGTCGCGGCGGCGGCCGGCATGGCGCAGGCAGACGACTTCGGCGTGGGCCGTGGGGTCGCCGGTCTGGACACGCAGGTTGTGGCCGCGGGCGAGGATGAGTCCAGCAGCGTCGGCGAGCACGGAGCCGATGGGCAGGCCGCCTTCGCGGAGGCCGAGGCTGGCTTCGGAGAGCGCTTCGCGCAGCAGTTCGTGGTCAGTCATAATAAGTCCAGTGGCCAGTGGCTAGCGATCGGTGGCCGGTGAACAGCAGATTCCTCGCCGCGCCGGGAGTGACGAGCCGTTGGGGTCTCGCAACTCAGAACTCGCAACTCACACCTGAGCTTCCAAGTCGCAGGCTTCGCGACATTCAAGGCAGTAGTAAAGGCCGTCGGAGCACAGGCGAACCTCGTTGCCGCCCTGGCACAGGAAACAATACTTGTCGCAGGCGCAGCTTGACTCTTCCAGGTCGCAGACGGCGCAGCGATATTTTTCCGCCATGAGTCGAACTGTAGCGCGAATCGGGGCGGCTGAGAAGGGCGGAGCTAAGGCCCAAAATGGGTTCGAAGCGATGTTTGACCCGCTTCAGATCGCATGTTAAGGTAGCGCGTTCTAATCTGGACCCATGCTTTCATAGCGGCCCCGAGAGGTATACCGTGTCTTCCACGCCAGATGATTCAACCGCAGTCATCCGCAAGACGGCATTGAACGCGGTCCACCGCAAGCTGGGCGCCAAGATGGTGGACTTCAACGGCTGGGACATGCCGGTGGAGTATCCCGCCGGCCTGATCGCGGAGCATCTCGCGGTGCGTTCCGGGGTGGGAATCTTCGACGTCAGCCACATGGGGGACATCCGCGTCTCGGGGCGGCAAGCGCTGCCGGCGGTGCAGCACATCACCATGAACGACGCGTCGAAACTGCAGCTCGGGCAATGCCAGTATTCGGCGATGCTGTACCCGCAGGGGACGTTCGTGGACGACGTGATCGTTCACCGCTTCGGGGAGAACGACTTTTTCTTTGTGATCAATGCCGGGACGCGCGAGAAGGACATCGCGTGGGTGCGCGAGAACACGCGTTCGTTCGACTGCAAGGTCGAGCACCTCAGCGATGACTTCACGCAGATTGCCATCCAGGGGCCGCGCGGCGTGGACGTGCTGCAGAAGCTGACCGACGCCGATTTGTCGAAGGTGAAGTTCTACTGGTTCACGCGCGGCACGGTGTGCGGCCTGCAAGACATACTGATCGCGCGCACCGGCTACACCGCCGAGGACGGATTCGAAATTTACGTTCCCACCGACACGGCGACCAGCGAGCGGGTGTGGAACGAGGTGCTGGCGGCGGGCAAGGAATTCGGCGTGCTGCCGTGCGGGCTGGGCGCGCGTAACACGCTGCGGCTGGAGGGCAAGCTGGCGCTGTACGGGCACGAGATTTCCGATTCGATCACGGTGTGGGAAGCCGGTTTGGACCGTTGGCTGAAAATGGACAAGGCCGAGTTCATCGGGCGGAGATCGCTGGAGCGGCAGCAGACTGACGGCGTAACGCGCACGCTGGTGGGGCTGGAGATGATCGAGCGCGGCATCGGGCGCGATGGGTACAAGGTGCTCGATGAAAACGGGAAGCAGATCGGGCAAGTGACCAGCGGGTCGTATGCGCCTTTCTTGAAGAAGAATATCGATCTGGCGTACGTGCCGCTGTCGCACGCGAAGGTGGACGCCGTGGTCGGGGTGGAGATTCGGGGCAATGCGGTGAAGGCGAAGGTGGTGCCGACGCCGTTTTATAAGCGGCCGAAGAGAAGCTAGGCTCCGGGCTTCCGGCTGCAGGCGGGAGCTTGAGGCTCAAGGCGCACGGCATTGAAATGTGAGCGGAAGTAGGGGTCCTTCGACTCGGACGCGCAAAGACGGCGCGTCCTCGCTCAGGATGACAGTCGTTTAGGAGCGCGGTCGTTCAGCAAGCGCGTTGGACTCGCTCAGAGGTTGTGACTTTATTGTTTCTGCGCAGATGACAGCCGTTTGAGTTTTGTTTTCGACGACGAAATCATTTCAGTCGTAAATATTCTGGCGTAAGTGGAGCACGACGAAATGGCCTATCCGGCGGATTTGAAGTACACGAAGGAACATGAGTGGATCAAGGTGGAAGGCGATACCGGCATTATCGGGATCACCGATCATGCGCAGAAGGCGCTGGGCGACATCGTGTTCGTCGAGTTGCCCAAGCCCGGCGCCACGCTGACGCAGGGCAAGAGCCTGGGGACGGTGGAGTCGGTGAAGGCGGTCTCGGACATTTACGCGCCGGCTTCGGGCACCGTGACCGAGGTCAACCAGGAGCTGAACACGGCGCCGGAAAAAGTGAATGCCGACCCGCACGGCGCGTGGATGCTGAAAGTGAAGCTCAGCAATCCGGGCGAGGTCAAGAACCTGCTCTCCGCCGCGGACTACGAGAAATTCGTGGCGGAAGAAGACGGGCACTAGCGCGAACCGAATTTGTGATTGGTAATTTGTAATTGGTAATTGGGCGGGCGCTCGATTAGAAAAATCCCACCCTATCTTGCGAGACCCGGGCGAGATAAGGGTGGGGCAACCGCTCATTGAATTACCAATTACAAATTGCCCAATTACAAATTCCTATGCGCTATCTTCCGAAGTCCCCAACCGACCGGGAGTTGATGCTGCGCGAAATCGGCATCCGCTCCGTAGACGAGCTATTTGCTCCCATTCCGGCGGAATACCGGCTGAAACGCGAGCTGGATATTGCGCCTTCGATGGCCGAAGCCGACATCCTGGACTGGTTTCGGCAGCGGGCGGCGGATACCGCCGCGTCCGGCTACGCCAATTTCCTGGGCGCCGGCGCCTATCACCATTACCGGCCGGTCGTGATCGACACGCTGATCTCGCGCGGCGAGTTCTTCACCGCCTACACGCCGTATCAGCCGGAGATCTCGCAAGGCACGCTGCAGGCGATCTTCGAGTTCCAGACCATGATCTGCGAGCTGACCGGCATGGAGGTGGCGAACGCCTCGATGTACGACGGCTCGACCGCGGCCACCGAGGCGGTGTTGATGGCGGCGCGCGTCACCGGGCGACGCAGTGCGGTGGTGGCGCGCAGCGTGCACCCCGAGTACCGCGAGGTGCTGGCCAGCTACGCGAAAAACCAGGGCATTCCGCTGGCCGAGGTTCCGTTCCTGGAGAACGGGCGGGTGAATGCCGCCGCGCTGGAGAAGGCGATCACGGACGGCACGGCGTGCGTGCTGATTCAATCGCCGAATTTCTTCGGCACGATTGAGGACGTGGCTGCCGTTGCGGAGATCGCGCATCGCAAGGGAGCGCTGCTGGTGGTGGCGATCGCGGAGGCGGTCTCGCTTGGCATTGTGAAGCCGCCAACGGAAGCTGACATCGTCGCCATGGAAGCGCAGTCGTTCGGAGTGCCGCTCAGCTTCGGTGGGCCGTACGCCGGCGTGATTGCGACGAAGGAAAAGTTCGTCCGCCAGATGCCGGGCCGGCTGGTCGG
Organism: Terriglobia bacterium; assembly: GCA_020073285.1. Classification (GTDB taxonomy): domain Bacteria; phylum Acidobacteriota; class Terriglobia; order Terriglobales; family Acidobacteriaceae; genus JAIQGF01. The sequence continues at coordinate 28,670 of JAIQFM010000002.1, read as the reverse complement.
GCAGACGGTGGACAAGCAGGGGCGGCGCGGGTTCGTGCTGACGCTCTCCACCCGCGAGCAGCACATCCGGCGCGAGAAGGCGACATCGAACATCTGCACCAACCAGGCGCTGATCGCGCTGATGGCGACCGTGTTCATGACCGTGTACGGACGCGAGGGGCTGAAGGAACTGGCGACGCAGAACCTGGCCAAGACGGCGTATGCGGTCGAGCAGTTCGGCAAGACCGCGAAGGTGCTGTTCCAGGGCGCGCCGCGGTTCAACGAATTCGTGGTGCAGACCAGCAAGGATCCCAAGACGCTGAACGGCCGCATGCTGAAGCAGAAGATCATCGGGGGGTTGCCGCTGAAAAAATTCTATCCCGAGCTGGGCAACGCCTCGCTGTGGTGCTGCACGGAGCTGACACGCAGAGTTGCGATTGAGGCGGCGGCGACGGCACTGTCACCTCAAAAAGCCAAACCCCAGGTTGTCTCGACGGAGGTGGCGCAATGAACCGGAAAATCAAGAAAGCCACCACGCACGTCATCCAGAACGAAGGGCTGATCTTCGAGAAATCGTCGCCCGGCAAGAAGGGGTACAAGCTGCCCGAGCTGGATGTGCCCGAGGTGAATCCATCGCAGGTGCTGGGCAACGCGGCGCGCGCCGATTTAGGGAACATGCCCGAGGTCAGCGAGATCGAGATCATCCGGCACTTCACGCGTATTTCCACGTGGAACTACGGCGTGGACACCGGCCTGTATCCACTGGGCTCGTGCACCATGAAGTACAACCCGCGAATCAATGAGATCGTGGCGCGGTTGGACGGGCTAGCGAACGCGCATCCCTACCAGCCGGAGAAGGTATCGCAGGGGGCGTTGCTGATCCTGCAGGCGCTACGCAAGGCGCTGATGGAAATCTGCGGCATGGAGGCGATCACGTTGCAGCCGGCCGCGGGCGCGCACGGGGAACTCACGGGCATTCTGCTGGTGCGGGCGTATTTGCAGTCGCAGGGCAATCCGCGGAAGAAGATTTTGATTCCCGACTCCGCCCACGGCACCAATCCCGCCACGGCGGCGATCGCGGGCTACGAGGTGGAGAACCTGAAATCGAACGCCCATGGCATGGTGGACATCCCGTCGCTGGAAGCGCAGATGAACGAGGATGTGGCGGCGCTGATGGTGACCAACCCCAACACGGTGGGACTATTCGAGCAGGAGATCCACAAGGTGGCTGAGATTGTGCACCGCAAGGGCGGGCTGGTGTACATGGACGGCGCCAACATGAATGCGCTGGTGGGCAAGGTGCGGCCGGGCGATTTCGGCATCGACGTGATGCACCTCAATCTGCACAAGACGTTTTCGACACCGCACGGCGGCGGCGGCCCGGGATCGGGTCCGGTGGCATGCAAAAAAATCATGGAGCCGTTCTTGCCCATCCCGGTAGTCGTGACCAAGAAGGACGGGACACTCGGATTCGACTACGACCGGCCGCAATCGATCGGGCGGGTGCGCGCCTTCTACGGCAACTTCGGCATGCACGTGCGCGCGCTGGCGTACATCATGGCCAACGGGCGCGACGGGCTGGTGCAGACCACGGAAGACGCGGTGCTCAATGCCAATTACATCCGCAAGAAGCTGGATGGCGTGTACGAGCTGCCGTACTCGACGCCCAGCATGCACGAGGTCGTGTTCAGCGACCACAAGCAGACTGCGAAGGGCATCAAGACGGGCGACATCGCCAAGCGGCTGATCGATTACGGCTTCCACCCGTACACCGTGTCGTTTCCCATGATCGTGCACGGAGCGCTGATGATCGAGCCGACGGAAAGCGAATCGCTGGAGGAGATGGATCTGTTCATCGATGCCATGAAAAACATCGCCGAGGAATGCGAGAACACTCCCGAAGTCGTGCTCAGCGCGCCGCATACCACGCGGATCGGGCGGCTGGATGAAACGCGCGCCGCGCGCCAGCCGATCTTGAGGTGGAAACCGCAGGCGCAGTCGGCGAAGGGCGATTAACGGGTTAGCCACAGAGGCCATGGAGGTTCTAAAGAAAGGGCTGAACCGCAGGGTTCAGCCTTGTTCTTATGGCCGACGCCGACCAGTTCGTATCGTTTCCGTTTTCCTCCGTGTACTCCGTGGCTAAGATTTCTTCGAGGTCACGGCGAAGAACGCCGCGGCTTCCTGGTGGACGTGTTTACCGCCGCATTTCGGACATTTCACCTGGCCTTTCTCGTACTCGGCAAGAGTGAGAATCAACTCGAACTCTTTTTGGCAGTCTTCGCAATAGAATTCGTAGCGGGGCATGCGCACCTCCGGGAGTCGAAGAGATTCTAGTACAGGGCGGGGAGGCTGCAATCGCCTTCAAGCGTCAACTGGCGACAGCGGGGATCAAAACGGGAAGCACTCGCGAGGCGAGAGTGCCAGATCGTAGGTTGTTGGAAACCCAGATTCCGAGCGGGCTCGGTCGCTTCGCTCCCTCGCCCGCGCGGAACAACAATGGCTAAGGGCCTTTCGCCGGGCTGAAAGCAGTTTCAGAAACGGTGTAGCCGAGAGAGGAAACACAGAGATCCCTCGACTCGGGTTTCCCGCGCACGACCACCCCAGCACGCGAAAGGCAGGCGTGCTGGGGACCCCGGTAAAACGCGCGGGAGCCCTCCCTCGCTCGGGATGACATCGGCTACAGAAAAGATGAAACGGCTCTAAAGCCCGGCGCTTCCACCAGAGCAAATCGACAATCGGCCAGAGCAAATCGAGAATCGGCCAGAGCAAATCAAGAATCGCTCACAGCGAATCGAGAATCGGCTGGTGGGCGAGCGCGCTGCATCGAAATCTACTTGCTCGACTCGCTGAGGTCCACCGACGCGCCGGTGCTTTCCCAGTCAAACTTGAGCACGCCGGCATTAGGGCCGCGCTTGTCGAACGAGATGGTGAATTGCTCCACCGGCGCGGCGAGCTTGCCGGTCTTCATGTTGATGCGCGCCAAGTCGAATTGCTCGCCGGGATAGGGGATGCCCCACTCACCGGTTTTCTTACTGACAATCAGTTTCCATGGGCCGCTCTGCTGCGGAAGGATGAACAACGTGTAGCTGCCGGCGGGCACCGGCGTGCCGCCGATCAGCAGGTTCGCCTGGGTGACGAAAGAGGTAGCTTCGTTGGCGCCGGCGCGCCACACTTCGCCATAGGGAACCAGGCCGCCGTAGATGACGCGCGGCTTGCCGGTCTGGGGATCGTTAATTTTCGGACGGCTGTAGTCGATGGTGATGGTCTTGCCGTCGGCGAAGGCGAACGTCGCGGCGCCCGGCGGGCTGGGACGCTTCGACTTGTCATGTGACATTTGCGCCGTGGCGGCAAGCGCGAAAAAGAAGGTCAGAACACAAGTTGCGACGACCAACAGGGTGGAACGCCTCATACTTCCTCCAAAGCTCCAAGTAAAAGCTCCAAGATATCAGTGATGTCGGATAAATGCGACAACCTGCCGGCCCGGTGACACGCAATGTGCGGCGCGTCCCGTACAATCTCGGGATGTCGGTTTTCGAGGAAAAGCGCGAAGAGCTGGAAAAGTACGAGTTCATGATGGGAGTGCCGCGCGGGCGGCTGGCGGTCACCATGGACCTGATCACGGACGCCATGGCGTTTGTCGGGCAGCACGGGGTGTACTGCCAGAGCCAGCGCTGGCCGGGCAAGCCGGTCATGGATATCCAGATCATCATGAAGCAACTGGCGGAAGCGAAGGAGTTGGTGCAGAGCGTGATGCAGGAATTGAAACCCAAGACTTAACCACAGAGGACACAGAGGTCACAGAGGTCTTAAGGCCAGGAAGGGAATTCATCGAAGTAGAGCTCTGTCGCCTCCTTGAGATTGGCCACTGCGTCTTCGACGGTCGTGCCCTGGCTCACCGTGCCGATCTCAGAATACTCGGCGACGTACAGATTCTCTTCTTGGTGGACGGCGGCGGTTAGGCGGCGCACCGACGTAGGCAAACAATAACACGGAGACACGGAAGATTGAATCTCCGTGCCTCCGTGTCTCGGTGGTGAATTAGCGGCTCACGCCGTTACGTATTTGCCCTGCTCGATCACGCGCGCGGCGATTTTCTCCCGCAGCGCGATCGTGTTAATGGGCTCGTACTTTAGCAAGCGGCGCAAGATCGCCATCTGGGTGCGCAGCATGTCGCCTTCGGCGATGGCGGCAATCACCTTGCGCGCCGCGGCCTCGATGGTCACCATGGCGCGCGCCACGTAGACTTGCGTCATGGCGGTGGCGAGTTCGGCGCCGCGCTCAGCCAGTTTTTCCGCGCGCAGCACTGCCGACTCCATGCAGTAGGTTTCGATGATGATGTCGGCCAGCGCGCCCATGATCTCCTGCTGGTCAACCAGCGCCTGCATGTATTTTTGCGAGGCGGCTCCGGCGGTGAACAGCGCGATCTTCTTCGCGTTGGCCACGATCGCCTTCTCCGCGGCCAGCGGCCCTTCCGGAGTTTCCGACATCGAAGGCCCGCCGAGGACCTCGTCCATCAGCCTCTTGATGGCGGGCATGAGGGGCAACTGGCCGGTCATGGCGCGCTTCATCAGAAAGCCGGTGATGATGAGGCGATTGATTTCGTTGGTGCCCTCGAAGATGCGGTTGACGCGCGAATCGCGGTAGGCGCGCTCCGCCGGATACTCCTCGACGAAACCGTAGCCGCCGTAGACCTGCACGGTGGCGTCCACGGCGCGGTCCAGCGCCTCCGAGCCCCACACCTTGATGATCGAGCACTCGACGGCATACTCCTCGATCGCTTTGCGGGTTTCGCGCGTCGCGTCGGGCGAGCCCTTGTCAATTTCGCTGAGCGCGACGTCCATCATGCCGACGGTGCGATAGACCGCGCTTTCGCCGGTCCAGATGTCCACCGCCATGTCGGCGATCATTTCGCGAATCAGGCCAAACTGCGAGATGGTGGTGTTGAACGCCTTGCGCTGCTTGGCGTAAGCGATGGCGTCCTGCAACGCGGTGCGAGCACCGCCGACGCATCCGGCGCCGAGTTTGAAGCGGCCCAGGTTCAGGATGTTGAAGGCGATGATGTGGCCCTTGCCGATTTCGCCGAGCAGGTTTTCCACCGGGACCTTGCAGTCGTTGAGAATCAGCGGGCAGGTGGAGGAGCCGCGGATACCCATCTTGTGCTCCTCGGCGCCGACCGCGAAGCCGGGAAAAGTCTTTTCGACGATGAAGGCGGAGAACTTTTCGCCGTCAACTTTGGCGAAGATAATGAACACGTCGGCGAAGCTGGCGTTGGTGATCCACATTTTTTCGCCGTTGAGGATGTAGTGCTTGCCGTCGGGCGAGAGCACGGCCTTGGTGCGGCAGTTGAGCGCGTCGGAGCCGGAAGAGGATTCCGACAATGCGTAGGCGCCGACAAATTCCGCCGTCGCCAGCTTGGGCAAATATTTCCGCTTCTGTTCTTCGGTGCCGAAATAGACGATGGGCAGCGTGCCGATGCCGGAGTGCGCGCCGAAGGTCACGACAAAGCTGCCGTACTTGGCGATGCGCTCCGCGACGATGGCGGCGCTGACCTTGTCCATGTCCATGCCGCCGTAGGTTTCAGGAACTTCCACCGAGGTTAGCCCGAGTTCGCTGGCCTTGGTCAGCAGCTCGCGAGTCAGCGCCCAATCTTTTTTCTCCAGCTTGTCGGCCACGGGCGCGATTTCCTTGAGCGCGAATTCGTCGGTCGTCTGCGCGATCTGACGATGCTCGTCGGTGAAATCCTCGGGTGTGAAGACTTCATCGAGCTGGCGTTCTTCAATCAGAAAACTACCGCCGGTGATTTTCTTGCGCGATACGGGTGTTGCTGTCGCCATAGTCAAACCTTTCTAGTTTTTAGCCACAGAGGGCACAGAGGAAGAATAGGCAGGCTTATCCCAACCACATCCATAAACAAGCCGCTTAATTCCATCCTTCAAATGAGCCGTCTGGAAATTAATCAAGAGCCCAACGCGCTTGTTGCTGAGCTTTAGATACGAGAGCAACTGCGCTTCGTGTAAGGAAGAGAACGACTCCACACATTTCAACTCGACCACGACCAAATCTTCGACGAGCATGTCAATTCGGTATCCCAGCTCGACCCGAACGCCGTCGTAGATGACCGGGAGTTCAACCTCAGTTCGGACGTTGACCTGCATTGTTCCCTCTGTGTCCTCCGTGGCTAAGAAACATTCTCGAAAATTCCTGCCGCGCCCATGCCGCCGCCGACGCACATGGTCACAATGCCGTAGCGTCCGTTGCGGCGCTTGAGTTCGCGAATGATGGTGGCCGTCAGCTTGGCGCCGGTGCAGCCCAGGGGATGCCCGAGCGCGACCGCGCCGCCGTTGGGATTCACGCGCGCCGGATCCAGCTCCGCTTCCTGAATGACGCAAAGCGACTGGGCGGCGAACGCTTCGTTGAGTTCGATGACGTCAATGTCGGAAAGATTGAGCCCTGCGATTCTCAGTGCCTTGGGGATGGCGTAGACGGGGCCGACACCCATTTCTTCCGGTTTGTAACCGGCGGTGGCGAACGCAACAAAACGAGCCAGCGGCTTGATGCCGAGTTGCCGTGCCCGTTCCGCGGACATGACGACCGCGGCGGCGGCGCCGTCGGACATCTGCGAGGAGCTGCCGGCGGTCACGATACCATGCGCATGGAACGCGGGTCGCAGCGCGCCCAGGACTTCCATCGATGTATCGGCGCGCGGGCCTTCGTCAACTGTGAAGACGATTTCCCGACGTTTCGGCTTGGAGCCGTTCGGCGTGGTGAAGCTGACGGGTACGGGAACTATTTCTTCCTCGAAGCGTCCGGCCTCGATTGCCGCGATGGCTTTCTTGTGGCTGTGGAGCGAGAACTCATCGGACATTTCGCGGGTCACGCCGAAACGCTTGGCGATGCGCTCGGCGGTCAGGCCCATGGAGAGGTAGGCATCGGGATAATTCGCCACCAGCCACGGGTTGGCCGAGACCTTGTGCCCGCCCATGGGAATCATGGTCATGGATTCCAGGCCGCCGGCCACGATCACCTCGGCGCCGCCGGCCATGATGCGCTCCGCCGCCATGGCAATCGCCTGCAGGCCGGAAGAACAGAAACGGTTGACGGTCATGGCCGAACATTCCACCGGCAGGCCGGCGCGCAAGGACGCGATGCGGGCGACGTTCATGCCCTGCTCGGCTTCGGGCATGGCGCAGCCCATGATGACGTCCTCGATCTCGCGGGGATCGAGTTGCGGCAGACGGTCGAGCGCGCCGCGAATGGCGACCGCGCCCAGTTCGTCGGGACGCGTGGCGCGCAGCGTGCCCTTGTAGGCCTTGCCCACGGGTGTGCGTACGGAGGATGCGATAACGACTTCTCTCATACTAGCTCTCAGCTTTCAGCTCTCAGCTATCAGTTCATTGCCGTTGGAACCGATGTTAAAACCAACCGAAGCGGGGCCTCTCTTGCGACTTACGCGAGCGCATGCGGTGCGATCGGCGCGTGATGCGATCGGCGACGACCGCGAGATCAACCTCGACCTTGCGCCATTCCTTGAAACCGTGCAACTGGTTCCAGGTTTCAATCAGTGCGTCTTGCATGACGCGAGAGGTCAGACGCCGCTTCGGACGGCGATGACGCCACTTAGCAATCTGCTTGCGCGCGTGTTCGGCTTCGCGGCGGAATTCGTCGGGCCCGCCGATCAGCCGGTTGTTGAGTTCGCGGATTATTTTTCTGGTCAGGAACAATCTTTGTTCGTGCCGTCCCTACGGGACTCGGTCGTTACTTGGATGTCTACCCGGGGCTCACGCCCCGGGCTAGGTTCTGCCGCCCCTTCGGGGCTTCGGCGCCGCGCGCCTCGGTCACGGCTAAAGCCGTGACCTACCTTTAATTCCTCAGCGGTTTGCCCGTCTTCAGCGTGAAGGCGATCCGCTCCTGCGTTTTCTTCTCGCCGCAGAGAGACTTGAAGGCCTCGCGCTCGCAATCCAGCAGATATTGTTCGCTGACCGGCGTGCCCGGCGTCAAGGCGCCGCCGCAGAGCACCTCCGCGACCTTGTTGCCGATCTTGACTTCGTGCTCGGTGACGTAATCCCCTTGTCGCATTAGATGGACGCCGAGCTTTAAGGTCGCCAAAATGCTCTCGCCCGGCGCGGGAATGTCGGTGCGCGGGCGCGGCGGTTTGTAGGAGCGTATCAATTCGAGCACGTGCGCCTTGGCGTCGGCGAGCACGCGGTCGCGGTTCATGGTGACCTGGTCAACCGGCGAGAGGAAGCCGAAAGCGCGCGCTTCGGCGACCGAGGTCGAGACCTTGGCCATGGCGACGGTCTCGAAGGCTTTCTTCATCGCCTCCATGAGTTCGACCGATTCGCCGCGGCCGTCGGGCCGAATGGAAGCCGCCGCGTCCACCGCGCGCAGCGTCATCTCCTTGCAACCGCCGCCACCGGGCAGCAGGCCCACGCCGACCTCCACCAGTCCCATGTAGAGTTCGGCGTGCGGATGCCGCGCCGCGCCGTGCAGGGAGATCTCGCAGCCGCCGCCCAGCGTCATCCCGAAAGGCGCCACCACCACGGGTTTCGGCGAGAACTTGATGGCCTGCGTCATCCCCTGGAACTGGCGGATGATCATGTCAATCTCGTCCCACTCCTCTTCCTGGATGGCCATCAGCAGCAGCATGATGTTGGCGCCGGCGGAAAAGTGCTGGCCGTCGTTGGTGATGACAAAGGCGTCGAAGTTGTCGCCGGGGCCGCCGGGCTTTAACGTCTGGGTTACGAGCTGGATGATGTCGCCGCCGATGGCATTCATCTTGGTGTGGAACTCGATGCAGCCCACGCCGTCACCCAAGTCCACCAGCGTCGCGCCCGGATTCTTCTTGACTACCCCGCCGGATTTTTTCGCCACCTGCACCGACCAGATTCCCGGCGGCACTTGCTGGTCTTTGTAGCTCGTAGTGGTTGCATCGAAGTACGCCACACCCGAAGGCGCGCCGACGGCGTCGCTGTACCACTTTTTCTTGCCGGAGGCGAGGAGGCGGGCGACATTCTCCGCCACCGGGCGGCCTTCCTTCTTCATGCGCGCGACCGTGGGCTCGACCCCGGCCGCATCCCACAACTCGAACGGGCCCATCTCCCAGTTGAAGCCGAGGCGCATGGCGCCGTCGATGTCGACCAGCGAATCGCAGATTTCGCCGATGCGGTTAGCCGAGTACGTCCACAGGTCCGATAGCGCCGACCACAGGAACTGCCCGGCGCGGTCGCCTTTCTGCGGGCCGCTGCCGTCGAGACCCAGCAGCGTACGCAGGCGCTGCGCGGTGTCCTCGATCTGTTTCGCCATCTCGAGGGCAGGAAACTTCGCCTTCTGCCGCGGGCGATACTCCAGGGTCTTCCAATCCAGCGCCAGCCGTTCTTCGTCCTTGTCCTTGTCCTTGCCCTGCGCGCTCTTCGACTTTTTGTAGAAGCCGCCCTTGGATTTGTCGCCGAGCCACTTGCGCTCGAGCATGGCGTTGAAGAAATCGGGCAGCTTGAGATCGCTGCGCTCGTCCTGCAAACTGCGCGTCATGTTCGACACGACGTGCCCGAGAATGTCGAGCCCGACCATGTCGGCCAGGCGGAAGGTGCCCATTTTCGGCCAACCGACGGCGCTACCGGTGAGCGCGTCCACTTCCTCGATGGTGAGGTCCATCTCCTGCATCAGGCGCATGACGTTGAGCGCGGAAAACGTGCCGATGCGGTTGGCGATGAAGTTGGGCGTGTCTTTGGAGACGACGATTCCCTTGCCCAGGCGCACGTCGCAAAAGTGCGAGATCGCCTCGACGGCGGCGGGATCGCTGTCATCGGTGGGTATGATTTCCAGCAGCCGCATGTAGCGCGGCGGATTGAAAAAGTGCGTGCCGAACCAGTGGCGGCGGAAGTCGTCGCTGAAGCCCTCGGCGATTTTTCCGACCGGCAGGCCGCTGGTGTTGGTGGTGACGATGGCGCCCGGCCGGCGAGTGGCCTCCACTTTTTTCAGCAACGTGCGCTTGATGGCCAGGTCTTCGACCACCGCCTCGATTACCCAATCGGCCTCGGCGACGAACTTCATGTGGTCTTCGAAGTTGCCGATCGTGATCAGGCGGGCCAGCGAGGTCTCGAAGAACGCGGCCGGCTTGGACTTGCGCGCGGCCTCCAGGCCGCCGGCGGCGACGCGGTTGCGCGCCTCGCCGTCGGCGTCGGGCACGACGATGTCCAGCAGGTAGGAGGGAACAGCGGCGTTGGCCAGGTGCGCGGCAATGCGCGCGCCCATGGTCCCGGCGCCCAGGACAGCAACCTTCTCAATTCGTTTCATCATGGCGGAATCCGGGGAGGGGCACCCCGGCGGACAATATAGCAGCTTGGTCCGCGGCAAGCCTGTGATATGGGGGCTCCGATCAGAGAAAAATCAGCGCGCGATTGGGAAGGAATTTTTGCGGGAATTGGCCCCCAAAAATTTTGGGCGCGCCGCGTAGATGTGGGGTGAGGATGGCAACGGCGCGCCCTTTCTATTAAGTTACTTGCAGACTACCGGAGCCTCCCCGGACTGTCAAGATAAATCCTTACGGCTGTGTGGCTTACGAGGTGAATGCCCATAACATGCAAGCGGCTCGGCGGCAAGTGCACCGGTCACCAATGTTTGTGACGCGCTCCGAAATGGAACTGCGCCGGTAAACCGCCCCTTGACGTAGCCGGACACCGTTAGCGCCACCCAGGTTGCGCACACCGACGCAATCGGCGGATGCCGCCCGGTTCACAGCCTCGCTAAGGTTCCGGATGTGCTGCCAGGTATCGCTGTGCGAGCTTCACCACGTCGCGCTCGCCGCGGTAGCTGAGCTTGCCCGGGGCCTCGTCCAAGGGGAGCCAGAGGGACTGGCGGACTTCGCGGCGCATCCCCGGGGTAATGTGCCCGATGCGACCGCTGCGGTACATCAGCAGAAAAAAACTGACGGTTTTGAACACGCGCTCGCGGTCGCCCCAGGAGCGAATGTAGATGTACTCGATATCGGTGAGCTTGGAGAGCAGGTCGGCTTCCAAGCCGGTTTCTTCGCGCACCTCGCGGACCGCCGTTTCCTCCGGCTTTTCCCCCTTGTCAACATTGCCTTTGGGAAGCGCGAGCACGCTGGCGGGAGAGTGGGGTTTGCGCCGGCTCTGCGGCTCAATCACGGCTACCCACCACCGTTCCTGCATGCGGCGGAGGACCACGCCTCCGGCGGAAAATTCGCGCACCATCAAAAAGTTGCCTCAGTAACCTCGGGTAGGCACGGTATGTTACACAAAATAACGCGCTCGGTTCGCGCGTTCGCGTGCGGGCTGAAGCGGATCTCAGACTCGCCGCTTGACTCCGCGGCACCGCTACCACCTTCGGTCGGGTTGGCGCTGGGCGGCATGGCATGACTCGACAGCAACGGCGCCCATCCCGGCGGTGTCCGCGGTTTTCGACTTCCACGAGGGTTACGAAGGTTTCTTGGTTGCTCGCAGCAACTCTTGGAATTCTTCGCTGGTCAATTGGTCGTGGGTAGCGAACCATTGCGAGACTGCGCTGCCGACTTGTGCCGCGTCGGCGGACCCGGCCGGTGCGGAGGTCGCCGCGGAAGTCGGTGCGGAAGTCGGTGCGGAGGTCGGTGCGGAAGTCGCCGCGGAAGTGGCCGCGGAGGTGGCCGCGGAGGTGGCCGCAGCGGCCGCCGCCTGAGGTTCCCCGCTGATCTCAGCAATCAGATGGCCGAGCTTCTCCATCTCGCCAGGCGGGACATCGGTGAATTCCACGCCCATGCCCATGTTGAGCTGGGACATGCGAACGATCGCGAGCAAACTCAAGGTATGGCCGCTAGAGCTGATGTCGAGGTGGACCGTGGCGCCAACGCGCATGGGCGACATCATTTCGACGTAGCAGCCGCCCATTGAAATATCCAGGACGCGGCCGTCCGAACCGAACTGAGTGTTTGCCTCGCGCACGCTGGCAATGCCGGCGCAGTTGTAGCGTTTGTATCGCCGCCGTTCGCTCTCGCGACGTTCGCCTGCACGCCGCTCCACTCCATGCGTCGGGGCCCCCTCGGATTCTGAAGGCGGCGGAGGGGAGAAGGTGTCAACATCGTTGTATATTCCCGAGTTTGGCAGATGATCGCTAAAAAGCAGTCTGGCTCCGTCCAGACCATCCAATCCCATCGTGGCAGTGTCTTCTTCCATCCAGACAACGCGGTAGCGCGCGCGCTTATCCTTGTATTTCACCCGCACGATGTCGCCGGGGCCGCGGACGCAGCTAATTCCTTTCAGCCGGATGCCGCACCAACTGATATCCACGGTAGTCGCGCTCTGCACGAAAGGGTTGCCATTCCTGTCGAAGCCGGAAACGGACACGGTCAACTCGATCTGCAGCCGCTTGCCTCTTCGCACACCCATCGACGTTGCCCCTCCGTACTCGCGTCAGCCGCCGCCGAGATCGACACCAGCACAAAACGGCCAATACTATCAACCGTTTATTGACCCGGCAAATCCGCGCGGATAGACTTAGGATATTCCCATCTTCCAGGAACTGCGGTGAAAACTTATCGTTCTGCGCGGGTAGTGCTCGAGGCGGTGGAGCAAGTATTGGCGCCGAAGCCGCGGCTTGCCTCGCGCGGGCGGCTGCCGCTGCGCGAAATCCGCGGTGCGCGAATTCCCGAGTCGCCGTTGGACGCGGTCGCCGGGCTGCTGCAAAGCTCGCGGCAATACTTCGCGGTCACCATCTATCTCGCGACGGGCGAACGCCTGCCGCGTGTCGCCTCGGCGGGATCCGCGCCGCGCTGCGACTCCATGCGCGTGGGCGAGGGCAACGTCGGCGAGGCGGCGAAAACCGGTATGGCGAAGGTTGTGCCCGACGTCAGCCGCGATCCGCAGTACTTCAAAGTTTTCCCCGAGACCCGCTCCGAACTGGTCACGCCGATCAAGATCGGCACGCACGTGATCGGGGTGATGGACCTTGAAAGCGACCGCTTGAACACGTTCGCCTACGAAGAGCGCGTTCTACTGCATGAAATCGCCACGCTGCTAGCGCGTTTCCTCAGCACTCACGGAAAGTACCTGGTGATGAAGGCGCGCGAGGCGGCGGGAGAGAAAGCCCATTCATGAGCACCCTGGTGGAGCCGATCACCGACCTCAAGCAGATCGCCAATCGCATTCGCATTGCGATCGTGAAAATGATTGGCGCGGCCGGCAGCGGCCACCCGGGCGGATCGCTGTCCGCAGTGGAGTTGCTGGTCGCGCTTTATTTCCGCGTGCTGCGGCACGATCCCAAGCGTGCCGACTGGTCCGAGCGCGACCGCTTCGTGCTCTCCAAGGGGCATGGCGTTCCCGTGCTCTATGCCACCCTGGCCGAGGCCGGCTATCTCGACCCGGCGCTGCTGTCCACCTTGCGCAAGCTGGGCTCGCCGCTGCAAGGGCATCCGGACAAGCGCATGCTGCCGGCTTTGGAAGCCTCCACCGGATCGCTGGGGCAGGGAATTTCCATCGGCATCGGCATGGCGCTGGCGGCGCGCATGGACCAGCGCGACTGGCACACCTTCGTCATGGTCGGCGACGGCGAAATTCAGGAAGGGCAGATATGGGAAGCCGCCATGTACGCGGGCTTCCACCGCCTCTCGAACCTGACCGTGATCGTAGACTACAACAAGCAGCAACTCGACGGCTTCCTCGTCGACATCCTCGATCCCGCGCCGGTCGCGGAAAAATTCCGCTCGTTCAACTGGAACGTCATCGAGATCGACGGCCACGACTTGGAGCAGTGTATTAACGCACTGCAACAGGCGCGCGCCGGGACTTCGCGTCCCACGGCGGTGATTGCCAATACCATCAAGGGCAAAGGCGTGTCGTTCATGGAAAACAATCCCGAGTGGCACGGAGTCGCGCCGAAAAAAGAGCAGGTCGAGGCGGCGCTGAAGGAATTGGAGGCCAACGCGCGGTGAAGACCACGAGCAGCAAATTCGAGCTCAAGATGGGCGCCGCCACGCGCGAGGCCTACGGACAGGCGCTGGTGGAGTTGGGCCGCGCTAACCCCAACGTGGTCGCGCTGGACGCCGATCTGGCCAAGTCCACCTACAGCGCCAAGTTCGGCAAGGAATTTCCCGACCGCTTTTTCACCATCGGAATCGCCGAGGCGAACATGGTCGGCATGGCGGGCGGGCTGGCGCTCAGCGGCAAAATTCCCTTCGCGTCGTCCTTCGCCGTGTTCCTGATGGACAAGGGCTACGACCAGTTGCGCATGTCGGTGGCGTACCCGCACGTCAACGCCAAGTTCGTCGGCTCGCACGGCGGTATTTCCATCGGCGAGGACGGCCCCAGCCAGATGGCGGTGGAAGACATCGCGCTCGCCTGCGGCCTGGCCGGGTTCGTGGTGCTCATACCTTCCGACGAATTTTGCGCCCGCGCCCTGGTGCACCGCATGGCCGAGTGGAGCGGGCCCTGCTACATGCGCACCGGACGCCCCAAGGCGCCCATCCTCTACACCGCGGAAGATAAGTTCGAAATCGGCAAGGCGAAGCAACACGGCGACGGCCGCGACGTCGCCCTCATCGCCTGCGGCCTGGAAGTCGGTTACGCCTTGCAAGCCCAGGCGCAACTGGAAGACGCGGGCATTTCCGCGCGCGTGCTCGACATGCACACCGTCAAGCCGCTCGACGATGAGGCGGTGGCCCGCGCGGCGCGCGAGTGTGGCGCCATCGTCACCGCCGAGGAGCACCTGCTCGACGGCGGGCTGGGGTCGCAGGTGGCGAAGTCGGTGGCGGCGTCGCATCCGGCGCCGATGGAGTTTGTCGGCATCCAGAACACCTACGCCGAATCGGGGACGCCCGACCAGTTGATGGAGAAATACGGTCTGACTGCGCCGCACATCGTTTCCGCAGTGAAACGCGTCCTGAAACGGAAATAACCGAAGGCCATGGCACAAATGTCACCTCGCTCGTCCGCCGGGGAAGTGCTAGGTTGGGATTGTGCTAGAACGCTTGATAAAACGATGCACGCGAATTCACCGTGAAGAGCAGATCGCAAGCCTGATCGCGGCCGCCGGTGTCATCTGGGGGGTCAAGGATCTCACCAGCAAACCGCTTCCCGCGATCGCCATGATCCTCCCTCTCGGGCCGCTGGAAATTTGCGGCGTCGGCATTCTCCTGTGGCTGCACGCCAAGTGGAGACGCTCGCTGAAAGCCGAGTGACCGGCGCCAATAGCAGGCGCAAGACAAAACAAAAAGCCGCGAACCGCACGCGGCTTTTGCCTTTCCTGAAGCCTGTTTCCTGCAGCCTGAAACCTGTCGCCTATTTGATCGCCACCAGCTTGTTCACCAGCTCCGAGTAATCCTTCTTTTCGATGCCGTGCACCCGCTTGTTGTACTCGTCCACCTTGGCCGAATAGTTCATGGAGCAGAATTTCGGGCCGCACATGGAACAGAACGCCGCCTCCTTGTAGTACTTGTCGGGAAGCGTCTCGTCGTGCATGGATCGCGCCGTCTCGGGATCCAGGGAAAGCTCGAACTGCTTTTCCCAGTCGAAGGTGTAGCGCGCATAGCTGAGCGCGTCGTCGCGATCGCGCGCGCCCGGGCGGTGCCGCGCGATGTCGGCGGCATGCGCCGCGATCTTGTAGGCGATAATGCCGTCCTTCACGTCCTTGTCGTTGGGCAGTCCCAGGTGCTCCTTGGGGGTGACGTAGCAGAGCATGGCCGCGCCGTACCAGCCGATCATCGCCGCCCCGATGGCGGAGGTGATGTGGTCGTAGCCGGGCGCGATGTCGGTGACCAGCGGCCCCAGGGTATAGAACGGCGCGCCGTAGCACATCTCGACTTCCTTATCCACCTGCTCCTTGATCTTGTCGATCGGAATGTGCCCGGGGCCTTCGATCATGACCTGCACATCGTGTTTCCAAGCGATGGCGGTCAGCTCGCCCAGGGTTTTCAGTTCGGCGAACTGCGCCTGGTCGCTGGCATCGGCCACGCTGCCGGGGCGCAGCCCGTCGCCAAGCGAAAAGCTGACGTCGTACTTCTTGAAAATCTTGCAGATGTCCTCGAAGCGCTCGTAGAGGAAATTCTGCCGGTGGTGATGCGCCATCCACTGTGCCAGGATCGCCCCGCCGCGGCTGACGATGCCGGTGATGCGCTTGGACACCAGAGGCAGGTACTGGATGAGCACGCCGGCGTGGATGGTCATGTAGTCCACGCCCTGCTGCGCTTGCTCCTCAATCACTTCCAGCATGATGTCCGCGTTCAAGTCTTCCAGCCGCTTGACGCGCGCGATGGCCTCGTAAATCGGCACCGTCCCGATGGGCACGGGCGAGTGCCGCAGGATGGCCTCGCGGATTTCGTGGATGCCGCCGCCGGTGGACAGGTCCATCACCGTGTCCGCGCCGTAGTGCACCGAGGTGTGCAGCTTGCGCAGTTCCTCGTCAATATTGGAGGTCACGGCGGAGTTGCCGATATTGGCGTTGATCTTGCATTTCGACGCCACGCCGATCGCCATCGGCTCCAGCTCGGGGTGGTTGATGTTGGCGGGAATGATCATGCGCCCGGCGGCGACCTCGTCGCGAACCAGGTCCGGAGTCAGCCGCTCGCGCTCCGCCACGAACGCCATTTCCTGGCTGATCTTGCCCTGGCGCGCGTAGTGCATCTGCGAGAAATTGTCGTCCCCGGCGCGCGCGGCTTCCTCGCGCCGCTTGGCGATCCACTCCGCTCGTGGCTTGGGAATCCAGTTGCTGCCGTGCCCGTTTCCGTTGTCCTTTGCTTCACTCATGGGTTGGTCGGCTCCTCCCGAAACGGATATTATACCTCGGGTAATTATTTGTGCACCGGGTAGCAAGGTCACAGCATCCAGTGATGTTGACCCGGGTTGCCGGGACGGTTACAGTTTGCCTAGTGGGGACGTATGTCTGACTTGAAGAGCCGCCTTACCTACATTCGCTTCGGCGTGGCCATCGCCATTGTGATCGTATCCCTCGGCTATCTCGCCTTTACCGGCGTGCAGCAGAGCAAGAGCTATTACGTGACCATCAAGGAGCTGCGCGACATGAACGACAGCCGCTACGCCAAGCGGCTGCGCGTGGCCGGCAACGTCGTACCCGGCACCATCAAGCGACAAGGCTCGCGCGTGGAATTCGCGCTCAAGGAAAACGACCTGACCCTGCCCGTGGTGTACTTAGGCACCGAGGCCCCGCCGGACACCTTCAAGGACGATTCGCAGGCCATGGCCGAGGGCCGCTTCGGACGCGACGGCATCTTCCACGCCAACCAGCTCCAGGCTAAGTGTGCCTCGAAATACGCGCCCGCGCCCGACCAGCCCGGCGCACCCGGCTCGCAGCCCACGTATACCCCGGCCAAGCCGATGCAGAAAGCCCAGGCCGGAACCACTACCACCGCCGGTCTTGTGCAGTGAGCTTTTCGCACCCAACGACAACTGATCCGGAATCCGCGCCCGCCATCGTCCTCAGCGAGGTCACGAAACTGTATGGGCGCTTTGCCGCCCTGCGCGGCGTCAGCGCCGAGTTCGTGCCTGCCCGCCTCTATCTGGTGCTGGGCGACAACGGGGCCGGGAAGTCCACGCTGCTGCGCGCCATCGCCGGCCTGATGCGTCCCTCACGCGGCACGGTGACCGTGCTCGGCTCGTCGCAACTGCGTTCCGCCGCCGCCCAGATTGGCTACATGGCGCACGCCCCGCTGCTCTACGACGAAATGGACGGCATGGAGAATCTGCGCTACTTCGCGCGGCTCTATGGCATCCGCGGCGACCAGCGCTGCGCCGAGGTCATGCGCGCGGTCGGCCTCGATCCCGCTCTCCCACGCCGCGTCGGCCAGTATTCCCAGGGCATGCGGCAGCGTCTGTCGCTGGCCCGCGCCATTCTCAATGATCCCGTCGTGGTGCTGCTCGACGAGCCCTTCTCCAACGTGGACATCGTCTCCGCCCGCGAGATGGTCCGCCTGCTGGGCGAAATGCGCGACGCCGGCAAAGCGGTTTTTGTGGTCACTCACCAGCCCGCACTGCTGGACGGCGTGGCCGACGAATCCATCTTCATGGACGCCGGCGCGATCACCGAGCGCCGCTCCCAGGTTCGCGACGAGCTGCACTCGCCGAGGGTTTCATGAACACCGCGTTCATCGCCCTCCGGGCCGTCGTGGTGGTGTGCCTGTTCGTATGGCTGTGGGCCTGGGTCGCGCTGGGCCTTCGCTCCTACGATCGGCAGTTCGGGCTCACGCTGCCCGACTGGACCAGACTGCTGGCGGTTCCCGTCATGCTTATCGGGGCGGCGATTGGCCTGACGTGCGTCGTCACGTTCGTCTTGCGCGGCCACGGCACTCCGGCGCCCTTTGATCCGCCGCGCCAGTTTGTTGCCGTCGGACTGTACCGCTACGTGCGCAATCCCATGTACCTCGGCGGCTCATTGCTGTTGGCGGGTTATGCGTTGTTCCTTCGCTCCGGCACGGCCCTGCTGTTCTGTCTGCCGTGGCTTTTGCTGGGCCACATTTTCGTCTTGCTCTACGAAGAGCCAGCGCTGCGCAGAAAATTCGGCGCCGCGTATGAAGAGTACTGCCGGACGGTCCCGCGCTGGATTCCGCGAAGACCCACGGCTCGGCGCGGCACCGATGCGGGAGGCCGCCTATGAGCGCGTTCCTTCCCGTTCTGCGTGTCACCCTCGCCAAGGACATGCGCCTGGAGTGGCGCTCCAAGGACGCCATCAACTCCATGCTGTTTTTCGCCCTGCTGGTGGTGGTGATCTTCAGCTTCTCCTTCGACCTCACCGCCGAAGAATCCCGCCGCATTGCCGGCGGACTCGTCTGGGTAGCGCTGCTGTTCGCAGCCGTGGTTGCCCTCAATCAGACTTGGGCGCGCGAGTTGCGCAACCAGGTGCTGGACGCCTACCGCGTGTCCCCCGCGCCCGCCGAATCGCTGTTCCTGGCCAAGGCGATCGGCAACTTCCTCTTCGTCATCATCCTGGTAGCGTTGATGACGCCGCTGTTCGTCGTCTTCTACGACCTGCGCAGCGTGGGCCCCGCCTACCAACTGGTGTTCGCCGCGGTGCTGGGGACCTGGGCGCTGGTGGTGAATGGCACCTTTTTCGCGGCGATGTCCATCCGTACGCGCAGTCGAGAAGTCATGCTGCCCCTGCTGTTGTTCCCCATCTCGATCCCCGCGCTGCTGGCCATGGTCGCGGCCACCACCGCCATTCTCACCGGCGACAACTCACCCTACCTCTCGCTGGTTTTCCTCGCCGTGTACGATATAGTGTTCACCATCGTGGGATTCTTCCTGTTCGAAACGGTATTGCACGCGGAATGAAATCAGCCTTCTCCATCTTCGCCCTCATCACCCTCGCGCTGCTCTCCTACGGGCTCTACCAGGGACTCATCGTCGCCCCCAGGGAAATGACGATGGGAGACGTGCAGCGCATTTTCTATTACCACGTGCCCTCGGCCTGGACGGCGTTCCTCTGCTTCTTCGCCAACCTCGTGGCCTCCATCTGGTACTTGGCGACGCGGGAGCCCAAGGCCGACGCTATCGCGCTCTCCACCGCGGAAGTCGGCGTCGTGTTCTGCACCGTCGTGCTGGTGACCGGGCCCATCTGGGCCAAGCCGATCTGGGGCATCTGGTGGACCTGGGACGCGCGCCTCACCTCCACTCTGGTTCTCTGGCTCATCTATGTCAGCTACCTGCTGCTGCGCCGCTACTCGACGGCCGGCCAGAACCCGGTGCTCGCCTCGGTGCTTGCCATCTTCGGCGCGGTTGACGTGGTCTTCGTCTACATGGCGATCCGCTGGTTCCGCACCCAGCATCCGCAGCCGGTAGTTGGCGGCGGGGAAGGTTCCGGCATCGACCCGCGCATGATGAACGCCCTGCTCATGAACTGGGTAGGCTTTCTAGGACTGGCATTGCTGGTGATCTGGCTGCGCTACAAGTTGGAGCGGCTGCGCCAGCAGGTGGAAGAGGCGCACGCCATGAGAGCTATCGCCGGTGCGAAGGGAGTAGCGCGATGAAATGGGTCTACGCCGCTTACGGCGCCACTTGGGCGATCCACATCGTTTATCTTTTCATCCTCACGCGCGGCTACCAACGCGTGCGCGACGACATCAATGATCTCGACCGCAGCTAAGACGATCTGTCGCGAAGCACCGGCCCCCATCGCATAGGGCTTTAACCCCGGCCCTTGCGCGACATCGCTCCCAACCTGGGGTTAGAGTAGGCAACAGAGAGGTGTGCTTGTGGGCGAAATCGGGCTTCCTGAACTGCTGGTCATCTTCGGCATAGCTCTGCTGATCTTTGGCCCGCGCAAGATTGGCGAGCTGGGCAAGGGTCTGGGCGAAGGCATCCGCGGTTTTAAGTCGGCGCTCTCCGGCGAACCACATAAAGAGCCGCCGAAGGAAGAGCCCAAGACGGAGTCCGTCGAAACCAGCAAAGAATAACCAGTGTCGTCCTGCAGTCTCAGAACTTGGTGTAGCCGAGAGAGGAAACGCAGAGATCCCTCGACTCGGGTTTCCCGCGCTGAAGAAAACGCGCGGGAGCCCTCCCTCGCTCGGGATGACAGCGGCTACACATTACCCTCACCGGACTTCCGATACACCCTGCGGACGACAGACTCCTGACTCCTAGCTCCTGCACACCCTGAACCCATAATCCGCGTACTGAAATTCCGGCGGAATGCTCGATCTGGTATGGCACTTGGAATTCTTCACGTGGTGCCTCCATGAGCCGCCCCTCGACGCCCGCCTCGAACCGTTCTCCGGCCCGCGCGGATTGCGCTCCGGCGAATGCAGGTAGTAGGAAGCGTCGAACCAGTCGCTGCACCACTCGTGCACGTTCTCGCACATCTCGTACAAACCGTATGCATTCGGCTGGCTGCGTCCCACCGGCTCCGGGCCCGCCTTCCACCTTGACGCATATTCCGGACGCGACTGCGGCGGCTCATCGCCCCACGGATAAGGTTTGTCGTCCACGCCTCCGCGCGCCGCCCGCTCCCACTCCGCCTCCGTCGGCAGACGATACTGCCGCCCCGTTGCCGCGCTCAGCCACTCGCAATAGGCCACCGCTTCGAACCACGACACCGCCACCACCGGCTGCTCGGGATCACTGAAGTCCGGATTGCCAAACACCTGTGGCGCGGCCTTCCGACCCGTGGCCGTCAAGAACGTTGCGTACTCGCGGTTGGTTACCTGACACGCGCCCATTTCAATCTCATCCACCCACACCCGGTGCCGCGGACACTCGCAGTCCAAGCCATGGTCGCTGCCCATCCAGAACCAGCCTTCGGGCACGCGCACCATCGCCGGTTCGGCGACGGTGGTTCCGCGCACACGTGTCGTTTCGGAAGCAGCCATATCGTCGAGGCTAGCACACGCCGCCCTTACCTAACGTTGTATTAACTATAATAATACTACGTCCGAGGAAAAAAACTTTGCCGCTTCCTGCCCAGATTTACTCGAAGCTGGTACTCTTGTACCGCCCAAAGGGGGCAAGGAACCGCTATTTCGGTCTAGAGATCGCGAGCCGCACTCGGCACTGTCTTCGTTGTCTCCGAGCAAGCCCCAATCAACGGACCTCAACCGCGAGGAAAACATGAAGAACATTTACGTGGGCAACCTGGACTTCAGGACTACCGAGGAGGAACTGCGCCAGCTCTTCGAGGGCTACGGCACGGTCGAGCGCGTCAATATGATTCGCGACCGAGATACCGGCCAGCCGCGCGGCTTCGCCTTTGTCGAGATGACCAACGACGCCGAGGCGGAGAAGGCCGTCGCCGGCACCAACGGCGCCAACCTTGGCGGACGCAACTTAAACGTTAGCGAAGCCCGTCCCAAGCCCGAACGCAGCGGCGGCGGTGGCGGTGGTGGCGGCGGCCGTGGTGGACGCGGCGGCCGTGGTGGCGGTGGTGGCGGCGGCGGCTACGGCCGCGGCTACTAGACACTAACCGCTCAGTCCAGGTTTAGGTGGCGTCGCGCGAACCTTCATGGCGTCATCCTGAGGTCGCTCCGCCTTGGCGCGCGGCCTCAGAGCCTGACCTATTTCTCAATAGCCAAGTGGTGACCGCTCACCGCATTCACCCTTATTTTCCGGTCTCCTGCCAGTTCTCGATAAACTTCCGCGACCGCTCCCGGTCCGCGAGCGCTTGGAAGATTGCCCGCAACTGTCCATAGGGAAATATCCCGATCACCATCCCGTCGCTGACGATCCGCACCGGCGTGGAGCGCACTCCTTTCAGGGTCAGGGAATGCGCCACAGGCCGAAGCCACGGGCGCATCGCCAAGCCGATTATGATGTGCCGCACCTATGCGCGTGAAATCTCGTTTTCGTTCCCTGAAATCCGCTATAATCCGCCCCGCTAATCGTCTTGCCGTTCATCTCACGAGGAGGCGACGTGAAGAGTTCGAAACTGTTTGTTGTGCTGTTGGGCTTCGCTCTGCTGGTGGTCATGTGCGGCCCCGCTTTTACCGCCGAGAAGACCGCCAAGGACACGATCATTCTCAAGGGCAATCCCATGGGCGGCGTGAAGTTCATGCATACGGCTCACGCCAAGGACCGCAAGATCAAGTGCGAGACCTGCCACCACGCGTCCAAGCCGGAAAAACCGGCTACCGCCAAGGAGCAGGCTTGCAGCGAGTGCCACACCAAGGTGGCCGTGGCTCCCATGAAGACCACCTACAAGCTCGCATTCCACGATGCGATGGCCAAGAAGGGCACCTGCATCGATTGTCATACGGCCGAGAACGCCAAGGGCAAGAAGGCCCCGACCAAGTGCACGGAATGCCATCAGAAAGCCAACGTCTGATCCCTGCAAGCTGATCTGGTCACGAACTCATTCTCGCGCCGGCCTCAACCGCCGGCGCGTTTTTTCAGGTCGCCGGCTTTCGGATGCGGTCGTTGGCTGGGGACGAGATCGTCCGCGGGAAGACAACAGGAGTCCTCGATGCTCACGCGAATCCTAGCCGATTGCGCGCCGCGTCCGACAATGAAGAGTTAAGAAGTCAGAATGAAGAATGAATGAGGGTGGCAGCGAGTCTTCCACTTCTGACTTCTTTCTCTGGCATGTCTGCAGGGGTGAAGCGGCAGATCGCCGGTGAGCACGATGGTTCACCCTCGCACGTAATCTCTTCAGGCGCACGGACCGCGCTACACTGAGCACGAATGGACGCAAGCGTGTTGCAGAAGCTCAGCACAGCGGCCCGCGTGCGGCTGGTCCTTGCCATGGTGCTGGTCGCGATCGGGCTGTGGTTTGGCATTGCCCGGGCGGCCAACCGCGCCGGCTGGGTCCCGCACCGCGAGGACACGACCGTGTACTTTGGCCGCGGCGAATGGACCGTGGGCGAAGAGCGCCACTGCATCGCCTTGCCGGAGAGCGACGGCGCCGTGATTTTTCTCGGCTGCGTCGAACGGAGCACGCCAGAAATTTCGCCCGAGGTGTGGCCGGTTACCTACTGGGGCCGGACCCGCCGGGTTGACATGTACGAGTACGTCCACACCGATCCCGGCATCAACACCTGGAAGTGGCGCTGCCGCCGTAATCGCAACTCGCTCACCTGCTGGGCCATTAACTAATCACCGCAACTCAGGTCTGCAGGATATCGGGCCGATTGAGCGCCTGCTGCCACTGGATTTCCGTCGCAGGCGGAGCCACCTTGTAGAGCGCCTCGGTTTGCGTCAGGACGTACTGCTGCGCCGCGGTGCAGGAGGGCTGGTTCTGGGTGGAAGCCACGGCCTGCTTGCGGGCGAAGTCGAAGACGATAGCGGTCCAGCAGGAGGGCGCCTCACAGGTGAGCAAGAGGGCGACCTCGGGGTGCTGCAGGATGGCGAAAACCCGGTCGCCGGCGCGATACGGTTCGCTTTTGTCCCAGAGTTTCACGGCGATACCTCCGTCGCGTGTTGAAAGCGATCGCGAAGATCGAACATGGGGGAAGATGATACAGGCGCAGTCGCGCGGGAGGCAAAAGCATTGGCGATCGTCAATCATCGATTTCCCACATCCGCCAAAGGCGGCAGATGTGGGGCACCGGCAAAACCTGGTTCAGTCCGCTTTGACCTTGGGTGACGCGGCAGTCGCGGGCTTGTCGTCTTCGGCGCGGATGGCGCCGGTGTCGTCGGCGAAGAAGGCGCGGTGAGCGGGGTCGAACTGCTTGGGCGCCAGGGAGAGCGAAAAATCTTTGCCGGTGGAGGTGAAGTGGACGGTGTAGTCGCCGCGGTTGGGATTGGTCATGCGCCGGGTGAAGGAGCTGGAGCCGACCAGTGACTGCAACGAAGTGGCATAAGAGCCGTGCTTTTTGTGATAGACGCGCTGGGCGTAGATGACGGTACGCATGTAGGCAAGCGCGGCAGCCTCGGCGGTGGAGTGTGCCGGGTCGCCCTTGAATTGCGGTGTGTAAGCGGTTTGCGCGGGGGCGAGGATGGAAAGGGCCAGAAAGGCGGCGGCGACGTGGCGGACGGCGTTGAGCATGGCGTGATCCTTACTGAGTGTAATTCAATTGTTGCGCCAGGCGGGCCAGACGGGTCTCATCCATCACAACTTCATACGGCTGGTAGAGCGCGACGCGGTCGAGCAGGCCGGCGTAACGCTCGCGCAGTTTGGGGCCGATGGTGTCCCAAGTTCCACTGACGGCGATGGTGGAGAGCATTTCGTCGGTGATGAGCGCGGCCATGCCTTGCCAGTCGCCTTGCAGGGATTTGTCGTGGAGTTCGGGCGTGATTGCCTCCCAGCCGTGGGCGGCGAGCACCGGCTCGTAAGTGCGGGTGGAGGCGTAGAAGGCGATCTGCTGGCGGACGGCTTCGGCGTTGCGAGCGCGCTCCTGCTCGGTCTCGCCCACGATAACGAAAGTGGCGGTGGCGTAGTTAAAGTCCTGGCGCAAGCGGCCGGAAGAGCGCAGGCCTTCATCCACGGCAGGGTGAACGTATTCGCGCAGGTACTTGGGGGTGTGGAAGGGGTGGACGTGCAGGCCGTCGCAGACCTCGCCGGCGGTGCGGCACATGTAGTGGTTGACGCCGGCGATGAAGACGGGAATCTTCGGGTGCGCGATGGGGCCGGGATTGAAGAAGGGCGTCATCAGGTCGAACTGGTAGAACCGGCCGTGGAATTTGAGCGGCGTGCCGTTCTGCCAGCAGTCCCAGATGGCGCGCAAGGCGAGGACGACCTCGCGCAGCTTGGGGCCCGGGGCTTCGAATTTCACCGAGAAGCGGCGCTGGTTGTGCGCCCTCACCTGTGAGCCGAGGCCGAGGATGAAGCGCCCGGCGGAGGCTTTTTGCAGGTCCCAGGCGGTGTAGGCGAGGACCATCGGGCTGCGCGGGAAAGCGACGGCGATGGAGGTGCCGAGCTTGATTTTGGAAGTGGCGGCGGCGGCGACGGCGAGCGGAAGAAAGGGGTCGTGCTGGGTTTCGGAGGTCCAAAGGCAATCACAGTCGGCGGCTTCGACCTGGCGCGCGTAGGCGGCAACGGTGCGAAGGTCGTAGTCGCGCAGGCCGATGTCGAGTTTCATGCGCAGGCTCCAGGCTTCAGGCTTCAGGCTTCGGGCGTTGGACGCAAGTGTTTCACCTTGAATTTTAGGGCGCCTGCGCGGGATTAATTTCGGTCACGGGGAGGTCCCAGTGGGCGAGGAGAATTTCGAAGCGGCGCCGCTCCTCGCGCTTGAAGGTCTCCTGGTCCGGGTAGAGCTGCTTGATGAGCGCTTCTTCGCCGGGATTGGCGGTGGTGGCCAGGGTGGAGTTTTTGTATTTGAGGGTGACGCGGAAGTCCCAGCGGGCGTCCTCGGTCATGTGGTTGGCCGGGGTTTCGATTCTGATGGAGAGAATGCGGCCGGTCTCGACGCTTTTCTTCAGCAGTGGGTAGTGGTTCTTGAGGAACAGTTGCAGGAACTCCTGCTGATGGCCCCATTGCAGCTTGTAGTAATACTCCATGATGTAGGGCTGGTCGGCGGAGGTCTGCGGGGGAGCGCCCTGGGCGAACAGGGTGGAGGTGGAGAGCAGGCTGGCGAGCAGGATATTTTTCATCGGTCCTCCAACATACCAAGGGGTGCACTTCGGGACATGGCCGGAGGTACATTGTCCTAATGCCGAATTAGGGTATGCTACGCGCCAAGGACGAGAATATGAAACCCGCCCCCGTGAAGAAACCCAAAATCCGCATCGCCGTGATTGAACCCGACCCGCTGCGCCTGGTCGGGTTCCGCTCTTTGTTCGATAGCGAGCCCGAATTTGAGTTGGTGGCGGTTCCCCTCGACAAAGTGGCCGCCGAGCCGGACCTCGACCTGGTGATGCTGGGCAGCCACGGGTCGCAGAACCTGTTCGACGTCATGGCCGGGCTGAAGGCGGCGCGTCCAGACTTTCGGCTGCTGGTATGCGGCTCGGGCGCGGACGATGAGACCATTCTGAAGGCGCTGACCGCGGGCGCGAAGGGCTACGTGGACGAGGCGGCGTCGCCGGAAGAGTTCGTGATGGCGATCCGCATCGTGAACCAGGGATCGGTGTGGGCGCCGCGGCGGGTGCTGTCACTGTTTATCGAACGGGTGACCACGTCTCCAGGGCGGATTTTTCCGGCGGGGCGCGTGACCTTTACCGACCGCGAAAAAGAGGTCTTGGAGATGCTGGTGGTGGGCCGGTCGAACAAGGAGATCGGCTCGGCCCTCGGGATCGAGGAACGCACCGTCAAGGCGCACGTCGCCAAGCTGATGCGCAAGGTCGGCGTGCAGAACCGGATCGCGCTGTCGGTGCATGCGATCACGCATTCGATGGTCACCAAGTAGAAAAAAGCTGGACCACGGATTTCCACGGATGAACGCGGATCGGTACCAGTCTCTTCTCATCGATCCGTGAACATGGGTGGCGATCCGTGGTCATTGTCTATTTTGGGGCGCGGAGCAGGCGTTACCTTTGGTCAGGGACTGGCGAGACTTGCGCGGTCCGGGCGGTCGAAGCATACTGCGCTCACCTACCACAGAACCCTGGGAAGTATTACCCGGTAGCGGAACCAAATCCGCCTGCCGGGGCCGGAACGGAAGCCGGGATCGAACTGGGCCTCGATCCCGGTTTTTATTTCCATACCTCCATCGATATCCAGAAACGATTGCAGGCGGTTTGCCGAACTTTTTTTCGGCGCATCCAGGATGTCACCACCACGGGCGCATCTCAGAGTTAGTATGGAAGTGCGCGCCACGGAGGACCTTGCCATGAAAAGATTCCTCGTAGTTCTGCTACTGACTGTGTTCGCGAGTCTGGGCTGGGCGCAGGGCGACCGCGACAAGGTGATCGACCGGGTGGATGAGGCGGGCACGGTGATGAACGAAATTATGGCTGCGCCCGACAAGGGGATCCCGGAAGAAATCCTGGGGTCGGCGCAGTGCATTGCGGTGGTCCCGTCGATGCTGAAGGGCGGATTCATTGTGGGCGCCGCCTACGGCAAGGGATTAGCCAGTTGCAAAACGGCGAACGGCTGGAGCGCACCGGCCTTTTTCCGCGTGGAAGGCGGCAGCTTTGGCTTCCAGATCGGCGGCCAGGCGGTGGACCTGGTGATGGTGATCATGAACGAGCGCGGCATGCGGGCGCTGCTGTCCAGCAAGTTCAAGCTGGGCGCGGACGCGTCGGTGGCGGCGGGGCCGGTGGGGCGTCACGCCGAAGGCGCTACCGACTGGAAGATGCGGGCGCAGGTGCTGACCTATTCGCGGGCGCGCGGCGTGTTCGCGGGGATATCGCTGAACGGGGCGGTGATCAAGCAGGACCGCGACGACACGCGCGCGTTCTACGGACGCATGGTGCCGTATCGCTCGCTGCTGAACGGCGCGCACCCGGCGCCGGCGGATGCCAATCCGTTCTTGGAGACGCTGCGGCAGTACGCGCCGGTGAAAACGGCGGAGAGTCCCAAAACAACGCCCCCGGCGGCGGACAAGCAGGCGGAAAAACAGTAGTTAGGAATTAGGAGTCAGGGGTCAGGAGTCAGTGGTCAGGAGTCAGCGCCTCTCGGGTGGCGGGCGAATTCCCTGCCAACTCGCTCACTCCTAACTCCCAACTTCCGCGTCAGTGCTTGTGCTCCGGGCCTTGGTGCGAATGCTTGTGCTCGTGCGGCTCGGCAGCCGGACCGTGCTGGTGCTCCTCTTCTAATTCCTTGTAAACCGGCGGCGCGCCCAGCGTGCCTTTTGCCGGCAGGTGGCGGATGTAGCGAATGATGGCCCACTGCTCATTGTCGTCGAGGATGCCGTTCCAGCCGGGCATGCCGGTAAAACGGATGCCGTTCTGAATAATCCATTTCAACTGGCCGTCGGTGTAAGCCTGCACGCTTTTGTCGCCCAGGTCGGCGACGGGCGGAGACATCAGGTCGGCGAAGGGGACGCCGGTGTTGTGGCCGTCGAGGCCGTGACAAATCTGGCAGTGATGCTGGAAATGCTCGGCGCCGGTCTTCTGGGTGTCGGGCGTGTCGGGCAGCAGGTTCTTCCAGTCATTGCCGCCGATGGTTTCCCGCTTGATTTCCTTGATGAGAGCGGCCTCGGCGCTGCCGGGGGCCTTGGCGCCGCAGGCCGCGAGAAGGCCGACGGCGAAGAGTGCAAGCAAGATCGACGAGCGGTTGAATTTCATCCCATCCTCTGAGCGGAAATGATAACCGGTCAGGGGAAAGGTTACGAGCGGCCGTGGCGGGTAGTCGGTTTGACAGCTAAAATTGCGGGTGCTAGCGTCCGGACAACTTCGAATGCGCCATCGTGTCGAGTATGCGCTGGTCTGGCCCGTGGTGAAGATGCTGGGGCT
>JAIQFM010000141.1 GCA_020073285.1 Terriglobia bacterium | reverse complement strand
GCGCGAGTGCGCTGCGAGTAAAGCTGGCGGACGGTCGCGCATTGGAGACGACAGAAGTTTGGGCGTGGAATCGCTTGCAGGATTGGGCGGTGCTGAAAGTACCGAGCGGGGCTATGGCTCGGCTTGAGCCTGCGAACGCAAAGTCCTGGTCGGTTGGCGACAGGTGCTTCTCGCTGGGCGTTCCGACAGAAGGAAACCGCGTAATCGTGGACGAAGGGATCACCGGATCGCAGTCCTTCCCGGAGCTTGGCGATCGATTCAATCTGTCCTCCCTGCCAATGCCGCCGGCCATCGGCTCCCCCCGTGCTCAATGAAGCGGGCAAGGTAATCGGAGTATTAGGTGGAAGTACGCTTCCCGGCGCGCGTCGTTACGATAGCGGCACTTTCGGCGTCAACTACATACGCGAAGGTTCGCTGGGTACTCCGATTGAACTGGTTAACTTGCACGCGAGCGGACCAGCCAAGACACTGAGTGAACTGAGTGCAATGGGTGCATTAGTGCCCCCGGTTGTAAAGGATACCGAATTGGCGTTCGGAGCCATCGGAGATCATTTCGATGTGAAGAAGGGTGAGTTTCCGGTTGCCCGCGAGCAGAGGATGGAATTTTCGCGAGCAACCGGGCATTGCGAGGTTATCCTGGTGTGGAATCCCCGCACGAAAATTCGTGCGGAGGTGACAATGAATGTCTACGACATCAACAACCATGCCGTCATTCAAAGTAAGCCTATGAAGGTCAAAAGCAGTCCGGGACAGTACGTCACGAATCGATGGGGATTCGAACTGGCCAACCTGAAGGCGTCGACTTACCGTGTTGACGTGCTGGACGGCGATCGCCCGATCTGGCGCACGTTCTTCCGCCTTACTGACTAAAGCTCAACGACTAAGCGATTCGAAGTCCGGGACCGGCGTGCGCGGCTGCTGGTGGCGATGCACCGCCGCCTGCAGGAAGGCCTGGAAGATGGCGCGCGATGGTTCGTCGTCGGCAAAGCTGCGCTCCGGGTGCCACTGGACGGCGAGGACGAAGTGATCGGGCGCGGTGCCTTCGAGAGCTTCGATCACCTGATCTTTGTCGGAGCGGGCGACCACGCGCAGGCCGTCGCCAATCATGTCCGCCGCCTGGTGATGGCTGGAGTTTACCGCGACGGTAATCTGGGGAAGATTGCTTGCATCCTCACAAACCGCGGTCGCGAATTCCTTCAGCGGCTCGACGATGCCGGACAGACGCGATCCGTGCTGAATAGTTACGGTGTGTGCGCGCTCGACGGCGCGACCAGCCGCGTGGTTGATCCCGGTTTGCAGATGCTGGATGAGCGTTCCCGTGCGCCAGACGTTGAGTGCCTGCAAGCCGTAGCAGATTCCGAGGATGGGTTTGCGCATGTTGAACGCGTCCTGGAGCAGGAGTTCGTCCACATTGTCGCGGGTGGGATCGGCGGGCGCGGTGTGCGGATCGCGAGTGGCGGCGCCGTATTTTTCCGGGTCGATGTCGGCCTTGCTGCCGGGCAGAAGAATGCCGTCGCAACGCTTGGCCGCTTGCGCGATCTGCTGATTCGACCATTCCAGCGGAATGACGATGGGCTCACCGCCGGCCTGGCGCATCGCGTCTTCATATTGCGTCAGGGCGCGCAGAGCGTAGTCGCGCTCGGAATGCGGGACGGGAATGGCGATTCTGGGTCGCATGAAAACAGTAGTTAGTAGCTGGCAGTTAGCAAAAACAACTGGACGGCGAATCGCAAAATATTTTACCGCTCTTGCGCCTGACTTCCTATGGCCCCCGTGGTGAAGCGCGGGTCGGGGACGCGGGAATGGGAATAGTAGAGGTCCTCGACGGCTTTCCGCACGCGGGCGGCCAGGATGTCCATGTCGCGCAGGCTATAGCCGGCGGGCGAAATCGGTTCGCCGATGATGAGCTGCAGGGGGAAGGGTCGGATGTGAAAGCTGTTCATGGGGAGAGCTTCGTGGGTGCCGACGATGGCCATGGGGACGATGTCCACGCCGGCCTTGATGGCGATGTAGAACGCACCGCTCATGAAGGGCTGGACCTGTCCGGTGGCGGAGCGTCCGCCTTCGGGGAAGACGACCAGTGGCATGCCGCCCTGCAGGCTGCGAACGGCGCGCATCAGGCTGCGCATGGAGGCCATGGCGCTGCCGGCGTCCACCGGAATCTGGCCGGAGCGGCGCAGGTGCCAGCCCATGAATGGGTAGCGGAACAACTCCTTCTTGGCCATGATGCGGAACTGGAAGGGCAGGTGTTCGTAGAGGAGAGGGATGTCGAGCGCGGAAATGTGATTGGCGGCCAGCACGTGCGGGCGCGAGCGGTCGAGGTGTTCCATGCCGGTGATGGTGACCGGGCAGAAAATGGTATGCAGGATCAGCCACGACCAGAGCCGCGCAAAACCGTGCTGGATACGGCCGTCACGGTCGAACAGCGACGACAGTAGGGACAGCGTGCCGAGCACGAAGGTGTAGATGTAGATGAGGATGTCGAAGATGAAGACGGAGCGGGCCCAGCTCAGGGCGTTCCAGTGTTTTGCCGATGTGTTCACGTGCAAAGCGTCTCTTGGTCTATCGGTCGATCGGTCTGTCGGTCCTCGGAAACGGCAACCAGGTGCGGAGGACCGACAGACCGATCGACCGACTGACCCGCGATTCGCGAGAGATTTTATCTTGTCCTCATTACTTAGACGCGAACAACACTCCAGCTACGGCGCGATTCCCAAGGCCTGCATGGCTTCGCCGACCACATAAATCGAGCCGGTGATCACAACTACGGCGTTGGCGGGGGCGAGGCGGCGGGCGGCTTGGATGGCGGCGGCGACGGTGGCGGCGGTTTCGATCTCGGCGCCCGTGCGGGCGGCGGCGTCGCGGATCTCCTCGGCGGCGGCGGAACGTGGGTTCTCGGCGCGAGTGGCGATGACGCGCTCCGCGATTGGAAAGAGGATTTCAGCCATTTCGGAGATTGCCTTGTCGCGCATGGCGCCGAAGACGAACCGCAGCGGACGATCCTGGTAACGCTGCGACAGCGCGGAACGCAGGGCCCAGGCGCCGGCGGGATTGTGGGCGACGTCGAGGACGAAATCGGTCGAGCCCCGGCGCTCGATCTGGAAGCGTCCCGGCCATCGGGTTTCGCGGATGCCGCGCTCGATATCCCGCGGGGTGATATGCAGGCCGGCGTCGTTGAGTTCGACAGTGGTGGCGACGGCGAGCGCGAGGTTGCGGAATTGGTGTCGGCCGAGGAGCGGCGACTGCACGGTAATTTCTTCGCCCATGACGGTGAGGGGGTAGGAGTTTCTGGTTCCCAGTTTCTGGTTTCCAGAGACAGCGGACTCCTCGCTCGACTCGGAATGACGAGTCTCAAGGGGCGAGCCCGGAGACACTGGCGGGACGTAGGGAGCAGCGCTGACGCCGCGCGCGCCGCGGTCGAGGAGGGTATTGCCGATGACGTCGTTGGCTTCGGGATGCTGCGGCAGCGTAACCACGGTTCCGCCAGGACGAATGATGCCGGCTTTCTCGCCCGCGATCTCGCGCACGGTGTTGCCGAGGAATTTCTGGTGGTCGAGCGAGATGTCGGTGATGACCGAGACCAGCGGGTCCACGACGTTGGTGGCGTCGAGGCGCCCGCCCATGCCGACCTCGAGTACGGCGACGTGCACGCGCCTGCGGGCGAAGTGCAGGAACGCCATCGCGGTGAGGATTTCGAAAAAGCTGGGATGCCAGGGCAGCTTGCCGGAGTCGAGCAGGCGGGCGACGGCGGCTTCGACGTCGTCGTGCGCGCGGGTGAAATCGGAGTCGGAGATCGGCTCGGCGTCGATGCGGATGCGCTCGTTGATGCGCACCAGATGCGGCGAGGTGTAAAGGCCGGTGCGATGCCCGGCAGCCCGCAGGATGGAGGCGAGGGTGGCGGCGGTGGAGCCTTTGCCGTTGGTGCCCGCGATCAGCACCGAGCGGAATTGGCGCTCTGGCATGCCCAGCGGCTGCAGCAGTACGCGCATGTGCGCCAGGTCGAACTTGTGCGTCGGGGTGCGCGCCAGTTCGTGCCCCAGTTCGTAGAGTTGCGCGACTGCGGAATCGTAGGACATCGGATTTGGTGATTTAGTGATTTGTGATTGAGTGATCGCTTCGGGATCGCCGCAGCTCCATAAATCGCCAAATCCCTCAATCCCCAAATCGCTAAATGGCACTCAGTTCGGCATCATGAATTCGAGCGCGCGCGCGATGTAGTTCTTCAGGTCCTTGCGGTGGACGACGGCGTCGAGCATGCCGTGCTCGAGCAGAAATTCGCTGCGCTGGAAGCCTCCGGGCAATTTCTGGCGGATGGTCTGCTCGATGACGCGCGGACCCGCGAAGCCGATGAGGGCGCCGGGTTCGGCGATATTGAGGTCGCCGAGCATGGCGAACGAGGCCGTCGTGCCGCCCGTGGTGGGGTCGGTCAGGATTGAGATGTAGGGCACGCGGGCGTCATCCATGCGGGCCAGCGCGGCGGAAATTTTTGCCAACTGCATCAGACTGATGACGCCTTCCATCATGCGCGCGCCGCCGGAGGCGGAGACGATGAGCAGCGGGATGCGTAGGTCGGTGGCGCGCTCGACGGCGCGGGTGATGGCTTCGCCGACTACCGAACCCATGCTGCCGCCGATGAAGGCGTATTCCATGGAGCTGACAATCACCGGCTGTCCGTTCAGTTTGCCGCGCGCGTTGACGATCGCGTCTTTCAGGCCGGTATCCTTCCGCGTTTTCGTCAGCCGGTCGGAATACTTTTTCAGGTCGGTGAATTTCAGCGGATCGGTGGAGGCGAGCTTCAGGTCGTCGGTGGTGTACTCGCCATCGTCGAGCAGTTGGGCGAGGCGGGTGCGCGCGTCCACGCGGAAGTGGTGCTGGCACTTGGGGCACACGTTGAGGTTGGCGTCGAGATCCTTCTTCCAGATGATCTGGCGGCAGTCCTCGCACTTCACCCACAAGCCCTCGGTGCGCACCTTCTTCTCGCCCGAGGGTTCCAAGTCGCCGGATTGTCGCTTGAACCAAGTCATATTGATTGCGGAATTGCGGAATCGGGTAATTGCGGAATTGAAGCGACTGACGGCTCCAGTCGATTACACAATTCGGCAATTACGCAGTTCCGCAATTCAGTACTCGATTCCCCGCTGCGCCTGCACGCCCTTCTCATAGGCGTGCTTCACCTGGCGCATCTCGGTGACGGTATCGGCCAAGTCAACTATTGTCGGGTGCGCGTTGCGTCCCGTCAAGATGACGTGCACCATCTCGGGGCGTTTCTTGAGTGCTTCGACCACGCGAGCGGGGTCAAGCATGCCGTAGCTGATGGCGTAGTTGATCTCGTCGAGGATCACCACGTCCCACTCGCCGGACAGGATGGCCTTCTCCGCCTCGGCCCAGGCTTGCTCGACCATGCGGATGTCCTCGGGATCGGTCTCGGCGCCGCCGACCTTGACGAAGCCGCGCCCCATCTGCTTCATGACGAAGCGGTCGCCGAAAGCCTGTACTGCGTCGAGCTCGCCGTAATGCCACGAGCCCTTCAGAAACTGCAGCATCAGCACCTTCATGCCCTGGCCGACCGCGCGCAAGGCGGTCCCCATGGCGGCGGTGGTCTTACCCTTGCCAGGACCGGTGTTGACGATGATCAAGCCTTTGCGAACGTCTGCCATAATTTCCAGTTACTGGTTTCTAGTTTCTAGTCGTGAAGTGTGGTTTTCGAGCAGACCGGCCACTCGAACCAGAAACTTGAAGCTAGAAACTGCTTTCAGTGTCCCAAGTGGTACGGATGGCCCTTCAGAATTGTAAATCCTCGATAGAGTTGTTCCAGCAAAACCACCCGCGCGAGTTCGTGCGGGAGGGTCATTTTGCCAAGCGAGAGCTGGAATGAGGAGGCGGCGCGAGCGGTGTCGGAGAAACCGTCCGGGCCACCCACGGCGAAGAGAAGCGACTGCGTGCCGCGGTCCTGCTGCTGCTGGAGAAATTCGGCGAACTGCTCGGAAGAAACCTGCTTGCCGCGTGAGTCGAGCAGGACAAGAGTCTGCGCCGGGCGGGAGCCGGATTTTTCGAGTTGCTTCAGGAGCGCGGCTTCGTTCGGCAGCTCGATTGAATCGGTCGGGATGTAGCGCGAAAGACGCTTGAGGTATTCGGCGGTGAGCGACTGGATGGCCGCTTCCTTGGTTTTGCCGATCCAGGCGATGCGGAGGCGCATACGCCATTTGTAATTGGTAATTTGTAATTTGCAATTTGAAAAAAACCAGACTTCGGCAAGGCGCTCGCGCAGTGGGGTTCAATTGCAAATTACAAATTGCAAATTACAAATTACAAATCAATTCAGCGCACGCCGGAGGCGAGCACAAAGTCGGCGGTCATGCTCACTTTCGCGCCGTCCCAAAAGCGGGAGAAGGCGGCGTGGACGTCGCGCGTGATCGGTTCCATCTGTTCGGGGCGGATTTGCTCCAGCACGGGACGAAACGGGATGGTCACCGCCTGGTAATACTGCCAGAGCTCGTCAATGGGGCCGTGCCACACCCACGGCACGGTGCGGAGTTCTTCGTGGACGTCGCGGAATCCGGCGGCGGTCAGCGCGGCGGCCAGCGTGCCGCGCTCGCCGAACTTGAACACCCGTTTGGCGGCGGGAGGCAAGTCGCCGCCGATGTGCCGCATGAGGATCATGCCGGTGGCTTGGAAATAAGGCTGCTCCATCGGGCCCCAGGCGAGTATGGCGACACGGCCGCCCGGCTTGAGCACGCGCCGGATCTCGCTCAGGGCGCGCGCCAGGTCGGCGAAGAACATGACGCCGAGACGCGAGGTCACAAGGTCGAAGTTCTCGTCGGGGAATTGCAGGTGATGCACGTCGGCGACCTCGAAGCTGATGTTGGTGAGGCTGCGGTCGCGGGCGCGCTGGGCGGCGATCTTCAGCGGCGCGGGCGAGAGATCGGTGGCGGTAACGTGGCCGTCCGGCGCAACCCGTCGCGCCACTTGCAGCGCCGGCGCGCCGGTGCCGCTGGCTACGTCGAGCGCCTTCATGCCGGGTTGCGGGCGGGCGAAGTCAACGATCGCTTGGGTGGCGCCGCGTCCCATTTCCGCCGAGGGACGCTCCCAGCGGTTGGCGGCGTTCATGCGCGCGTGGGTTGCCCAGTCGGAGGACTTCGGAGGCTTGGTTGCCATCAGGAGAAAATATCAGAAGAAGCGTTACCCGTGGGATGTCAATGCCAGAGCCGAATTGGGAACTCACGCGCAGCGGTGATGGGCGTCACCGCCAAGGAGCCGGCGCGGGGGAAGAATTCCACTGTGCGAGCGGTGAAAAAATACTGCCCTGCCTGAGCACAGCGACAGCGAAAACACACTGTTGCGCTGGCCGCGCTCCGCGGCCCCCCAACCTTCACCCCGACCGGTTTCGCCTCACAAGGGGGAGGTATGGTGCTCCAGGATTCGAACCGTCTAGACCTACGATCCACGTCCATCCATCGCGGACACGCCGCCCCTTGTACCTGCGTTTGCGCGGGCGAACGCTCCGGTGTCGGCCGTGAGGGTGCGCGAGATCCCAGGTCACATCGAGGAGGATGGTATGGCTGATCTGTACACCTGCAGGTGCGGCAATCAAACCTGGCAGATTTTCGATACGGTGGTGCGCTGCACCGCTTGTAACCAGGAATTCCTGACGCAGCACACGGCCGTGACGGAGTTCAATCACCGGGTGACGCAGGAGTTGGACGAAGAACTGGAAGAGGTGTAAGGGCGTCGCCTCTGCCGTTAGATCACGTGAGCGTCCTTCCACAGCTTCGAGCATGAGTATGGTGCTCGTGCCCGGAGGCAGATTCGAGGCGGGAGGACCGGGTACCGACGCGCCGGTTGGCGGACGGCGCCCCGTTCCCGCCTCGGAAGTGAGGTTTGAATATGACAGAGGTCACTGCTCCAACCCGCATTGCAATTCAAAACATCGTGGTGGCCACCGACTTCTCCGCCTGCGCGGATGCGGCGGTGGAATATGCCTCGGGCCTGGCGCGCCGCTACGGCAGCATGCTGTACACGGTCAATGTGCTGCCGCACACTCCCTTCGTGGAGTCCTCCGACGCAGACCCGGAGAAGATCAAGCGCACCTCGGAAAAGAAGATGGCCGACATGTCCGGCTCCCAAGCTTTCCAGGGTGTGAAGCATACGGAGATGATCCGGGAGGGCGAGGTCGCCGGCGTGCTGTCGGAACTGGTGCGCAAACATCAAATTGACCTGATCGTGCTGGGCACGGAAGGCCGGACCGGGCTGCGCAAGTTCCTCCTGGGCTCAGTGGCGGAGGAGGTTTACCGCACCGCGGAATGCCCGGTATTAACGGTGGGGCCGCATACAACGCGCGGCGTTGACGGCAACCTGCGGCACATCCTGTTCGCCACCGACTTCGGACCGGAATCGGAGCACGGGCTGCCGTACGCGATTTCGTTGGCGGAGGAACACGGGGCGCGCCTGACCTTGTTGCACGTCGCAGGCGTCCCCGGAGCTGTCTTTGCCGAGGCCGAAACTGGCGCCACGCCGGTGATTCCTCCGTATGAGGCGGTGGCAAGCGGCGAGAAGCAATTGCACGAGCTGATCGCCAAAGGGCCGCCGTTGTGGCGCGCGCCGGAATACCTGGTGCAATTCGGTCCACCGGCGGAAACGATCGTGCGCATCGCCGGCAAGGACGTAGACCTGATCGTGTTAGGGGTAAAGCGGCCGGCGGCGCTGACCAAACACCTGGGCAGCGGAGTGGCATACAAAGTCGTATGCCAGGCGCCGTGCCCGGTGCTGTCGGTGGGCGCGCAGCACCACCGCTAGGCAGTGGCGCGAGAGGCAAGGCGACGCCGGAATGTCGCCTTGCCTCCACGCTTCTGCGTCAGGGCGAGCGGACCGCAAGGGGGGAATTTTTGTCTTGCGAACGCAGTCGCGGCGAAACTGCGCTTGCGAGCCGGGAGTTGTTGTGATAGGGTAGCGGGCTCTACTACCACAGGTGACCGGCTCGTCCGACCGTGCCGGGGAGGTAGTCGTGCCCTCTCCCTACGGTCTGAATCTCGTTGAAAGCTGCGTCACGTGCAAGTTGAGGAACCACGCGTTCTTCTGCTCCTTGCCGCGTTCCTCGATCGTCCATCTGGACGACATCAGCCTGTCCAATCTGCTGCCCAAGGGGAGCATCCTGTTTGTCGCCGGACAGAAGCCCGGAGGCGTCCACATTCTCTGCGCGGGCAAGGTCAAAGTGTGCACGCAGCCAGGCAACGGGAAGCTGGCGATGGTCAAGATCGCGGGCCCCGGCGAGGTGCTGGGGTTGCACGCCTGCATCGGCGGGACCGCGCATGAATTCACGGCGGAAACGGTGGAGCCATCGCACATCGTGTTCGTTAGGAGCGATGATTTCAAGCAGTTCCTGAGCCAGAACGAAGTCGCGTGCTGGAAAGCGGCGCAGATCCTAAGCCGCGATTGTCACGACGCGTACGAGATCATCCGCTCGGGCGGCGGGGCGCGTTCGGGCAGCGCCAAACTGGCGCGCCTGCTGCTGGACATTGCGGTGATCGGAAAACCGCGCGGAGACGAGATTGAAGTGGTCCTGCCGCTGACGCACAAGGAAATGGCGCAGGCGATCGGGATGTCGCGGGAAACGGTGTGGCGAAAGCTGGTGGAATTCCGCAACAGCGGGATCGCCATTCTGAAGGGTTCCGTGTTGCTGATCCAGAACAAAGCGGAGCTGCAACGCCTGGCCGGGCGGTAGTTTGACGAAGAGAGGGGCGCGCGGCCCTTCGGACTTAAGTCACTCACAGGTGTGACGTGCGTCACTGACGAGTGCTTCATCTTAATAGACTATGCCACCCCATCTTGAGCTGGCATTGGCGGAACGACGGCGGATGCAATCGACTCTGCAGCCGCCGCAGCCTGCGAATGCCGGGAATTCTCGAGAGTCGAGCACTCAACGCAGACGGATGTAATTGACTCTGCACCCGCCCGGTTCCGGAGTGCCGAAGAGGAGCCAGTTCCCCGATTCAAGCCCGGAGAAGTCGAAGTCGCCACACTGAATACCCGAGAATGCCGTCGGCGGCAGCCTCGGGGACGTGCAAACGAGGGGATTTCAGGCGGTAAGAGGGAGCTCATGGCGGTGTTGTCGAAAGGTAATCCGGCGAGCACGACAGTTTGCGAGACGCGGTCGGAAGCGCTACTCGCGAGCGACGCGCGGCCCGGAATGCACCCGGCATGGCCCGCATCCGAGTCCCTGGTCTTAACCGCCGCAGGCGAGGACTTCCTGGGCGCGCTGCGCAATCGCCCACGCTCGATCAGGTAGGCAAACTCCCAAGCCGTGCAAGCGGCCGCCGAGTTCACGCCTGCCGTCTAGCGAACGTTCGATAGAAGCAAGCCGCCGGCGGCAGGCCGGGGGCAGCAATCCCGCATCGGGGAAATGCACCCCGATGTGGGCAGGCCCAGGCTCGTGACCCCTAGCAATTCACGAAGGAGATGCAGCTATGGCAACCGCAGCAATGCAACAGGACGCTCAAATCAGCCGTTGGTGGCGAGTGGTTGGTGGACTTTCCATGAACCTCGCCCTCGGCTCGCTCTACGCTTGGAGCCTGTTTGTCCCACAGTTTCAGAAAGATGCAGAATTCAAAGGGTATGCGCCGACGGCTTACGCGCTGACCTTCACCATCGCAGTCGTAGTCTTTGCCTTGACTTTCATCGTGGCGGGCCGCATTCAGGACAAGAAGGGACCGTTCATCTGTTCCGCCATCGGCGGCATTCTGGTGAGCATCGGGTTCTTCACGTCCGCCTACGCCCACAGCCTGACCGCCCTGTACATCTCGTTCGGCGTCATCGGCGGGCTGGGCAACGGTTTTGGCTACGCGACACCCATCCCGGTCATGGCCAAGTGGTTCCCCGATCGGCGCGGCTTGGCAGTCGG
>JAIQFM010000140.1 GCA_020073285.1 Terriglobia bacterium | reverse complement strand
TGGGAAAACACGCACCCGGCGGTGATCATGAACATTCAGCGCCAGCCGGGGGCGAACATCATCAGCGTGGTGGACCGCATTCAGACGCTGCTGCCGCAGTTGCGCGCGGCGCTGCCCAGCGCGGTGAGCGTGATCGTGCTCGCCGACCGCACGGAAACCATCCGCGCTTCGGTCAAGGACGTGAAGTTCGAGATGATGCTCACCATCGCGCTGGTGGTGATGGTGATGTTCCTGTTCCTGCGGACGTTGTCGGCGACCGTGATCCCCAGCATCACGGTACCGCTGTCGCTGGTGGGAACCTTCGGCGTGATGTACCTGCTGGGCTACAGCCTGGACAACCTTTCGCTGATGGCGCTGACCATCTCCACCGGCTTCGTGGTGGACGACGCCATTGTGATGATCGAGAACATCGCGCGCTACATCGAGGAAGGCGAGACGCCGGCGACGGCCGCGCTGAAAGGCTCGGAGCAGATCGGGTTCACCATCGTGAGCTTAACGGTGTCGCTGATCGCGGTGCTGATTCCGCTGCTGTTCATGGGCGACGTGGTAGGGCGGCTGTTCCGCGAATTTGCGGTGACGCTGGCGGTCACGATCCTGGTTTCGGCGGTCATCTCGCTGACCTTGACGCCGATGATGTGCGCCAAGTTGCTGCGCCACCGGACGGAACAAGAGCAGGGCTGGTTCTACCGCAAGTCGGAACAGTTCTTTCACTGGGCGGTGGAGAAGTACGGCACTACGCTGCGCTGGGTACTGCGTCACCAGCGGGCGACGTTGCTGGTGACGGTGGGCACGCTGGCGCTGACCGTCTTCCTGTACATCGTTGTGCCCAAGGGATTTTTCCCCGTGCAGGACACGGGCGCGATTCTTGGCATTTCCGAGGCGACGCAGACGGTCTCGTTCCAGGCGATGACGGAGCGGCAGCAGCGGGTAGCGGAAATCATTTTGAAGGACCCTGACGTCGCCAACCTGTCGTCGTTCATCGGCGTGGATGGAATCAATCCCACGATCAATACCGGGCGAATCCAGATCAATCTCAAGCCGCGCGAGCAGCGCAGCGCCACGGCTTCGGAAATCATCCGGCGGCTGCAGCCGGAGGTGGCGAAGATCGAGGGCATCACGCTCTACATGCAGCCGGGGCAGGACCTGACGGTGGAGGACCGCGTCAGCCGCACCCAGTTCCAGTACACCATCGAGGATGCCGACGCGCAGGAGTTGAACCAGTGGACGCCACGGCTGGTGGAGAAGCTGCGCACGCGGCCGGAACTGCGCGACGTCGCCAGCGACCAGCAGAACGGCGGACTCCAGGCGGCGATCACGATTGACCGGGACACCGCGGGGAGGCTCGGCGTTCTCCCGGCGGACCTGGACAACACGCTGTACGACGCGTTCGGGCAGCGGCAGGTGTCCACCATCTTCACGCAGTTGAACCAGTACCACGTGGTGTTGGAGGTGGACCCCAAGTTCCAGCAGAACCCCGACGACCTGAAAAATATTTATGTGCGCTCGGCGACGGGCGGCGCCATTCCGCTGAGCGCATTCACGCGGGTGGAGCGCACCAATGCGGCGCTGACCATTACCCACCAGGGGCAATTCCCGGCGACGACGCTGTCGTTCAATCTGGCGCCCGGGATTTCGCTGGGTCATGCAGTAATCGCGATCCAGCAGGCGGAAAAGGAAATCGGATTCCCGCCCAGCATTCACGCCAGTTTCCAGGGCACGGCGGCGGCGTTTCAGTCGTCGCTGAAAAATGAGCCGCTGCTGATCCTGGCGGCGGTGGTGACGGTGTACATCGTGCTCGGCGTGCTGTACGAGAGCTATATCCACCCGATCACCATTCTGTCGACGCTGCCGTCGGCGGGAGTGGGCGCGCTGCTGGCGCTGCTGATCTTCGGGATGGACCTGGGAGTGGTGGGGCTGATCGGCATCGTGCTGCTGATCGGCATCGTGAAAAAGAACGCCATCATGATGATTGACTTCGCGCTGGAAGCCGAGCGCAAGGGGGGCATGGAGCCGGAGGGCGCCATCTACCAGGCGTGCCTGCTGCGCTTCCGCCCGATCATGATGACCACCATGGCGGCGCTGTTTGGGGGGCTGCCGCTGGCGCTGGGCCGGGGCACGGGGTCGGAGTTGCGCCATCCGCTGGGCATCACCATCGTCGGCGGATTGCTGCTCAGCCAGTTGCTCACGCTGTACACGACGCCCGTCGTCTACCTTTTCTTTGACCGCCTGGCGCGCAAGCTGCAACGCTTCCGCGTGGGCAATCGCATTGACGCCGAGCAAGTTGCGGCGACGGATTAGCCATGAACGTCTCGGGACCGTTCATACGCCGGCCGGTGGGGACGTCGCTCCTTGCAGTGGCGGTGCTGATCGCGGGGTTCATCGCGTATTTCCTGCTGCCCGTCTCGCCGCTGCCGGAAGTCGAGTTCCCGACCATTTCCGTGCAGGCGGGGTTGCCGGGCGCCAGCCCGGAAACCATGGCTTCGGCGGTAGCGACGCCGCTGGAACGGCAATTCGGGCGTATTGCCGGCATCACCGAACTGACCTCGACGAGCCAGCTCGGCTCCACGCAGATCACCATGCAGTTCGACCTCAGCCGCAACATTGACGCGGCGGCGCGGGACGTACAGGCGGCGATCAACGCGGCGCGCGGGCAGCTTCCCGCCAACCTCCCGAACTCGCCGACTTACCGCAAGACCAATCCCGCCGACGCGCCGATCATCCTGCTGGCGCTGACCTCGGACACCATGACGCTGGGGCGCATGTATGACGCGGCCGATTCCATCCTGGCGCAGAAGATCGCGCAAGTGGAAGGCGTTGGGCAGGTGATCGTGGGCGGGGGCGCCAAGCCGGCGGTGCGCGTGCAGGTGAATCCGACGCAGCTTTCCGCCTACGGCATTGGAACGGACGATGTGCGCAACGCCCTGAACCGGGCCAATGCCAACAGTCCCAAGGGCGAGTTCAGCGGCGTCCATCACACGTTGGCGATCACCGCCGATGACCAGCTCAAAGTCGCCGATCAGTACAAGCCGCTGGTGGTGACTTATCGCAACGGCGCGCCGGTGCGGCTGGACCAGGTAGCCAACGTTTTCGACTCGGTCGAGAACACCCTTAACGCGGCGCTGTTCAACAGCAAGCCGGCGGTGCTGATGATCATCTTTCGCCAGCCGGGCGCGAACATTATCGGCACCGTGGACCGCATTCGCGAGCTGCTGCCGCTGTTCCAGGCATCGATTCCGACCGCGATGAAGCTGTCGGTGGTGAACGACCGCACCACCACCATCCGCACTTCCGTGCAGGACGTAGAGGTCACGCTCACGCTGGCCGTGGCGCTGGTGGTGATGGTGATCTTCCTGTTCCTGCGCAACGCGGCGGCGACGTTTATCCCCAGCGTGGCGGTGCCGCTGTCGCTGCTGGGCACGGTGGCTCTGATGTACCTGCTGCATTACAGCATCGACAACCTGTCGCTGATGGCGCTCACCGTTGCCACCGGCTTCGTG
The DNA here is from genome assembly GCA_020073285.1 of Terriglobia bacterium. GTDB lineage: Bacteria > Acidobacteriota > Terriglobia > Terriglobales > Acidobacteriaceae > JAIQGF01. The sequence goes on along the minus strand of JAIQFM010000140.1, from coordinate 7,421 downwards.
GTGGACGATGCCATTGTGGTGATCGAGAACATCACGCGCTATATCGAAGCCGGCGATCCTCCGGTGCGAGCCGCGTTCAAAGGCGCGCGCGAGATCGGATTCACCGTGTTCTCCATGAGCACGTCGCTGGTGGCGGTGTTCATACCGATTCTGCTGATGGGCGGGATTGTCGGCAGATTGTTTCGCGAATTTGCGGTGGTGTTGAGCATGGCGGTCGCGGTGTCGCTGCTGGTGTCGCTGACGACGACACCCATGCTATGCGCGAAATTTCTGCAGCCGGAATCGGAGCGCAGGCACGGACGCTTCTACCGGCTCAGCGAGCGGGCCTTCAAAGCGATGCACAACGGGTACGCCGGCGGGCTGCGCTGGGTGCTGCGGCACTCGGCTCCGATGCTGGTGGTGATGCTGGCCACCATGGCGCTGGCCGTGTACCTCTACATCATCGTGCCCAAGGGCTTTTTCCCGCAGCAGGACACGGGGCGGCTGATGGGCAGCATCCAGGCGTCGCAGGACATCTCGTTTGTCTCGCTGCGGCAGAAGCAACAGCAATTCAGCGACATCGTTCTGTCCGATCGCGCGGTGGACACGGTGGGCGCCTTCACCGGCGGCGGCGCGCGCAATACGGCGCGCTTCTTTATCCAGTTGAAGCCGCTGGATCAGCGCAAGGCCAGCGCCGACCAGGTGATTGCCCGGCTTCGCGGCAAGCTCGCCCACATCCCCGGCGCCAACCTTTACTTGCAGCCGGTGCAGGATGTGCGCGTCGGCGGGCGCATGAGCAACGCGCAATTCCAGTACACCCTGCAGGATGCCGATCTGGCCGAGTTGAACGAATGGGCGCCGCGCCTGATGCAGCGCCTGCGGGCCATGAAGGAGTTGCGCGACGTCTCCAGCGACCAGCAGAACAAGGGGCTGGAGCTGAGGCTGGTGATTGACCGCGACACCGCCGGGCGCCTCGGCGTGCGACCGCAGCAGGTGGATGAAGCGCTGTACGACGCCTTCGGGCAGCGCCAGGTGTCCACCATTTACCGGCAGCTCAACCAGTATCACGTGGTGATGGAGGTTGCCCCCCAGTTCCAGCAGAATCCGGACGCGCTGAAGCAGGTTTACGTGCACGCGGTGAATGGCCAGTTGGTCCCGCTGAGCGCGTTTGCGCACTACGAGTCCAGTAACACGGCGCTGGCGGTCAACCACCAGTCGCAGTTCCCGTCGACCACGATTTCCTTCAACCTGGCGCCGGGCGTATCGCTGGGGGAGGCGGTGCGGGCGATTGATGACGCGGAACGCCGCATGATGTTTCCCGGCAACATCCTGGCCAGCTTTTCGGGAACGGCGGCGGCGTTCCAGGAATCCTTGAAGAACCAGCCGATCCTGATCCTGGCGGCGCTGGTGACGGTGTACATCGTGCTCGGCGTGCTCTACGAGAGCTACATGCATCCGATCACGATTCTCTCCACCCTGCCTTCGGCGGGCGTGGGCGCGCTGCTGGCGCTGCTGATCTCCAAGACGGACCTCACGGTGATGGCGGTGATCGGCATCATCTTGCTGATCGGGATTGTGAAGAAGAACGCCATCATGATGATCGATTTCGCGCTCGAAGCCGAACGGCGCGACGGCATGGAGCCGGGAAAAGCGATCTACGAGGCATCGCTGCTGCGCTTTCGGCCGATCATGATGACCACCATGGCGGCCATGTTCGGCGCGCTGCCGCTGGCGCTGGGCGGCGGCGTGGGGGCGGAGTTGCGACGACCCTTGGGATTGACGATCGTGGGCGGGCTTATTGTCAGCCAGGCGCTGACGCTATTCACCACGCCGGTGATGTACCTGTATCTGGACCGGCTGCGCTGGAAGCTGATCCGGCTTCGCGGCAAGGCGGGACGCGAGCTGGGAGGCGGGACCGGCTTGGAGCCACACGCGCCCTAGTTCGTTCGTCAGATTGTAAACAAAGAGTAAAATCTCGCTCTTTCCGGCGAATCCCTCTTTACAGCGGAAGCATCGAAGAGTAAGTAATTGCTTACATCGCGGTCGCGGGGAACCACACATCACAAATGAACCGTAACGACATCATGAAATCCCGTTGTTGGAAGTTGCGCTCTTGCGCCTTGCCGGCAGTCCTGGCAGCCATCCTGGTTCTTCTCGGTTGCGGCAAGAACACCGCGCAGGCGGCCGCGCCCGGTGGCCAGGGCGGGCAACGGCCCGCGGCTCCGGTGGTGGTCGCGAGCGTGGAACAGCTCGACATTCCGGTGCAGATCACGGCGATCGGCAACGTCGAGGCGTACCAGACGGTGCAGATCCGTTCGCAGGTGAACGGCCAACTGGAGCGCGTTTACTTTAAGGAAGGCGACGACGTCCGCCAGGGACAATTGCTGTTCCAGCTCGACAAGGCGCCATTCCAGGCCGCGCTGGAGCAGGCCGAAGGCAACTTGCAGCGCGATCAGGCGAATGCGGTCAACGCGCAGGCGCAAGCCGCCCGCTACACCGCGCTGGAAAGCCAGGGCGTGATTTCGCGCGAGCAGGCGGAGCTGATGCGCACTCAGGCGCAGGCGAATGCGTCGGCGGTCAACGCCGACAAGGCCGCGGTGGACGCCGCCAGAGTGCAACTGCGCTACACCGATATCAAGGCGCCGATTGAGGCGCGCGCCGGGGCGCTGCTGATCAACGTCGGCAACCTGATCAAGGCGAACGACACGCCCTACCTGGTACAGCTCAACCAGATCGCGCCGATCTACGCGACGTTCTCGATTCCTGAAACACAGCTACAGCCGGTGCGCGAATATTCCCGCAGCGGACATCTCAAGGTGCTGGCATATCCCAAAGGGCAGGCGACCGACCCCGGCGAGGGCACGCTTACGTTCATTGACAACGGCGTGGATCCCACCACGGGCACGGTGAAACTGAAGGGCACCTTCCCGAACAAGGACAAGCGGCTGTGGCCGGGGGAGTACGTGGATGTCGTGCTGAACCTCTCCGTCCGCAAGAACGCGATTGTCGTGCCCACCAAGGCGGTACAGACCGGCCAACAGGGCGCCTACGTTTACACCGTGGCACAGGACAACACGGCGAAGGCGCAGCCGGTGCAAACCAGCGGCACGTTTCACGATCTGACGGTGATTGCCGGCGGGCTGGCGCCGGGTGAGCGCGTGGTGGTGGATGGACAGCTACGCATCGCGCCCGATGGCAGGGTCAATGTGCAGAGCACGGTTCCCACCAGCGCGCTGGCCGGAGGCAGCCGGTGAGTATTTCCGAGCTCTTCATCAAGCGGCCGATCATGACCACGCTGGTGATGGCCGCGATTTTGATCTTCGGCATTTTTGCCTACACGCTGCTGCCGGTCAGCGACCTGCCGAACGTGGATTTCCCCACTATCCAGGTGATCGCGCAGTTGCCCGGCGCCAGCCCAGAGACGATGGCGTCCTCGGTGGCGACGCCGCTGGAAAAACAGTTCTCCACCATCGCCGGCATCGATTCGATGACCTCCAGCAACGCGCTGGGGAGCGCGAACATTACCATCCAGTTCAACCTCAGCCGCAGCCTGGACGGGGCCGCGCTGGATGTGCAATCGGCCATTTCCAAGGCGGCCAGCCAACTGCCGCCGGAGATGCCGACGCCGCCGTCGTTCCAGAAGGTGAATCCCGCCGACCAGCCCATCCTGTATCTGGCCGTCAGCTCGCCGACCCTGAAGCTGTCCGACGTAGACGAGGCCGCCGAAACCACCATGGCGCAGAACATCTCGATGGTGAACGGGGTGGCGCAGGTCTCGGTGTTCGGCTCGCAGAAGTACGCCGTGCGCGCGCAGCTCGATCCGCGCGCGTTGGCCAGCAGGCAGATCGGCATTAACGAGGTGACCGCCGCCCTGGCAGCCGGCAACACCAACACTCCCACCGGCACGCTGTACGGGAAGACCAACACGTTCACGTTGCTGTCGAACGGGCAGTTGCAGAACGCGGCGCAGTTTGGCCCCATGATCGTGGCTTACCGCAACGGCTCGCCGGTGCGCCTGAACGAGCTGGGCAGAGTCATCGACAGCGTGCAGGACGACAAAAGCGCGAGCTGGTACAACGGCGACCGCGCCGTCGTGCTCGCCATCCAACGCCAGCCCGGCACCAACACCGTCGAAGTCGTGAACGGCGTCAAGAAGCTGCTTCCGCGCCTGGAAGCGCAGATTCCCGCCTCGGTGAAAATCGATACCCTGTACGACCGCTCGGAGTCGATTCGCGCCTCGGTCAACGACGTGAAGTTCACGCTGTTGCTCACCATCGCGCTGGTGGTGATGGTGATCTTCCTCTTCCTGCGCAATATTTCTGCAACCGTGATTCCCTCGTTCGCGCTGCCGATGGCGATTATCGGCACCTTCTCGGTGATGTACGTGCTCGGCTACAGCGTGGACAACCTGTCGCTGATGGCGTTAACGCTGTCGGTGGGGTTCGTGGTGGACGATGCCATCGTCATGCTGGAGAACATCGTCCGCCACATGGAAATGGGCAAGGGCCCGATGCAGGCCGCGCTGGAAGGTTCGCGCGAGATCGGCTTCACCATTCTCTCGATGACGATTTCGCTGGCGGCGGTGTTCATTCCACTGCTGTTCATGGGCGGCATCATCGGCCGACTGCTGCACGAATTCGCGGTCACCATCGGCGTCGCCATCCTGGTGTCGGGCTTCGTTTCCCTGACCCTGACCCCGATGCTGTGCAGCCGCTTCCTGAAGCACCAGGCGGCCAGCGAGCACGGCCGCTTCTACCAGGCCAGCGAGCGCCTCTTCGACGCCTGGCTGCGCGGCTATGACTGGTCGCTGAAGAAGGTGCTGCGGCACAAGTTCGCCACCCTGATGGTGTCGTTCGTGGTGATCGCGCTCACCGCCGTGCTCTTCCTTCAAATCAAGACCGGGTTCCTGCCGGACGAAGACCAGGGGCTGGTCTTCGCCTTCACCGAGGCCCGGCAGGGAATATCGTTTCGCGACATGTTCGAGCTGCAGCAGAAGGCCACCGCGGTGGTGCGGAGCGACCCCAACGTGCTGAACCTGATTTAGTCGATGGGCGGAAACCCTTCCTTCGGCGGCTCGCTCAATCAGGGGCGAATGTTCTTCCGCCTCAAGGACAAGAAGGACCGCGTCAACCACATGAGCGCGACCGAGATTATCCAGGAGTTGCGGCCCAAGCTGGCGCAGGTGCCCGGCATCAACGCGTTCCTGCAGATTCCGCCCACCATCCGCATTGGCGGCAATCTCACCAAGTCGCAGTATCAGTACGCCCTGCAGACGCCAAATTTGCCCGAATTGTATGACAGCGCGCCCAAGCTGGAGGCGGCGCTGCGCAACCTGCCGCAGTTGCAGGACGTGACCAGCGATCTTCAGGTCAAAAATCCGCAGTTGACCATCCAGGTGGACCGCGACAAGGCTTACGCCCTGGGTGTGACCCCGGGCCAGGTTACCGACGCGCTCTACTCCGCTTACGGCACGCGTCAGGTCAGCACCATCTACACGCCCAACAACGAATACTACGTAATCACGGAACTGGAACCGCAGTACCAGAACGACCCCAGCGAGCTGTCGTCGCTGTACATTCGCTCGAACGCGGGCAAGCTGATTCCGCTGGACACGGTTTCCAAGCTGGTGCCTTCCGTCGGTCCGCTCACCGTGAACCACCTTGGCCAACTGCCGGCGGTAACCATCAGCTTTAACCTGAGGCCGGGCGTGGCGCTGGGCGACGCGACGCACGTGGTGCAGCAGCAGGCGCAGAAGATTCTGCCGCCTGATATCGTCGGCACCTTCCAGGGCACGGCGCAGGCCTTCCAGCAGTCGTTTACCGGCATGGGCCTGCTGCTGGTGGCGGCGGTGCTGGTGATCTACATCATCCTGGGAATTTTGTACGAAAGCTTCGTCCACCCGCTCACCATTCTTTCCGGCCTGCCCTCCGCCGGGGTGGGTGCGCTGCTGACGTTGCTTATCTTCCACCAGGAGCTGAACCTGTACTCCTTCGTGGGCATCATCATGCTGATCGGCATCGTGAAGAAGAACGCCATCATGATGATCGACTTCGCGCTGGAAGCGGAACGCACCGAAGGCAAGTCGCCGGAGGAGTCCATCTACCAGGGCGCGCTGGTCCGCTTCCGTCCCATCATGATGACCACCATGGCGGCGCTGATGGGCACGCTGCCTATCGCCATCGGCTTCGGCACGGGAGCGGAGTCGCGGCGCGGCCTGGGCCTGGCGGTGGTCGGCGGACTGCTCTTCTCGCAGCTCGTGACCCTCTACATCACGCCGGTTTATTACGTGTATCTGGACCGCTTGCAGCGCGCGTTCCAGGATTGGAACGAACGACGCAAGGCACGGGCGGTCACCCACCTGGACGAAGCCGCGCTGCTGGGACACCACGACTGAAAGGCAGCGGCCTGTGGCTAGTGGCCAGCGCTTCGGATCGGCTGCGTGGCCCGGTACCCGGATTCGGGGCTCCGGAGCGAGTTCAGGGATCGCGGCTCATGGGTCTGTCTGTGTTCCCCGTTACCTTCGTACCCTATCCCTGTTACCCGGGTTAACCGAGAATGCCCGTGGTCGGGCGCACTGTCTGCACGAAAATTAGTCTCCTGCCGTCCGGCAAATGTCAGCGCCAATGCACACGCGCAGATAGTTGCTTGAAGCAATTCTTTTAGCTGTTCTCCGATCAACCTGCTGCAAGCGGCACAACTTCACGAACGACGCATCAGTGAAAGAGAAACAATGAAACGGAATCTTATTCTGATGTTCACTATCACGATGGCCGCGCTGTCTGTCGCGCAAGACAAACCGCGAGTTTTCATCAGCGGGAAAGGGTCGCAGAATCTGACAGCTTCTGGAAACAGCAGTGGTAATCGCTGGTTCAGAACGGGCAGCGTTCGAGCCACCATGGACGAACACGACGAGAGTATGGAAGTGGCTAAGGATTTGCAGAAGGGATGCTCCGGCGTAACAATCACCCTGAATCAAACCTCGGCAGACTACACGGTGATGCTTACCCGCGAGTCTAAACATAATCGTGGGCTGCTCCGCACCAACAGTCAGGTGCAGGTAGCCAACCGTAACGGCGATGTCCTTGACACGCACGCCACCCGCACGGTGAATAACGCAGCCAAGGATGCTTGCGGCTTGATACTTGCCGACTGGTCACAGCACGGTAGGTTGGATGCCCCGGCTGCTGCCAAGACTGCTCCGGCCCCGGCTCCCGTCGGGAGCGTAGCAGAGGCAGCTGGCAGCGTGAATGACCCCGCACCGATGCAGATGTCGTCTCGCCAACCCGATACCACCAAAACTCAGCAGCCCGCCGCCGTGCCAGTTGCTGTCCCGGTGGAGCAGGAGAGTTTGGGAGAGGCAGCGAAGCGCAACCAGCAGCATAAGGCTTGCCTGGTGCTAGCTGCTGACAACCCCAGCATCACTTGCCAGTGAGACGTTCGGT
>JAIQFM010000139.1 GCA_020073285.1 Terriglobia bacterium | reverse complement strand
ATGAACGTGCACCTGAACGCGTCGCAAGCCTCGTTCACCTGCAACGATGCCAAGCAGCGCGCCAACTGGAACCTGAATTACACGTTCAAGCAGGTCTGCCAGACGTTCCTCGTTGGGGGGACGAGCGTACAGTCGTGCAGCGATCCGAGCGTCACGTACCATCAGGACGAGCAGCTCTCGGTGACCATGCTTAGGATCCCAGGCAAGGGATGGCAAATTGTTGACATGCAGGGCGACAATGGCTCGCTGTCGAACGGAGCGAGCATTCCGTTCCCCGGGCCGGTGGCGGCCCCCACCGACAACTCGGCGCCGGATCTGGTGGTAACGGCCACCTTCCCGTCTTACGCGAGCGGGAGCGGCGCCAATGCGCTGGCGCTTCCGCCGGGGTCACAGTCGGTCACGGCAATCGTCCAGAACCAAGGCAGTGCGGCGCTGACGGGAAACACCGACTTGCAATTTAACTTGCAGAGCGGGTCGGGCTCGCTGGCCACCACCACGGTCAGCGTTTCCGGCCCCATCCCGACCGGCGGAACGGTACAGGTAACGGGCACCATCTCCGTCCCCATCTTGGCGATCGGAACGGAAATGTCGCTGGTGGCCACGGTGAATCCAGGGTGTAACACGAGCCCCGCGGAATCCAGTTGCGCGAACAATTCGTCTAGGCAGTCGCTGGTGCTGGGCTCGCCGATCAAGATGACGCAGCTGACCGCGCTGAACTTCCTGGCTGGCGGCCCGGCGCAGACGCTGCAACTAGGCGTCAGCGACGCGGCCACGGTCTCGCTGAACCTGCCGCCGGGCATGACCACCAGCAGCCCGATAACGCAGACGCTAACCGCCGCCGGAACCCTGACGTGGGTGATCCAGGCGACGCTGAATGCATCCGCCGCCACTCCGCTGGCGGCGATGACGGTGAGCACGAATTTCAACTTTCTCCCGCCGCAGCCAATCTCCTACACCCTGACCGGACCCACGTTCACCGAACCTGCCACTCCCGCGCTGGTAGCGGGCGGCGTGGCGCAGGCGCTGACGGTTCCGGTCAACGTGCCGGGTAGCTACGCACTGACACTACCCGCGGGCATCGCCACCACCAGCGCCAACCCGCAGACGATTACCAACGCCACCGGTGGCACGCTGATCTGGAACCTGCAGGCGAGCCTCACGACTACAACTGGTGCGGCGTTGGTCACCCCGATCACGGCCGGCGCGTACACCTTCAATGCCACTTATTCCGTGGCCGGTCCGACCTTCACACCGGGTACTACGCCGTCCCTGCTCGCCGGAGGGCCTCCCCAGCCGCTGACCGTCGCCGTCAATATTGCGGGAACGTTCACCCTGACCCTGCCTGCGGGCATCACCACCACCAGCCCGAACCCGCAGACGATCACCACCCCTGCCGGCGGCACGCTGACGTGGAATCTACGGGCAAACTTCACGGCGCTGACCGGTACGGGCTTGAGTATGCCGGTCACGATCGGACCGTTCAGTTTCAATGCCACCTACAACAACGGGCCGCAGGCCAATTACATCGTGCAGAGCGTGTCGTTCACCGGACACACTGCGCCCTTCACTGGGGCGCAGGGCATCCAGGTGGGCGAGACCCTAATCATCAATGCGGTGGTGGCCAACCTTGGCAATGGAAGTCCAACGGGAACGATAACGTTAACCGCCTCCTGCAGCGGCGGCCCGGCAGGGAACACGGCCTGCAGCGGTACCAACTTTCCCACGACAACGGTTCCCGCACCCGCGGCCGGAACCACCGTGACGGGGATCATTACCGCCGGCACGGACTCCTTCTTGCCGGGGACCTACACGGGCGCGGTTACGTTGACCACCGCCATTTTGCAGAGTGCTATCACCGACGACTCGATAATCGTGCCGTTTGACGCGGTGGACTTCAACCTGGGGATGAACCCGCAGTTCTTCCCCGCGCAAAACGTGCTGGTCGGGGGCACGGCGCAGATGACGGTTGTGCTGGACGAAACCGGCAACCCGACTCCGTTCCCGATGACGATAACGGCGACCACCGACAACGGCGGCGTGCCGGTCACGCCGGCATCGTTCACGATTTCGCCAGGCTCCCAGACCACCACCACGAGCGGATCGCCGGGCACGGCGGCGCCGGTCACGGTGGTGTACAGCGCCAGCAATCACGGCGTCACCAAGAACGCGACCCAGGCGCTGAACTACGTTATCGCCAGCATCACCTCGACCAGCCTGTTCCTCAACGACGCCAGCAACCCGCTGGGGGTGCAGATGGGCGGGACGACTTCCAATTCCAACCCGATCGTAACCCTGAAGCTGAATTCCACGCCGTTTGGCGGCACCGCCAATCCGGCGACGATTACGGCGCCAGCCCCGGTCGGCGGCTTTACTTCCACCGTGGACGACAGCTCTACCACGACGGCCGCCGAGGGCGGGACGTTCCAGTTGCAGGTGTCGGCGGCGTTCGGCGCCACCCCAACCGTCACTCCGCTGCGGGTGATTGCGGCGCTGCCCAACAGCTTGCCCAGGGCGCAAGTCGCCTACGACCTGTTCGTGAAGGCGATCGGTGTTCCTGACCTGCAGGTGGTGAGCGTGACGCCGCCGCGCACGCTGAACACCCCAACGCCGTGGCTGTCGGGCGAGGGGCTGGATTTCACTGTGGTCGTGAGGAACAACGGCAATACCGCCAGCGCGGGTGGGGAAGCGCTCACCATGATGCTCAACGGCTATCAGGTGGACAACGGCGCCATCACGGTGCCGGCGCTCGGGCCGGGCGCGACCTCGGCGCCCATCCTTGTGCACGCCCTCGCCCCGAACATCGACTCGTCGACGTTTAGCGGTTCCGCCGCTTCGCTGAAGACGAAAGTGGATGCGGACAGCGTCGGCGACCTGAATTACGCCAACAACACGCTGACGCAGAACGTCGCCACGGCGAACTGGCATCTGGCGGTGAATGGCGCCGGCTCGGCCGACGGAACGCCGCTGACCATCAGCATCTCCTCGGGTGGCGCCTCATGGTTCAACCAGGCGCTGCTGCAAGGAACGATTGACGGCGGCGGCACGACCGCGCTGAGCTTCATTCCGACGGCCGGCGTGGTGAGTAATAAGCTGTCCATCGCCGACTTCGCGCCCGCGACTAACCCTAACAGCTTCCTGGTCACGGTTTCGACCGGCGACAACACCATCCAAAACGGCTTCTACGTCGCGCAGGTGATCGTCCAGTTGATGGACGGCGTTACCGTAACCGCGCAGCGGCAGGCGACGATTCACGTCAGCGTCAATAACAGCTTCTCCTCGGCGCCAACCTATGCTCTGGGGATCGTGTGCTTACACGGCGGCGCGCGCTGCGATCCGGGCGCGGGCACGCCCGTACCCATCCAGGTGAATGGCGCACTGACCGAGCAATACACGGTGACCGTGGTTCCAACCTGCACGCCGAACCCGGCCACCGGTCCCACCTGCCAGGGCACGGTGGACGTGGTGGTCACCGACGGCCCCAATACCGACACCTCGCCGCCGCAGGTGAAAGGCCTGGCGTTCAATTTCGCCACCGCCTTCCAGCTATCGGCTAACCAGGATGCGAACGGCAATATCGTCACCGGCGCGGCCAGTGGATATGCCATCAGCCTCAACGGCATCCAGCGCGCGGGCGCGACTTCACCCGACGCCGTCGGCCAGTCGGTCGCCGTTCCGGTGAATGTTGGCGACATTAGCATTACGGCTAACACCGGCGCCAACAGTTGCACCGGCGTGGTGCCCAACGGAACACCGCTGCAACTGACCGTGACCTGGAATGTGCTGGGCGGTTTCAACTCGCCGTCGGTCTCCTGGCAGTGGGAGGACGCCAGCCACGCGCCGGTCGGGGCCAGCCCCATCGGCTTTACCAGCCCGAGCGGCACCAGCACCTTCGGCGGCGGTACCTACACCACGCTGCCTACCTTCACCCTGACCAATACCCATGCGCAGGACGGGCTGGTCGGGTACTTCTTCGCCATCACCGTCGGCAATGGGATCACAACTGCCACCAAGTACTTCCCGTTCTACTTCGACGCGTCGGTGAACCAGAACTTCTGCGGCGCGGTGGGAGGGGCGCGCGGCTTCTCGCGAGTCAGCGGAACCTGGAGCAGGAGCGCGGCGGGAGGCGGAGGCCCCATGGCGTCTGCGTCGCGCCTGGGCGCCACGTCGGTTGACCTGCGCCTCAGTGCGACCGATGTCTCCTACACGCCGTCGGTACCGAACTATGGCGACACCGTGCAGGTGCGCTTCCGGGCGCGCAACGAGGGTACCAGCGACGCGAAGGGCGTGCCTATCGCGCTGCTGGTCAACGGCGCGGTCGTGGCCAGCGACACCTTCGACGTGGCGGCGGGCCGCAGCGCGCTTGGCGGCCTGCAGTGGAACACCGCGGCGGCCAGCGCGGCTACGACGCCGACACGCACGGCTGCGGTGCGCCCGGCGAGAAGCGGACGTCGCGGCGGGAATGCCGCGGTGGCCGATTCCGCGACCGGCGACACTCCGGCGGCTACGGTCGGCATGGCGCGCCTCCATGCCGTGCTGGTGGTCGATCCGCAGCACACCGTACCGCAGAAGACCACGCTGGAGAAGACGGTCCCGCTGGCGCATTTCGCCATGCGGAGCCCCAGCGATACGGCGATCGCGGCCGGCGGTTCGCAGCGCATCCTGCTGGAAATCCAGGAGGGCGCGTGCGCCGGCCTACGATTGGCCACCGGCGGCGTTGGTCCCTGCGGCAGCGCCGATGTCGAGTTGACGATTGCGGACGTCGCCAAAGGTACGTACATGCTGAATACGGTGACCGGCATTGCCGACCTGGGCGCAACCTTTGCCGGAGCGCCTGCCGTGGGCGGGGCAGGGTTTAGCTCGGAGCTGGCCGGCCTCGCCGGACACAGCTACTCGGTGCAAGTGAGCGGCGGGCGGACGGCGCTGATTACCATCGATTCGATCCGCAATCCGGGACAGCTTGACGCCGCCACGCGCGCCGTCTTCCGCAACAGCGCGATACGCGTCATGCGTGGCCTGGGGTCGGATTCCGGAGCTGCCGCGACCGGCGACGTCGCTGGAGGCATCCGTGGCGGGCCGACGGTGTTCGTGCAGTTGAGGGTACAGGTGCAGTAAGCCTGCCTGGCATCGCCATTCCCCGGCCGTCTGCCCGCGGCCGGGGCTTCTCATCTCCGCGCAATTGCCGCGCACCGGAGTAGACTGAGCGGCATCTCAAGAATGAGAGGAACTCCTATGCGCAGATTCGTGCTTGCCCTCGCCCTCCTGGCCGCCTTCGGTTGCGGTTCGTTCCTTGCTGCCGCCCAGCAGGACCCGAATTCGACCTCTCCCAAGCAGGACCAGCCGAAGAGCGATCAGGAACAGCCGAAGAGCGAAAAAGACAAAGAGAGCGAAAAAGACAAAGAGAAGGACAAGAAAGACAAGAAGAAAAAGGACAAGGCGAAGCCCGAAGATGCGTACGACAGCGCGGTCTTCTCCCAGGTGGTGGCGAGCAACGTGTTGAACGATCTGCGCGACGGCCTGGAAGGTCACAGCCAACGCCTGCTGCTGTCCGCCTTCGACCAGGACAAGATGGACGGCTACCTCAGCTTCGAGGACCAAATCGACGCTATGATGCAGCGCTACGATTCCTTCCGCGTGCACTACCGCATCACGCAGAGCACCATCGAGGGCGCCAAGGGCGTGGTGCTGGTGGATTTCGAAATGGAGGAGATCCCGCGCGCCGGGGGTGCGCCCGTCCGCCGCAACGGCCAGTTGAGGTTCGAGATGGAACGCGGACGCAAGGGATGGAAGATCGTGGATTTCAATCCGCGAGGGTTCTTCTCGTAGCAGTCAGCTCTCAGGCTGTCAGCTTTCAGCTAACGCGCGGCTTCGGCCGCGCGTTTTCTCTGCAAACGGATGCCGCTGCCGATATGCGGACACTCTGGTACGCTTTGTTTTGGCGGATAGCTGAGAGCTGATGGCTTCATGAAACGTGAGTATCCGGATCGGCCGCTGGTCGGCGTGGGTGCGGTGATCGTGCGCGACCACCGCGTGGTGGTGGTGCAGCGCTCCACCGAGCCGCTGAAGGGACAGTGGTCCATTCCCGGCGGCGCGCTCGAGGTGGGCGAAACCCTGCGCCAGTGCGCCGCCCGCGAGGCGCTGGAGGAAACCGGGTTGCGGATCGAAGCCTTCGACATGCTCGATGTGTTCGACAGCATTTATCTCGACCCCGACGGTCGCGCCCGCTATCACTACGTGCTGATCGATTTTTTCTGCCGCGTGCTGGACGGCGAACTGAAGGCCGGCGGCGATGCCGCGCAAGCGCGCTGGCTCGGGCGCGAGGAACTGGGGAACTTCGCCATCACGGAAACCGCGCGGAAGGTGATTCGCAAGGCGCTGGAGAGGGAACAGGGTTCCGAGTAGCCCGTTATTCAGTTCGTCATAACGGTCGTTAGTCGTTGGTCGTTAGAGCAGGTTAGGATTTTCTGTATCGGTCCCTTGGGTGGCGCAGGCCTTTAGGCCTGCGGAAAGGCCATTTACCATCATTCCGGCTTCAGCCGCTGGGGTACATGAGGGCAGCTACATTATTTCCGAATCCGCTCTAGTCGTTGCGCGATTTGTTTTAGCCATCGACCAACGACCAACGACGCTTTCCCAAAACAAAACGACCCGCGGCTCGATTGCGGCACGCGGGTCGTCGGTAGTCTGTTGGGATTGGCCTGAGGCGGTCACTCTAATCGTTGCCCGGCGCGACTTGCTGCCTGGGGCGACTGCGACCTGCGAGCCTCCGGGACTCCAGCACTGCTCTGGAGTGGCGTTTGGGCCAAACACACCGGAACTAGAGGTTTGGTTTAGAGCGTACCGCTCTAAGCCTCAGACACCTCACTGCGGGTTTGTATGTGACTGTCAATCATTGACCTGGACCACCTCCTTTCTCAGTGTACGGCCAGATTAATACACCTCCCGCGAGGGCGTCAAATCCGGACTGAGCTCGCCTTCATTACTTTTCAGGTGCTGCTTTCGTGGATTCGGGGCGCGGAATTTGCTTGATTTTGGAAAACGAGTACTGAGTACTGAGTACCGAGCGCGGCAACGCCTCCGATTAGTGAACTCAGTACTCGGTACTGTTTTGGATTTGTCAACTCGGTACTCGGTACCAGGTACTCGGTACCAGGTACTCGGTACTGTTTCGGCTTTGTGAACTCAGTACTCGGTACCAGGTACTCGGTACTGTTATCCTCTTCCTTCCGCATGAGCCCCATTGCCATCAGCGTGCTGCTGGGCCTGACCGCCGCCGCCGCCAACGTGTTCGGTGGCGCGGTCATCGTGTGGAAGCAGTGGCATTACAGCTACCTGAGATATTTCGTGGCGCTCGGCTCCGGATTCATGCTGGCCACCGCGCTGGTGGAGATGGTGCCCCAGAGCGTGCACCTGCGCGGAAGGGACGCCGGGTTCCTGGTGCTGGTGGGCTACCTGATCGTGCATTTTTTCGAGCACACGGTCTCGCCGCATTTTCATTTTGGCGAGGAGACGCACGAAGATGAGTTCGTGCAGAGACACAAGTCGTGGTCGGTACTGCTGGGGCTGGTGATCCACACGTTCTTCGACGGCATCGCCATCGCCTCCGGCTTCCTGGTTTCCACCTGGCTGGGGTGGATCATTTTTCTCGCCGTGTTCCTGCACAAGATTCCGGAAGGCTTCACCGTGGCCTCGGTGATGCTGGCCAGCGGCCGCAGCCGTGCCATGGCGTGGGGATCGTCGGTATTGTTGGGCGCGGCCACGCTGCTCGGCGTGCTGACCATGGTGATCACGCGGCAGGCGGTGGGCGTGGGGCTGCCGGTCTCGGCGGGCGTCACCATCTACGTCGCGGCGTCGGACTTGATTCCCGAAGTCAACCGCGAGCCGGGGATCAAGATGGCGTTGGTGGTATTTCTCGGCGTGGGATGTCTCTTCTTGATGCACCACGTTTTACATGTGCACTAGCATGCACTGCGGAGTAGAATCCCGGCATCCGTGGCTGCTTCCGAAAAAATCCCTGGGGGTGACCCCCCGCTTCTCGAACCGAAGCTGGAGGCGTCGCTGCGTCGCCTCTGGCCGCTGATGCTGACGCGCAACCTGTGGCTGGTGGCCGCCGCCGTTGGCTTTGTCATGTTCATCGGCAGCGTGGGATTCGATCTCGTGCTGCTCCAGCACCGGGAAACGCCGCTGGCCATCGTGGTTTCCAACGGACTGGTCGCCTTGCTGTCGGCCACGCTGGTGTTTACGCTGCTGGCGTACGGGCGCGAACAGCGTCGCCGCATGGAGGAGCGCATGGAAGCGCTCATCGAAGTGAACCACCACATCCGCAACGCGCTGCAGTCGCTCGCCTTCGCCGCCGGCACCCTGAAAGACCGCAAGGAATCGGCAGCCATCAACGAGGCCATTCTGCGCATCCAGTGGGCCCTGTCGGAAGTGCTGCCGCGGGTGGAGCCCAGCTTCGAGCCCTTCGAGGGCAGCGCGCGCCACGCCGCCGAGCACAACCTGCTGCCGCGCGATCGCGACGCGGGCTGACTCCCGCGCGCTTCTGCGCTCGGCAAATGAGTAGAATGGTTGCACCCGGCCATGAGTACTCCCTCCAAGAATTGCAACCCAGCGGCTGAAGTTGAGCCCGCGGCGCCGGCGCTGCAGGCGTTTCCGAATTTGCAATGGAAACTGGCTTCGCTGGCGGTGGCGGCGGCGGTGGTGGTGTTTCTGCTCAGCGCCGGCTTGTACTGGTTCATTCTCCGCGAGCACGAAACCCGGCGAGTGGCCATCGAAGTCTCCGATTGCCTGGCCGCCGTGATTGCCGGCATCCTGGTGTTTCGTCTCCTGCAGTATGAGCGCGACCGCCGCCGCCAGTTGCGGCAGCGCTTGGAAGTGATCTCCGAGATGAACCATCACGTGCGCAACGCGCTGCAGGTGATTTCGCTCTCCGCTTATTCCTACGCCGACCAGCAGCAACTCGCGACGGTCAAGGAGAGCGTCGAACGCATCCAATGGGCGCTCAAGGAGATTCTTCCCAAGCTGTAGTTGGGAGTTGGTAGTGAGGAGTTAGCGGTACAACGCAGCCGCGAGGAAAGAAACAGCCCGGACCGGATCGGGCCGTTTAGGCTTTCAACGCGCTTCGGCAATGCGGAACTCCAATTTGTCATCGGTACCAGTCGCCAGGAAGATGAAGCGTTCCGGATCCGTGGTGTAGCAGGCGAAGGCGCCTCCCAACGGCCGCGTTTTGTTAGCCTTTCCTGCAGTGTCCGTGAGATAGGTTGCATCCCCGGAATAAGTGGCGAGTTCCCTGCCTTCAAGGTTCACGATTTTCAAGATCTTTTCATACGTTTGGGGTTCGGAAAAGAGTACGGCAATCCTCCCGCCGGAAACGTGCATGGCAATTGGCCTGTAGGCGGCATCTCCAGGATCAACAGTAAATCGCCTCACCACTTCGCCGCCAGCAGAAACGGCGTAGAAGATCGCTGGAGTAGCGGAGCGCATGAGGTAGATGGTTCCGTCACTACCCGGCTCCATACGGCTGAGGCTGATGGCGCGATTCGAAGTGGGATTTAATGAACCCTTCAAGCGGACATCCCCCGCCACCGCCTTATCGCGGAGTATGCCGTCGTCCTCGAGTTCGACCTCCTTGAGCAAAACGCCATCGGAAGAAAAAACGCCCGTAAACGGCCACATAACGCCGCGTAGAACATCCTTGTCGTAACGCTGGCCGGTTATGAGCAGCGTTCCATTGGGAAAAACGGCTAGTGCACTAGGAAGCCAGGCGAAGCCTGGCTGCAGCTTAACGTTCGCCCTAAAGGATCCATCGGATCGGTAAGCCACTACATACCTGGTTATTTGGCCGTGAGGAAATACAAGCTCGTAGAGTTCACCAGCCGCGGCTAGGCTAAAACTCGCCGAAATGTCAATCGCTCTGAAGTCCGGATTCGATCCTGCCCGGAATGCGGCCAACCGTTCTCCCTTAGGGCTGATCTTGTGAATGCCCGAGACACCGAACTCATCTGTTTCCAGGTAGAGATTGCCGTCTTGATCGCATACCAGCGGCTGCCGGAAACTGGTCATGACCTCTGTTGGCACTGGGACCGCTGCGGCCAGCGTGAGTTGTCGGGGTGATGTTTCCTTCTGCTGGCGGGAGTTCGTAGCTTTGCGATCTGACTGGGTATAAGCCGGCCACGAGCAGGCCAACCCCATCAAACATAGCAGTGCAACCAGCTTGGACCCCATCAGAACCCCCTGGCCCATTCTGTTTCGCTGGGCTCAATGACTTCGAACGTGCGCCGGCACCGGTCTGGAACAATCGCAGTTCTCGGAATGGAATACGAAAGTTCAGCCGTCAGACGGACTGGGCCTATGACATCCAGGGCTGCGCTCAGCGCTTTCGCGGACTTCTTTGGCTGTGACACGTGGGAACGCCGGACGGGTGCATCTCCGCAATTGGCATTGCAGCCCCACCCTCCATCGGGGTATATCGTTGCCACATAGTAGATTTTCCCGCAACATTCACCGCTTCCGCCCTGGTTCACGCAGGTTCCCGAGGCACAACCAAAGGTGCAGTAGACTCGGTAGTACGTACCCTGGCAGCCGCCGCCGCCGACGCATGTGAATTCGAACTCTTGGCTATAGCCGACGCAATTGGCGTGGGAGACGTTGGCAAGAAAGAGAAAACAGCCGAGCGCGATTGGAGCCAGAAGATTCTTCGTTGGGACACTCCTCGTGAAGTAGCGTCTTTCGACGTAGGAGTCAGAGATTATTGAGCTTCGCATAATATACTTACAGTGGAAACAGTTCCGCTTGCTGCCAGAAAGCCATCGCCAGGGTGGGTCGGCGACGCATCCGGCGCAGAGCCCGGCGGGCATGGCTGCTCAGTTGCCCGAAGCTCTGCGGGCAGAAGTTGGGTAGCTCGTGCTGCTTCCAATGCGACCAGAGATACTCCACCGGATTCAACTCCGGCGCGTAGGCCGGAAGAAACTCT
>JAIQFM010000138.1 GCA_020073285.1 Terriglobia bacterium | reverse complement strand
TTCTGATTGGCAACGCGGTACGACGTCGCCCAGCGCGTATGCGTGACAGGCACCGTGCCTGCCAGCTTCCCGCCCACCGAGTGCCGCCATTCGCGATGCACGGAAGACCGCACGCGCGGCAGCGCCACATCGTCGCTCGCAAGATCGAGCACTCCGCCCCACGAATAGTTCAGTGTGGCGGTCAGATCCGGTGACAGCTTCTGCTGCACCACCACCCGCACGCCGTCAGTGTCTAGCTGTCCCGCATTGTAGGTGAACGTGCCCGAGTAAAGGTCGGACAGCACTTCCGCCATGGGACCGTCCACCTCGCCCGCACCGGTCAGGGCGGTGTCATGGATGTGGTCCGAGTACGCTGCCAGTTGCAGGCGGGTGCTGCGCATGCGATGCGAGAGCGAGACTTCCTGGTGACGCGCCCTCTGCAGCACGGCGCCGCGCTCCACCATCGAAACCCGCGGCCCGGACTCCAGCAAGTCGGCGAGGGAAGAATCGAATCCCTTCGCTGCCGCCATGTTCGGCTCGGCGCTGGCGTAGCGATATTCGAACACCGTGTTCGGCGACAGGTGCACGTCCACCGATCCGAACGGTTTTAGCGCGCTCGCCCGGCTGAGGAACTGCACGGTTTGATATTCGCTCCCGACGCGCAGATCGATGAAGTCGGCGAGCGTGATGGAATCCGACAGCCGCAGCGACATGGCTTGCAGCGGCGGGGTACGCACGTTCAGGTCGGGATTGGAAAAACGGCGGACGGTCAGCGCCAGTTCCGGCCTGGAGCCATCGTCCATCTTGTGCGTGTAGGCGGCGCGGACGACTCCGTTCCGCGGACCAGCGCCATAACCCACGTTGCCCTTCACCGACAGCGTCCCGGCGTCGAACAGCGGCTTCTCAAACGTGAAGTTCGTGCTCATCTCGCCCGCGCTGCCGAAGCCCTCGGCATCGCTGCCGGCGACGAACGCCAGCGTTCCCTTCAGCGTCCGCCCCTCGCTGCCGCTCCTGGTCACTACCACCGGCCCGTTGCCCACGACGCGCAGGATGGGACGGTTCGCCGCCGAGCGCAGCGTCCACTTCCAGCCGTCGTCATCGGAAATGGCCTGACGCTGCGGCAGCAGTTGCACCGCCTCGAACAGCGTACTCAGCGTGATGTTCACCAGCACGCTGGCGCCCGCCCGGAGCGCCACGTTTTCACGCAAGGAAGGCAAAAAGGACGGCGCGCTGACTTTCACGTCGTAGGTCCCGGGCAGGAGCCCGGCGGCGGTATAGAATCCGCGCGCGTCGGTAAAGACTTTCACTGTCTGGGCGGCGCTAGAAAAAACCTCCACTAGGGCGCCCATCTGCGGCACGCCGGCGGAATTTCGGACGATCCCGGTGATTACGCCGGGCTTTCCGGCCGCTGCTGCAGGAAGCGTCAGTGCCAGCAGGATCATTACGCATCCGAGCTTTCGGCCCATGAGCACCTCCATCGTGAATCGGCGGCCCGCGCTGGCCGGCCGCGGCTACTCGACGGCGAATTTTGCCGACGACTTCAAATCCTGTTTCGAGATCTGATCGTTCACCTTGATGGTGATCTGGTACGTTCCCGGAGGGATATCGCGCAGCGACAGCGACTTCTGCAGCGTCACCTGCTCGCCCGTATTGCCCATCTCCGCCGTGGATTCGTTGAACTGCACCACCTGCTTGTTGGTCGCCACGTTGACCACTTCGTAGGAAATGTCCGCCGCAGGCTTGTGGGTATGCTGGTCGATGCCCAGGTTGTACACCTGCATCCAGAAATTCACTTTCTGGTCGCGCTTGAACATCGCCGGCTGCCCGCTGGACGAGTCCACGCGCGGACGCACCTTGGTGTCGCCGATGACGAAATTGCCGGCGCCCACGTTCTTGGTCGAAACCTTCTGCATCTCGTCCGCCACGATCAGCGTCGAGAACGCCAGCTTGTCCTCGCTGAACTCCGGCACCACGACGCCCCGGCTCCAGGTGCCGACCTTGTCCCCGTTCACGTCCTTCAGCACTACGTCGAAACGGTACCGCCCGGGGCGCAGCGGCAGCGCCTTCCAGTACACATGGCTGTTCTCCAGCACCTTGGGCAGCAGTTCGTCGGGCAATCCGTCGGTCACTGTGTCCTCGAACGTCTGTGCCACCCGGCCGGTCAGCGTCGTGACTCGCCCGAAGATGTTGACCGTCATCCGCTGCACGCCGTCCTTGCTCGTCCAGGTGACATCCTTGTTCTTCACCTGGATGGTGATCGGCACCAGCACCGTGTCGGAGGTGACTTTCACGAAATCCGCCCGCACGTCAAACGGCAGCAAGTTCATCCGGATCTTGTGGCTGACCACTTCCTCCAGATCCTTGAACTTCACCGTCGGCGGGCGTTGCAGCTTGGCAAACTGATCCAGCCGGTCGAACTGCTTGTTTTGCAGGTCCTGGTTGAACGGCCCCTTGCCCAGTTGCTCGATGCCGCCGTTGGTGAAACGGTCCGCCTTGTTGGCCAATCCCATCTGTTCGTAAAACGTGAGGCCGGCGCCGGGCACGTGCAGCAGCGCGTCCTTCTCCGACCGGTCATTGGTCATGTGGTATTCGCCGCACATGCACGGATCCACGAACTCGATCTGAATTTCCTGCCCGATGCCCTCCAGGTAGCGATAGCGCCACACCTCGAAGGGGAAGGTCGAGGTCTCGCCGCCGCCTTCTTCCTGCGGGCGGTTGTAGAAACCGCCGCTCGGGTGCGAGTCAATCTCATCCGCCTTGCCGTACATGACGTAGATGCGCCCGCGGTCGGTCTTCCAGCCGGGCACGCCGGAGGCGTAGTGCTCATTGGCGTACGCGATTCGCCGGTAGTGCTCTTCCTTGTATTCGTTCTCGGCGGTGTCGGGAGTGGGATCGCGGCGCAGCCAGAACTGCTCGATGAACTGGTCGCGCTCTTCGTCATTGGAAAGCTGCTTGAAGGCGGCGCGCTCTTCATCGGTGATGATCCAGCGCACGTCTTCGTCCAGCCACTTCTTGTAAACCTTGCTGATCTCCTGCTTCAGCGCCTTCTGTTGCTGTTTTTGCTGCTTTTCCGATATCGGGCGCTTGAGCGGGTCCGCCTTCTGCCCTGGTTGTCCTTGCGATGCGGCGGGGGTCTCGCTGTCCGGCTTCTTGGCGGCTGTATCGCTCTGGGCGAAAGCTCCGGCCGCGCACCACAAACAGACGGCCAGACTCGCCGCCAAGCCACGACCCCAAACTACTTTGTGCGACATCGAGAATGGGCTCCTGGGAAACAATTCGGGCAATTGAATTCTATGTTCTTACTCTATTTAAAGCAAGGCTGAGGCGCACACTTCTTTTTCTGATCCCGCACCCTATCTGCTGAGTTGCCAATACTTTCCGGAGATTCTGGATGGCATGCGCGGTACGTCCCCGCCGAATGTAACCTGGGAATAGCTGCGGCATCTCGTGCTTGCTAATATAATCGTCGGGTACTCTCTTTCCTGGTCGCGCTCCGGGGGCATGTGCGAAACTGGGAACTTCTCCTCGAGCACGTGCGTATTCATAACAGGCGATGATCCGGGGTGACTGCGCCCCTTGTATATCATGCGGGCATTTAAGAGCGAGGCATCGTGAAGAGTGGAAAAAAGATCGCGATCGGAGTCGGAGTCCTGGTTCTGTTGCTGGCCATCGTCGGCTTCACCGTCCATGAGAGCGGCAAGGGCGTGGTGGTGGTGCAAACCGGCAAAGTAGGGCGCGAGGACCTGACCTCCGTGGTCAGCGCCTCCGGCGAAGTCAAGCCCAAGACCTACGTCAACATCGGCGCCAACGGCTACGGCAAGATTACCAAGCTGTTCGTGCATGAGGGCGAGCAGGTCAAGAAGGGCCAACTGCTGGCCAAGCTGGATTACATCCAGTCGGCCGCCGACGTGGCCGCCATGCAGGCGCAACTCGCCGCCGCCAAGACCGACTACGCCGCTTCCGAAGCGGCGCTGAAGAGCGCCCAGTCCGATTTGGATAAGGCGCGCGCCGACTACGACCGCGCCAAGCTCGATTACCAGCGCGGCGAAGGGCTGTACGGTCAGCAACTGATCCCCAAACAGGATTTTGACGCCCGCAAGGCGACCTTCGAGTCCGCCGACGCCGCCGTGGCTTCGGCTCGCGCCCGCATCGCACAAGTGAAAGCGCAAACCGCCTCCACCCAGGAGCGCATCCGCCAGATGCAGGCCCAGTTGACCCACGCCAGCGACGTGCTCAGCAAGACCGAGTACACCTCGCCTTACGATGGCATCGTCAGCAATCTGCCGGTACGCGAAGGCGAGACCGTCATCATGGGTATTCAAAGTTCGCCCGGCAGCCTGCTGATGACCGTCTCCGACATGTCGGTGGTTACCGCCGAGGTCATGGTGGACGAAACCGATATCGTCAACGTGAAGTTGGGGCAGCCCGCGGAAGTCACGATTGATGCCATCCCGAAGAAAGTGTTTAACGGTGAAGTGACCGAAATCGGCAACAACGCCGTCGTGCGCTCCACCGGCCTGGCTACTACACAGACCACCACGGGCAGCCAGGAAGCCAAGGATTTCAAGGTCGTGGTCACCATCAAGGATCCACCGCTGAATTTGCGTCCGGGCCTGTCCACCACCGCGAAGATCAGAACCGCGACGCGAAGCAATGCCGTGGCGATTCCCATCCAGGCGCTCACCGTTCGCCAGAAGGCGGACCTTGAGATCAAACCCAAGAAGGGTACGGTACAGGCGGCGTCGCCCGCGTCCAGCGCCAAGGACAAGGAGGAAATCCAGGGCGTGTTCGTAGTGCGCAACAAGAAGGCCGAGTTCGTCAAGGTGGACACGGGAATCACCGGCGTTACCGACATCGAGGTGACCACCGGGCTCGAACCGGGACAGGAGATCGTGACCGGCAGCTACAAGGTGCTGCGCTCGCTGCGCAACGGCGCCTCCGTCAAGGTGGACAATTCGGCGCCCAAGAAAGAGGAAGAGAAGTCCTAACTTTATGACGCGTCGCGCGTCAAACCCTGTTGTGGGGTCCAAGGTTCGTCAGTCTTTCGGTTTGTCGGCAACTGCGTGTCCCAAACGAAAAGCCTGACCGACTGAGAGACCGAAAGACCGATAGGCCGAGAGACCTAAAGATTGCGAGACCCGAAAATGGCCACTGAGGTCGCCAGCGTATCCGTGAACGTAATCGCCCCTCCTGACGGCTGCATGATCAGCACCGAGGACCTATGGAAGACCTACGACATGGGTTCCGAACAGCAAGTGCACGCGCTGCGGGGCGTCAACCTGCGTATCGAGCGCAACGAGTACGTTGCCATCATGGGGCCTTCCGGCTCCGGCAAGTCCACGCTGATGAACCTCATCGGCTGCCTCGACACGCCCAGTAAGGGCCGCTACTGGCTCAACAACCAGCTCGTCAGCGAACTCGACGACGACGAACTGGCGCGCATCCGCAACAAGGAAATCGGATTCGTCTTCCAGACCTTCAACCTGCTCGCCCGCGCCACTTCCCTGCACAACGTCGAGCTGCCGCTGATCTACGCCGGCATGCCCGCCGAGGAGCGCGTCGAGCGGGCCAAGGAAGCGCTGAAGTCGGTGGGCATGGACCATCGCATGATGCACAAGCCCAACGAGCTTTCCGGCGGCCAGCGCCAGCGCGTCGCCATCGCCCGCGCGCTGGTGAACCGGCCCTCCATCATTCTTGCCGACGAGCCCACCGGCAACCTGGACTCGCAGACCGGCAATGAGATCATGGCCGTCCTCGACCGCCTCCACGAGCAGGGCAACACCATCGTGCTGGTCACCCACGAGCACGACATCTCGGAGTACGCCCACCGCGTCATCCACCTCAAGGACGGCCTCATCTCCGGCGACGTCCGCAAACCGCGGTAGGCTTCGGGCTCCTGTCGCGCGGGCGCCCTCGCCCGCGACTCGCAGCCTTCTAGAATCGTCAATCGACCATCGGCAATGCGTTTGATTCTTCCGCCTGAAGCCTAGAGCCTGCGGCCCGCTTTGTAGTACTCTGGCGTGCCCTGGGATAGAGGTATGCGGCACTACGGTCTGCTTTTCCTCATCTTGCTGGCCTGCACGTCCTCGTTGGCGCAGTTCCCTCTTGGCGGCGCCGCGCGCCAATCCGACGCGTCCCGCACCGTCGTCGACGATTATTGCCGCATGGATTACGCGGGCAGCCGCCTCGCCAAGGACACCTGGCCGCGGATGAAGCCGCTCACCGCCTGGAAGGAGAATCCCGATTGGAACGGCTTCACTATCGTATCGCAGTACGATATTCTTGACGCCGCCGACGGACTCCGCTCCGCCGCCGTCCGCGTGCAATACGCCGTGCTCGGCCGTTTTCAGATCCGCCTGGGATACCTCGCCGAACCTGGAAGGGAGGAGGTTTCGTTCCGCCTGAAAAAAATGGACGGGGCTTGGAAGATCGAAGACCAGGATCCCGCCATCAATCCGCACGTCTCCAAGGCGCGCGCCATCGCCTGGCTGAAATCCTCTTTGGTCGCGGAAAAGGACGCGGCCAACAAAATCACCCTCGAAAAAGCGCTGCAGGAGCTCGGCGCGAAGCCGTAGCGGGCCCTCGTTCTTGGTTGGTGGTTATCGGCTCCGTTGTTGAAGCATCGCAAATCACCAATCGCCAATGAAAAAGCCTCCGAAACCGGAGGCCATTCCACCGATAACCGATAACCGATAACCGCACCCTACCGCACTACTGCCCTACCGCACTACTGCACTATTCCTGTCCTGTCCGCTCCGGCACGGGAGTGGCCTGCACGAAGAAGCTGTGGTCGTACAGGTTGCGGTACATGCGGCCGGCGATCTCCGCCGCTTTCGGACCAAACGTCGGTCGCCCGCCTTCCAGGAAAACCACCACCGCGATCCTGCCCGCTGAGGTGTTGGCATAGGAGGCGAACCATCCGTAGCGCGTGCCGTTGTTGGAGCAGGTTCCGGTCTTGCCCAGCACCTGCTCCTCGCTGAAATTCCAGCGCACGCTCTGCGCCGTGCCGTACTGCACGGCGCCGGCCATGCCCGGCGAGACTTCCGGAATCAGCGGCCCGATATCGAGAAACCGCTTCACCCGCGGCTCAAACGTCGCGATCTCTTCCGCCGTCGTGGGATGTTGCAGGTAATAGAGCGTGCCGCCATTGGCGATGGCCGATACCAACGCACCCAGTTGCAGCGGCGTTAAGGAAATGCCCTGTCCGAACGAGCACATCCGGGCTACGCCTCCCAGCCGGGGGGCCAGTTCTTCATCCGGGAAGACGCCCAGGTGCTCGCCCTCGATGTTCCAGCCCGCCAGTTCGCCCAGTCCAAACTGGTGCGCGTAGTAGCTGACCTTCTCGAATCCCATCTTCCGGCCCAGCGCTTCGAAATAGGCGTTGTTGGAATGCGCCAGCGCTTGCGTCAGGTCCATGCGCGTGCGGCGGCCGAGTTGGATCTTGGTCTCACGCGCCACCACGTTCTCGCTCAACGCCGCCAGCGCGACCGCGATCTTGATGGTCGAGCAGGGCTCCCCGCCTTCCGACAGCGCCCTCTTCTGGTTGACCATCGCCAGGATGCGGCCGTTGTCCGGGTTGATCGCAACCACCGTGCCGTTCATATTGGCGAGCGCGTCAATCGCCGCCTGCCGGACCACCGGATCCTCGCCGGCCATGATATCGCCCACCGTCTGGTCCACAGTGACGAATGAGGACGCGCTGAAGTGCTCGTAGTATCGGTTCCGCTTCAGCCGATGGCCGTTGACCCACACGTACATGCTCGCGCGCCGCGACTTGCGTTTCTTGCTGATCTTTTTCTTTGTTCCGGAATTGTCGACGACGGATTTTGCTTTCGAAGTCTTGCGGGGCTTGGAAATGTTGGCTGCCGCCGCGCTCCATGTCAGAAGCGCCACGATCGCCATCACGAGGACTGCCTGAACCACTAAAGAGCCTTTTTTCATGAGCGCCAAGGTTCCGTTACTTTCCAGAGTGTTCCAGCGCGGATATGCCTGGGCGCCACCTTCGTGCCGCAGACCAGAATTCCGACTGAAACTGCCACGATAGTATGAGAGTCAGGGGTCTTAGTACAATCCAAAACTGCTCCTTGCGCAGCCAGTTCCTAATCATGCACGCCATTGAGATGGAGGGACTTAGCCCCATAGTTGCGGCAGGACAACGCCTTCCGTAATCTGCCTGAGTACAGCGGATTTCCGCCGCGAACCAATTTCGCCAACAGCGCGGTTTTCGCGGATCTACGGTCGCGCTCCTTTGCCGGAGGATTTTCTCAGCCAGAAACACGGCCAGCAGTGCAAAAGGGGTCGCATATACAATTGCAGATCACCGGCTAAATTTGCATCCTCCACCGGCAACTCACGACCTATGAGCGATACCGCGGTTGCGCCAGAACGTACGACCAGCGAGGGGCGGGCTGCGCCAGAGAAGGCATTGCGGCGGCCGGACCACCCCGCCGGCGACTTCTGGGGCGGATTGGCGGCGATGCTGGTGGCGCTGCCCTCGGCAATCGCGTTCGGGGTCACCATCTATGCGCCGCTGGGTGCAAGTTATGCCTCGCAGGGCGCAATCGCCGGAATCCTCGGCACCACGGCGCTGGGTCTGGTCGCGCCAACTTTCGGCGGAACGAAGCGCCTGATCACGGCGCCGTGCGCGCCAGCGGTGGCAGTGCTGTCCGCGTTTGCCATCGAGATGACGCAGACCGGCGTGGGGCCATCGTCAGTGCTGCTGCTGATGGCGCTGGTGGCGCTAGTGTGCGGCCTGCTGCAGGTGACATTCGGGCTGGTGGGGCTGGGCCGGCTGATCAAGTACATGCCGTACCCGGTGGTGAGCGGCTACCTGAGCGGCGTGGGACTAATCATCATCATCAGCCAGGTGCCGAAGTTCTTTGGCGTGCCCGGCCGCTATCAGTTCTGGCAGGGGCTGCTGACGCCATCGCTGTGGCGGTGGCAGAGCATCACGGTGGGGGCGGTGACGATCGCAGTGATGGTACTGGCGCCGCGGGTCACGAAGAAAATACCGGCCGCGATCCTCGGCCTGGCGTCTGGCATGGTGGCGTACTTCGCGATTGGGTTGGCCGACCGGTCCTTGCTGCTGCTGGTGGGCAACAAGTTCGTCATAGGTCCCCTCGTAGGTCCGCTGGGCGGCTCGGGCATTGGATTCCTGGCGACGATGGCGGCGCGCTGGCAGGCGTTCAGCGCTTTCGATCCGTATCAGCTCAACCTGCTGATCACGCCGGCGCTGACGCTGGCGGTGCTGCTCTCGATTGACACGCTGAAGACCTGCGTCGTGCTCGACACGCTGACCCGCAGCCGGCACAACTCGAATCGAGAACTGATCGGGCAGGGGCTGGGAAACCTGGCTTCGACGGCGATCGGCGGCGTGCCGGGCGCGGGACAAATGGGCGCGACCCTGGTAAACATCTCCAGTGGCGGGCACTCGCGACTGTCGGGGGTGATCGAGGGCGTATTGGCGCTGGTGGCGTTCCTCGTCCTCGGTACGCTGATCGCCTGGGTACCGATCGCGGCGCTGGCGGGAATCCTGATCGTGGTCGGAGTGCGGATGTTCGACCGGCACAGCCTGTACCTGCTGCGGTCGCGCTCGACCATCCTGGACTTCGTGGTGATCGTCACGGTGGTAGTGGTAGCGGAGGCGGAGAGTCTGATCGCCGCCTCGGGTGTAGGCGTCGCGCTGGCCATCCTGCTGTTTCTGCGGGAGCAGATCAGGGACTCGGTGGTGCGGCGGAAGTCGTACGGGAACGAAAGATTTTCCAAGCAGATGCGACTGCCGGAGGAGATGGCGATCCTGGAGAAGCGGGGCGAGCGCACCGCGATTTTCGAGCTGCAAGGCAGCCTGTTTTTCGGTACCACCGACCAGCTTTACACCGCGCTGGAGCCGGAATTGAAGAAGAGCGATTACATCGTGCTGGACATGCGGCGGGTGCACTCGGTGGACTTCACCGCGGCGCACATGCTGGAGCAGATTGAAGACATGGTGTCAGAGCGGAACCGCACGGTGATCTTCAGTCACATGCCGTCGAAGGCGCCCAGCGGCCAGGACATGCGCAAGTACTTCGCCCAGATGGGACTCGCCAGGCAAGAACGCCACGCGAAGATCTTCTCCCACCTGGACGAGGCACTGGAGTGGATTGAAGACCGTGTCCTGGCGGCGGCGCACCTCGAGCATGCGCAGGAGATGCCGCTGGACATCCGCCACATGGACATGTTCCGCCAACGCGATGAGGACACGCTGGCAGCGCTGGAGGCAGGGACCGAGATACGGACCTTCAAAGCCGGCCAGAAGATTTTCTCCCACGGAGATTCCAGCGACGAACTGTACTTCATCCGCAAGGGCTCGGTGCGCATCGTGATGCCCCTGGACAACAGGACGGGACACCACTTGGCGACGTTCGGGCGGGGAGATTTCTTCGGAGAGCTGGCATTCATGGACCGAGCCCCACGGTCGGCCGATGCGGTCGCCGGCACCGATGCCGAACTGTACGTGCTGACACGGGAGCGCTTCGCCGCGCTCAGCTTGGAGCATCGAATGTTGGCGCTCAACTTACTGGAAGGGATCGCCACCGCGATGGCGTCGCGTCTGCGGCGCACCGACATGGAATTGCGCTATTTGAAAGAGTCGTAGCTTAGTGGTCAGTGGCTAGTGGTCAGTGGCTGGTGGTCAGGGGCTGGTAAAGCAGATTCCTCGCTGCGCCACACGTGCCGTCATACTAGATTTTCGTCGAGAAAATCATCGAGCAATCGGCGAAAGACAACCGCCATTGGTTTCCAGTCGCCCTGCATCGCCTTAGCGCCGGCGTCCCTGTAACCTGCGTTGGGTCTCGGGCGCAAGCGGATAAAAGGCGGCAGGCCATAACGCATTGCGAGGCTGTTGGCCCAAAGGCGCGCAGTGCGGCCGTTACCGTTGGCGAATGGATGGATTCGCACCCACTCCGCATGCACCCAAGCACCGAGATCGACTATGGCCGCCAGTTGGTCGGCATCGGGTTCCTGGCCGATCGGCAGCAGCGCGTCCAACTCGGTGACCAATGTCTGGAGCTTTGCTTCAAAGCGTACTAGTTCCTCGGCCACATTTGCCGAGTCCACTCCATAATTCGCGCCGACTCTTGCTTGGACGTTCTCGAGACCTGGTTCGCCGCGAAA
>JAIQFM010000001.1 GCA_020073285.1 Terriglobia bacterium | reverse complement strand
ATGCCAATTTCCGAAGCGTTTAGGCAGTCCGCGCCACTTGCAGCCTTGCTCGGCGACATACAACAGCGCGTTCAGCAGTTGCAGGTTGGTCAGCGTCACATTGCCGCGCTGCCGGGGAAGGCTGGGGGCAATACGTTGGTACTGCGCCTCGGTGATTTCCATGCGGCGCAGCATATCACAGAATTACGAATTAGTGTTAACAGGCCCTAAGGCGTTTTCATGAGCACAATTGCAAATTCGATTGAATTAGCGACCAACGCCGCGGGACGCGTCGTGCCGACGAACGTCAACGGCAAGCCGCAGCGGGCCTACGCGGGCGTGAACCACGATCATCCGCAGGGACGCAAGGCGGCGCCGCCGATCCGCACCGCCGCCGATTATCCGATGAGCGGCGACAAGCGCGTGGCGGATCTTGAAACCGCGCTGCGCCAATGCGGGCTGAGCGACGGGATGACCATCTCGACGCACCATCACCTGCGCGACGGCGACCGCGTGGCGCTGTGGGCGCTGCAGACGGCGGCGAAGATGGGGACGCGCGACTTGATGTGGTTCCCGAGCGCGTCGTTTCCCGCGCACGCGCCGGTGATCGAGCTGATGGAAGCGGGCAACGTGCACCACATCGAGGGCTCGATGAACGGCCCGCTCGGCGACTACTGCACGCAGGGGCGGATGCGCGGCCTGGGCGTGCTGCGCTCGCACGGCGGACGCTGGCAGGCGATCCAGGACGGCGAAGTGCACATTGACATCGCGGTGATCGCCGCGCCCACCGCCGACGCGTTCGGCAACGCCAACGGATCGCACGGCCCTTCGGCCTGCGGCTCGCTGGGGTTCGCGCTGGCGGATTCCATGTACGCCGACCGTGTGATCGTGGTCACCGATAACCTGGTCGAGTTCCCCTGCGTGCCCTGGCAAATCCAGGGCAACAACGTTGATTACGTCGTACAGGTGGATTCGATCGGCGACCCGGCGAAGATCGTCTCGGGCACGACGCAGATCACGCGCTCGCCCGACCGCCTGCTGATCGCGCAGTACGTGGCGCAGTTCGTGCGCGACGCCGGCATCATGCGCCCCGGATTTTCGTTCCAGGCAGGAGCGGGCGGCATCGCGCTCGCTTTTGTGGATTACCTGCGGCGATTCATGCGACAGGGCGGCGTGCGCGCGCGTTTCGTGCGCGGCGGCTCGACCCGCTACCTGGTCGACCTGCTCAAGGAAGGACTCACCGACTACATCCTCGACGGGCAGACGTTCGACTTGGATGCGGTGCAATCCATTGCCAGCGATCCACGGCACATTCCAACCTCGCCCTTCACCTCCTACAACTACCACGGCAAGGGATTTTTCAATTCGCTGGTAGACGTGGTGGTGCTGGGCGCGACGGAAGTGGACGTGAACTTCAACGCGAATGTGGTAACGCACTCCGACGGCCGCCTGCTGCACGGCATCGGCGGCTGGCAGAACTGCCTGTTCGCGGGATGCACGGTGCTGGCCGTCCCGTCCTTCCGCGACCGTATCCCGGTGATTGTGGATCAGGTGACGACGCTCACCGGGCCGGGTGAGCTGATCGACGTGGTGGCCACGGAGCGAGGGATTGCCATCAATCCTCGGCGCAAGGACCTGCTCGATGCCGCGAAGGGATCGTCCCTACCCATCCGTCCTATCCATGACATCCAGCGCGAGGTGGAGAAAATTTGCGGCGGCAAACCGCAGAAACCACGCCTGACCGAGAAGCCCGTCGCCGTGGTCAAGTGGGTGGACGGCACGGTGCTGGATACGGTCTGGAAAGTTCGCAGCTAGTCTAAAGTGTGTGCGTGAGAGCTGTGCCGCGCCGCTGGCGCTCGACAATTTTGCTCCACTTTCCCCAGCGCTGCCGCGCTGGGCTAACGAATTCCGCCGCTCTGCGGCTAGATTTTCGGTCCACTTTGACCACTGCTGTCTACGAAATTGCGTTCTCACCCAGACTCTAAAGGCCTGCGTCAACCGCGGTAAGGGACGCTGAAGATCGAAAACTGCTCTATTTTCCGCACAGCAAGTTGCCGCCGGTCAACCCGCTGGCGTAGTCTCCTCTGCTTATGACAGGTGCACCGCGATATCTCCACCGTGCTTTGGCGACCGCCGTCGTCTTCGCTTTTGCTTCACTTCTGCTCACCCCGGCGCTGCACGCCCGCTTCACGCTCGAACAGGTGATGAGTTCGCCCTTCCCCAGCGAATTGACCGCCGCCGAACACAGCCCTCGCATGGCGTGGGTGTTTAATGCGAAAGGCGTGCGCAATATCTGGGCCGCGGATTCTCCCAGTTTTACCGCGCGCCAGGTGACCCACTACAGCGCCGACGACGGCCTGCCGCTGGCGAGCGTCCGCCTGACGCCTGACGGTCGCACCATCGTCTACGTCCGCGGCAGTGAGACCAACAAGAAGGGCGAGGTCGCCGATCCCACCAGCAACGTCCAGCAGCCGCACCAGGAAGTCTGGGCGGTGGACGTGGACAAGGGCGAGCCGCGCCTGCTGGGCACGATGGAATGCGACGAGGAAGGTTGCGAAGACGTGCAGCTTTCGCCCGACGGCCAGCGCGCCGTGTGGGCGGGCGCGAAAGGACAGTTGTGGATCGCGCCGGTCTCGGGGGCGGAGAAAGCTCGCCAGCTCACCTACGTGCGCGGAGAAAACTCCAGCCCGCGCTGGTCGCCCGACGGCAAGCGCATCGCCTTCCGGAGCAATCGCGGCGATCACAGCTATGTCGCGGTCCATGAATTCGGCAGCGACACCCTGCGCTACGTCGCGCCCAGCGCCGATCGCGACTCGCTGCCGCGCTGGTCGCCCGACGGCGCCAAGATCGCATTCGTCCGCGTGCACGGCGCCGAACGCGGCCTACCGATTATCCCCGTGCGCCCGCAGCCCTGGGCCATCTGGGTGGCCGACGCCGCCGCGTTGAACGCCCGCGAAATCTGGCACAGCAACGACGATGCCAACGGTTCGTTCCCCAACCTCGTCGAGGAGGAGGCGTTCCAGTTCGCCGCCGGCGACCGCGTGATCTTCGCCAGCGAGCAGGACGGCTGGGCGCACCTGTATTCGATTTCCGCCAGCGGAGGCAAGGCAACGCCGCTCACGCCGGGTCAGTTCGAATTTGAAGATGTGGCGCTCAGCGCGGACAAGAAATCGGCGATCTACACTTCCAACCAGGACGACATCGACCGCCGTCACGTCTGGCGCGTGCCGGTCGCGGGCGGAACGCCGCAGCCACTTTCGCGCGGCGAAACGATTGAATGGGCGCCGTTGGAGACGGGCGACGGCAAGTTCGTGGTCTGCCTCGGCTCGACCGCAACCTCGCCGGCCATGCCGTATTTCCTGACCGCGCAGGCCCGGCAGATGATCGCAAAAGAGGCGCTGCCCGCGGATTTCCCCGGCGCCGAACTGGTCACGCCGAAGCAAGTGCTCTTCAAATCGGAAGACGGGCTGGAGATTCATGGCCAGCTTTTCGTCCCGCCGGGTCGCACAACGCCTGGCCCCGCGCTCATCTTTACGCACGGCGGCTCCATGCGCCAGATGATGCTCGGCTTCCACAACATGGGTTACTACCACAACGCCTACGCCGAAAATCAGTACCTGGCGTCGCTGGGCTACGTGGTGCTCTCGGTGAACTACCGCACCGGGATCATGTACGGGCGCGCGTTTCGGATGGCGCCCAACACCGGCTGGCGCGGCGGAACCGAATATCAGGATGTCGTCGCCGGGGCGAAATATCTGCGCTCGCTGGCCTACGTGGACGCGAAGAAAATCGGCTTGTGGGGCGGCTCCTACGGCGGGTATCTGACCGCGATGGGCCTGGCACGCAACTCCGACCTGTTCGCCGCCGGAGTGGACCTGCACGGCGTGCACGAGTGGTGGTCGGAAGCGCGGCACTGGGCGCCCACGCTGGGCGAGGATGCGCCCGATCTGGCGCAAGCAAAGAAGCTGGCATTCGAGTCCTCGCCGATTTCCACCATCGCACAGTGGCGCTCGCCGGTGCTGCTCATCCAGGGCGACGACGACCGCAACGTCCCGTTCGACCAAACCGTTGACTTGGTGCAGCGCCTGCGCGCGCAGAAGACGCCGCTCGAAACCATCGTCTTCCCCGACGAGATCCACGACTTCCTGCTCTGGCGAAGTTGGGTGCGTGCTTACGAGGCGGCGGCGGACTTTTTCGACCGGGTGCTGAAGCGCGGCGAGAAAATCGGAGTGCCGAACTAGAGCGCCAGCAACGCTACCCCAATCGCCACCAGTGTCGCGCCAATCCACCGCTTGCACGTGACCCGCTCCTTGAGGGCGATTTTCGCGAGCACGGTTTCCAGCAGAAAGCTGGCTGCGGTGGCGGGAATGGCGAAGCTGACCGGCGCGATGGAAAGCAGCATGATCAGCGCGCCGAAGGAAACCGTCAGTGAGGCGATGCCCGCAATGATAAAGCCATTGCGCGCCAGGTGAAGGACCAGGTGGGTGATGGCGCGGGGGTTGAAGTGCTCGACCTGGCCATGCCGCTTCATGCCGGCGGTGTTGAACACGTCACCCGCGGTGTTGGAGACAACAATGATGGCCACCAGCAGCCACGTCATCGTTCGTCCTCCGGCGGGCCGTGGACGGCGACGGTGAGCGGCGGAGTTTCGATCACCAGCACCACGCCCACGGTAATAATGGCGATGCCGATCCAGTGCGCCAGCGAGACCGGCTCGCTAAGAAAAAAATGTCCCGCAAGCGCAATTAGCATGAACGACACCGACCCGGTCACCGGCAGCGCGTAGCTGAGGTCGGCGCGGCTGAGCAGCGACAAGTTCGCAATCATCCACGCCATCAGGATCAATACCCCGCCCATCGCCCACGGGTCGGCGACTCCGTGCAGGTAGTGCAGGAACGAGGATGAGAGACGCGATCCGCCATGGTGCAGGCCGCGGCTGAGCAGAGTATTGCCGGCAACGTTGCCGACGATGACGGCGACCATCAGCACGCGCGTCTTCAACCGCGCGGTGTGGTGTGTGGGACCGTTGGACATATGGAATCAGTGGGCCGGCGCGCCGGGCTTGAGCGGATCGTGGGGCAAGGTCCGGTAGCGGAACCGGTATTCCGATTCCGCCGCGCCCGAGTAAAACCGCGTGTTGTATTCCAGAAGGTAATCGATGTACGACGCGTCGCCGGGCGAGTTTCCCGGCGCGTACGGATACTCCGGCATGGCGTGGAAGGGCAGCGGTTCGACCGTCTGCCCGTCGGCGGCGTAGAAATCCATGTCCTTCTCGAAGCCGTCGGCAAAGAAAAAGTAGTCGCGCTTCCAGCCGGGCGGTAGCGCGGGAAGCTGCGCTGGATCAAACTCCAGTTGCACCTCATCGCCGGAACCGAAGATGACGTGCCAATCGTCCGCCGCCGCTAGAAGTTCGCGCACCTCGCCCAGGCTCGTGTACGCGCCCGCCTGCCGCGCGTAGGGTCCGGTGAGGCTCACGTCTTCGTAAATATAGGAGAGGTCGCCGGGCGTCTTCCGTTCGATCGGACGCGGATAGCCGTGGAACGCAAGCTTCGCCTGCGCCAGCGGCACTTCCTCGGTGCGGACGGGAACGCCGGGAGCGGTGCGGTCCACCAGAATCTGGTCCCAGTAAATCTGCAGGTTGGTGCCGATGCGAATGCGGCGCGTGCCAACGGGCAATTTGCCAGTGAGGTCGGCCACCGTGGTGCGCGAAAGACCGGCGGGGAAACCCATGTCCTCAATCACGCGGACCCAGCGGCCATGGGCGTCGAGCGCTTCCACGTAGGGCGCTAGTGGCGTGATGCCGGCCTGGTCGGCGGCGTACATCGAGGTCGCCGTGAAATATTCGATGTATCCGTGCAGCAGCAGGCGCAACGGACCTGATACATACGGGGCGCCCAAGTCCAGTTCCAGTGAATGCGACTTGGTAAAGCCTTTGTAGGGGAGCAGTTCGAAAGCGGTGACGTAACGGTGATCGCGCTCGCGCAGCAGCGGCAGCACGTCGCGCCCGCGATCATCCCATGCGCCCGCCGGTGGCCGCGCGTTGCGGCTGGCGATCACTTTGAACTCCGGAAACGGCGGATTCGACGCGAAGTACTCGTTGGGATACACCTCCAGGTCCGCGGGATGATCCACGGCGAGCAGGCGCACCTGGTCGAGGTACACCACTTCCTCCATCGGCTCCATCAGGCGGAAGCTCAGCCGCTGCCCGCGCGCGGCGACGTTCTCGACCTTGATGTACTCGGTCGGGTCCGGCACGTTGCGCTGCCCCGGCCCGATCCAGTGGCCAACCACGCCCGCGCCGATCAGGTCGGCGACAAAGCGGTAGCGCCTGCCGTCCCACGCAAACAAGAGAGGACACGAGCTGCCGCGGCGATCGATCTCGTCGATTCTCGCAATGCCCGCAGCAACGTGGACTTCGTCCTGAACCACGCCCGTCGGCCACTGCAGGCGCAGCATGTCGAGTCGCTTGGCGTGTCCGATGCCGATGGTAACGGGTGTGACGCTTTGTCCGAGATAGCTCGAGCCGGTCCGCTCCCACTTCTGCCACAGCGCGCCGGCGAATGCCTCGACCTTCGTGCCTACGCCTGTCTTGTTGTCCGCCAAACCTTTGAGAGCCAGGCGCAGCGATGAATTCTTGTTGCCGCCGTCATTGCGAAACAGCGCCGGAGAATATCCCTTGGCTTGCGTTACCAGGATGTCATCATCGCCATCGCCGTTGTAGTCCGCGATTGCAATCGCACGTGGGTGGGCGAGCTGAATCTTATCCAGTCCAGTTTGCGCGGTGACATCCACAAAGCCGTTCGCTCCCGTGTTGCGAAGCAGGCGGATTTCGGCGCGGCCTTGTTCGTTCTCTCCGACTGCGACGAGGTCCATCCAGCCGTCGTTGTCGTAATCGAAGGCGGCAACGCCCCAGGCGCGCGCCCAATGCAGGTCCGGCAGAGGCACCCGCTCAAAGCGCTTGCCTTCGACGTTGCGCCACAGGCTCACACCGGGCGCTGAACTGTGCGTGAACGCCAGGTCCATCCAGCCGTCTTTGTTGAAGTCCAGTGCCGCGATGCCGACCACCGGCTGCACCGGGTGCAACCACGGCTCGACCGCTTTGAACTTCCCCTCGCGCGGGTTGAGCAGGATGCGCGGCTGCCCGCTCTCGGGCGCTACAACCAGGTCGACCGCCCGATCGTTATTGAAGTCCGTGGCGACGGTGGAAAAGCTCGGGCCTGTGCCGAGGCCCGTCTGTTCCGTCCACTCGGTGAAGGTGCCGTTGCCATTGTTGCGCCAGAGCTCGCTGGAAACTTTCGCTGCGCTGCCTGCGACCGGATTGCTGGCGATGTACAGATCCACATCTCCATCGTGGTCGTAGTCAATCCAAGTCAGCCCGAAAGGCGCAAGTGTGGCGCGAATGCCGCTGGGCTCGGTTACGTCCTTGAACGTGCCGTCATGCTGGTTGTGAAACAGGGCGACGTGATTGGGAAAACTGAGCGCGACGTCGGTCCAGCCGTCGTTGTCGTAATCCGCAGCGGCGCAGCCAATCGCGTGAGCACTCGGATCGAGTCCCGCCGGGCGAGTGACGTCGCTGAAACGCCCTCGACCGAGATTGCGAAGCAGTGTCAGCCCGCCCTGCGGGCCGTTGTCGGCGAGCAGAAGATCGGGGAGGCCG
Source organism: Terriglobia bacterium (assembly GCA_020073285.1). Classification (GTDB taxonomy): domain Bacteria; phylum Acidobacteriota; class Terriglobia; order Terriglobales; family Acidobacteriaceae; genus JAIQGF01. Next base: position 53,015 of record JAIQFM010000001.1, on the reverse strand, counting down.
TCTCCGTCGAAGTCGAGGAAGCAAGCGCCGGAGTCGAAAGGGTTCGGCGAGATCGCTGTGGCCGGTTTTGCCGTTGTAGCGAGCCCCGCTTCGATGGTCGCGTAAACAAATCGCACGGGAACCGGTGGTGGTGCGGATTGCGCCCCTCCCTTCGCCGGCTGCGCCAGCGACAGCGGCCCTTGCTCACCGTACGCTTGTCCGACCAGCGCTCCCAACTTGTTGCGCGTGAGGTCCTGGAAGCGCGCCAGGTGCGGTTTGGCCGCATCGGTATCGTTCAGACGCTGATAAGCGCGCGCCAGCGCGAACTCCGCCGAGGCGTGAAACGGATCCAGCGCCAGCGCCTGCTTCAGCGCCGCAATCGCTTCCCGCTCGCGATGCAACTGCGAATAGATCGCGCCGAGGAAATAAAACGTGTCGGCGTCCGCGGGCGCCAACTTGGCGGCGCGTTGGAAATCCTCCAGCGCCGCCTTGTCCTGCCCGTCCGCGCGCTCCAACAGGCCGAGGTTGTACCAGACCTTCGGGTCGTTCGGATCGCGCTCGGCGATCCCCCGCAGCAACCGCCGTGCCTCCGAGAAACGCTGCAAATTCAGCAGCGCGATGCCTTGATTCAGGCGCGCCGATTGCAGCTTCGGATCAAGCTGTTGCGCGCGCCGGAAGGCCCGCAGCGCATCCTGCAACCGCTGCTGGCCGATGTACGCCACCCCGACATTGTTGAGCCGCAACGCTTCCGCCGCCGCATTCGCCCGCGGCGGCGAAGCGGGTTTTCGCGTCTGCGCCGTTCCGCTGCCCACGACGAGGCCGGCGGCCAGCGCGCACGCCAGCAGCCACTTTGAACCGCGCGCCCATTCCAGCAAGGTGCTATTCCGATCGCTTGGAGTACTTGCGAGAAGATATTACGCCGCGGCCTTCCTGGACGGTAATTATCCGGTCGGCGGCGACGTTTTGCAGGCGGTCCACCTGCCCGCTGGGCCACTGTACCTCGACCTCGGAAGTTTGCGGATTGGCGCCCAGGCCGAAGGTCAGCACCAGTTCACTTTGCGACAAATAGCTGGAACCGCTGCGCAGCATCTGCCACTGCCGGTCCTTGCCGGAATGCACGCGCACCACCGCGCCAATGCCGTCGCGATTGGATTTCGTGCCCACCAGCTTCACGCGCAGGCTGTGATTGCTGCCGCCGTCGTTGCGGAAGAGCACGGCGGACCCGCCGTTGGTGGTGATCAGCAGATCGAGGTCGCCGTCATTGTCAATATCGGCGTAGGCGGCGCCGCGCGCAACCCGCGGCTTGTCAAACGCCGCTCCCGCCGAAGCCGCCACTTCGGCAAACTTGCCGTTGCCGAGATTGCGGAACAGGTGCGGCGGCTGGCGGTACTTGATGCGTTTCTGGATGCGCTCGATGTCGTTATCCAAGTGCCCGTTGGCAACGAACATGTCCAGCCATCCGTCGAGATCGAAGTCGAAAAAGAAGCAGCCGAATCCCAGCGTCAGCAGGCTGGCGCGCCCGATCTCCGAGCGCGGCGCTTCGTCCACGAACAAGCCGTTGCCCTCGTTGTGATACAGCGCCATCATCTGGTTGGAAAAATTGGTGATGACGATGCTGGGCCGCCCGGAGCGGTCGTAATCGGCCGCATCCACGCCCATCCCGGAGCGCGCCACACCATCTTCGCTGAAGGCAATCCCCGCGGTGGCGCCGTGCTCGCTAAAAGTCCCGTTGCGGTTGTTCCGGTAGAGTTTGTTGGGCTGGGTATCGTTGGCCAGCAGCAGGTCGGGCCAGCCGTCCTGGTCGTAGTCGAGCACGGCGATGCCGAGCCCCTTGGAATTGGGGTCGTGTAAGCCCGCCTTGGCGGTCGCGTCCTCGAATTTTCCGTGACCCAGGTTGTGCCACAGCCGCAGCGACGCTCCCTTGTACGACTCCGGCGTGCAGTACGACTTGTGCGTCCCGTCCATCGTGCAGAACAGGTCCTTTTCGGGCGACCATTGCACGTAGTTGGCGACCACCAGGTCCAGCAGTCCGTCTTTGTCGTAATCCACCCAAGCCGCGCTGGTGCTGAATTCCTGGATGCCCCACAAGCCGGCGGCGCGCGTCACATCGGTGAAGGTCCCGTTGCCGTTGTTGTGAAACAGCCGACTCTGGCCCACCGCGGTGATGAAGATGTCGTCGTAGCCGTCGTTGTCGTAGTCGCCCACCGCCGCGCCCATGCCGTACATGCTGACCGCCAGCCCGGCCTTGGCGGTCACGTCGCTGAACGTGCCGTTGCGGTTATTGTGATACAGCTTCAGCGTGGTCGCGGCGCGCCCGTGTCCCGGCCAGGCGGCGCCATTGACCAGCAGGATGTCGGGATAACCGTCGTTGTCGTAATCCAAGAAGGCGCAGCCCGGGCCAAGCGTCTCCGGCAGATATTTCTTTCCGAAGGCGCCGTTGTTGTGCACGAAGCGGATGCCCGCGTTTTGCGCGATGTCACGGAACTGAATTTGTCCCGGCTTGCTTTGCGCGACGGCCATCGACGCGGCTAACGCCACCGCCGCCAGCACGCGCGCAGAACGGAGTCTCCTCACTTGCCGCCGCCTCCATGCGCCGCATTCCGCGCTACTCGCGCACGCTCGGCGTTGTAGGCGGACAGCACCGAAAGCGGCACGGACACGTGATCATGGATCGGCTGGCGCTCGTTGTTGTCCTCCGGATGAGACTGCCGGTAAGCGCCGGTGATGGCCTGCGATGACTCGTCCGCTTTGAAGCGCAGGTAGAGCTGCTGTTCGCGCCGCGCTTCCGCCTCGTTTCCCAGTCCCTGGTAGCACAGCATCAAGTTGTAGTGTGCCTGCAGATCCTCCGGATCGATCGCCAGCACCGCCTGGAACTGCCCCACCGCTTCCCCATACTTGCGCTGCAGAAACTGAACGCGGCCCAGGTCGTTGCGCGCCACGCGATCGCGGGGGTATTGCGCCAGCACCTGCCGCAGATGCTTTTCCGCTTCGTCGTACTCGCCGACGTTGCGCAGCACCCGCGCGTAAAAATAATGCGCCGCCGCCAACTGCGGCTTCAGAGCCAGCGCCCGTTCCAGCACCTGGCGCGCGCGTCCCATGTCGCCCTCCTGCACTGCCACGCGCCCGAGGTTCACCCACGCATCCGCCTTGCTGGGATCGATCTCGGCGATCTTTTGAAACGCCGCGCTCGCTCCCTTCAGATCGCCTTGCAGGAACAGGCCGATGCCGTAATCGTTCCAGCGCGTCCAGTCATCGGCGCGCAACTCGGTTCGCGGACTAGGTTGGGGCGCGCCCCGCCGCGCTACCCGCAGCGCCACCTCGTCTTCCGCCAGCGCCACGATCGGCAGGTTGGGAATGGCCTTGATTTTTCCCGACACATCGGCCGTGCTGCCGGTGAACACCATGCGGCGCTCGTCGTAATTGGGTGTGAATTCCGCCCCTTGCTGCCGTGGATCGGGAATCCCGGCAAAGGAAAACTGCGTGTTCCACCAGGAGAACTTGCGGTAGCACAGCCGGGCATGCAGCTTGATTTCGCCTCCGGCGTTTTCCGGCACATGCAGGCGGAAGTGCACCGTATCAGCCGCCCCTGGCGGAATCAGGTGAACATAGACCAGCGCTCGCGTCGACCACGCGTTGCGCTTGTCGATCGGGTTGCCATCGCCGTCAATCATCAGCGCGCGATAGAAGTGCGCTCCCTTCTCCACCGGCCCGCGGCCGTTGTCTTCCACCATGCCGCTCCAGAACAGGACCTGGCTTTTGCCGTCGATGGCCTTCAACTCCAGCCAGGTGTCGTAGGCATCGACGGTGCCGCCAGGGAAGAAGTGTCCGACCGTTCGCGTGCGCACCACCACATCCACGCGCACGGTGTCGCCGCGGCGCACCACGCCCTGCGCGCGATTGAGCGGGGCCGTGACCGGAGCGGCTTCGATGCCGGCGGGCGCAACGCTGGTTTCAGTTTCTTCGCCCACGCCGAAGGTGGTTGCGATCTCGCTTCTCGCGCCGCCCGCGGCGAGCGCCGGGGTCAGCGCCGGAGACAGCGCGAAGATGTCCACCGAGACGGATTTTTCCAGGAAATTCTCCACTGCGGCCAGTTGCGCGGGGTCCTGGTTGGCAGTCGGCAGAGCGGTGTTGGCGGCGGCAAAAGCGTGCGAGCGAAGGATGCCGTTCACGTTGCCCGCCTCGTCCGATTTTACCGGCGGCATGTGGCAATCGGCGCACTGCGCCGGCTTCGGCGGATAGTAGAACGAGCGCGCGCCCTGGCCCGACACGCCGCTCGCCTGCCAGTTGTCGTATTCGTTGAAGCCGCGGATCCAGCGGTAGTGGTTCACCGGCACATCGAGATGAACCTTGTGGCAGGTCGAGCAGAACTCCGCCGTCTGCGTGCGCATGAACGGCTTGAGGAATACCCGCCGGTGCGGCTCCGGGTTCAGCTTCACCATAAAGTCGTGCAGCGCGCGGACCACCGGATTCTCGCTCGCCGCCAGGTCGTGTAACCGCGGGTATTCCAGCAGGAAGTCACCCTGCCCCATGGTGCTCTTGACCTTCGCGATGGAGTGACACATCACGCAGCCCAGGCCCGCCTGCGCCTCCGGCCGATGAATGTTCCGCTTGATCGGCGTGTCCATCATGCCGCTGAACAGCACCGCCGGATCGTGGCATCCGCCGCACCACTTGGACGGCCGCGTCCCCACCACCTCCTGCATGTACTCGATACTTTTGCGATACCACTGATTGTTGAATGACGAAAAATGGTGCGCCGAGCCGTACCACTGTTTGTAAATCGTCTGGTGGCAGCGTTCGCAGGCTTGCGATTCCAGGAAAAATTTGCCGGGAATCAGCTTGCCGTCGGCGGTCTGCGCCGAACTAGGGAAGAAAGCGCCCTTGGGGCCGTCGCCTTCTCCATCCATGGTCGCAGGCGCGGGACGGTTCTTGATGACGTGGCTGCGCAGCCACGCTCCGTTGCGCCACGAGTACCCGAAGGCGGAGATCGCCACGACCGCGACCGAGCATATCGCGACACGAGCGATTGTTCCACCCGCCCCGCCGAGCCAGCGGCGCCTTTCCCATCCACGCGCTGCCAGGGCCACAACCGCGGCCAGCGAAAGCAGGATGTGGAGGTACATCGAGTTCCACGCCGAGTGCGGCGTTCCGGTGAATATCAGAACAATGCCGAGAATTCCGCCAGCGCCGAGCAGCGCCCACCCAGTCCAGGATAGTGCGCTCCAGTCGCGGAGATGGCGCGCGGCATACCACGCCAGCAGCACCATCGCTATTACGCCGGCAAGAACATGCAGCAGAACGACGGCTGGGTAAACCAGCGTGGGCGACGGGAACGTGTACAGGTAAACGGCGGAGAGGAACAGGAAGGCGACCAGCGCCGCTAGCACGGTGCGAACAGAATTAGGTCGCCTGACTGACATAAACGCCGCACCCCCCACAAGTTGTCGGCTAGCTTATCCGCCGTGCAGACACTCTGTCCAGCGCCGCCGGAAGGCAGATCTATCGCGGAACGAGTTACCGACGCTTCATTCGGTGCGTGCTTCGCGCGTCCAGGTCGTCGGCGGCGCCCGCCATCCGAACGCCTCTTCGATCCTCGACGCCACTTCGAGTACCACCTCTTCTTCATACGGCCTGCCGATCACCTGCACTCCGATCGGCAGTCCTTCCGGCGACTTGGTCACCGGGACCACCGCCGCCGGCAGGCCCAGCAAGTTGAACCACTGCGTAAAGCGCATCGTCACCAGGTAATTCGCCGGGTCGCCCTCGGTCCATCCGCCTTCGCCATGGCGAAACGCCGGGCCGGTCGAGACCGGCGACAGCAACACCGGCCACGTCTCCATCTGCTGCAGGAACCGCGCGCGCAATAGGTCGCGATTGATCAACGCCGTCAGCAGCCGCTCGCCCGACATCGGGGGTTCCGCCGGAAAAGTCGCGAGAAAGCGCGCCAGCATCGGGCTCAACTCGGCTTCGCGACCCGCGGCCACGCGTCTAACTAGCATCGCGCCCGCCTGGCAAAAGAACACGCGCCATAACTCGCCCGCTTCTTCCAATCCTTCCGGGCGGACCGTCTCGACTGCCAATCCCGCGCGCTGAAGCGCGCCCGCGGCGGAGTGCACGGCGGCGCGAGTCTCCTCGGAAATCGTTCCCATTGCCTCGTCGGTCAAACACCCAATCCGCAAATGGCGCACATTGCTGCGGTCCGCGGCGGCCGGCGCAAAATTGGCGGACATGGGATCGCCGAGATCGTACCCACTCATCACGCTCAACATCAGGCGCAGATCGGCAACCGTCCGCGCCAGGGGCCCAACCACGCCCAGGAACGCGAATGGCCCCACGCAGGCGGGAAAATGCTGCGTCCCCGGAATCCGTCCCGGGGTAGGCTTCAGCCCGCAGATGCCGGTGAAATGCGCCGGCACACGGATGGACCCGCCGCCGTCGCTGCCCACTCCCGCCGCCGCGCATCCCGCCGCAATCGCCGCAGACTCGCCGCCGCTCGATCCGCCCGGCGTGCGCTGCAGGTCCCACGGATTGCAGGTGCGGCCAGCGAGGACGTTGTCCGTCTCGTACGCCATCAGCAGCTCCGGCGTATTGCTGTTGCCGAGAACAATGGCGCCCGCGCGCTTGAGCCGCGCCACCAACGGCGCGTCCGTTTCCGCAACATGCCCCGCCCGCAGCCGCGAGCCCGCCTCGCACTTCAGCCCGGCAACATCAATCGAGCTCTTGACACTGATCGGCACGCCAAACAGCGGCGGCAGCTCCGCACCGCGCATCAGGGCCGCTTCCGCTTTGGCAGCCTGCTGAGTGGCGCGATCGCCATCCACGGTGACGAAGGCATTCAGCCGCGGCTGCGACTGGTCGATACGTTTCAGGTGCGCCGATACCAACTCCACCGGCGAGACTTTCTTCGTTCTTACCATCCGCGCCATTGCAGCGGCGCTCATCGTCGTCAGCGAGGTGGTCAAGCGATCGCTCCGGAACAACCGTGTTGGACTCAGCAGCCTACCGCAAACCGCGGCGGCGCGTACGCTTTGGTATCATGACGCGGTAAGGCGGTAGAAGCGCCGGGCTTTAACCCGGCGAGACCCATGCCGCAACCGCAAAGGGCTTTGGCCCTGGCGGCGAGGGCAGAACTTCGTAGGGGTGTTGTTTGAGGACTTGCCGTACGCGCGTGCCAACGCTGCTCAGTTGGGTTCCCTTCGCCGTCATTGTCCTGATATCCACTGCCGCTCTGGCGCAGGATTCAGAGGCCACGCTGATCCAGCGGGGCCAGCAAGCACTCCGGGCCGAGCAATTCGCCGGCGCCGCGGAAATTTTCCAATCCGCCGTGCAGCGCTTTCCCGCGAGCAAGCCCGCCTATTCCGGACTTCTGCTCTCCTGTCTGAAATCCAAGCGCGCCGCCGATGCCATTCGCGTGGGCAAGCAAGCCGTCGAGCGCTGGCCCCAGGACGCCGAGTTCGCCCACTACCTTGGCCTCGCCTTCATGCAATCCGGCGACCTGCGGCAGGCTATGCCCCATCTGCGGCGCGCCACCACGCTGGCGCCGCGCGACTTCGACTCGCATTACGACCTGGCGCTCGCCTTCCTCGAGCAAAACCAGTACGGACCTGCAGCGGAACAACTGGAGCTGGCCGTGCGCATCGATCCCTCGACGCCGCTGGCTCACATCCTGCTTGGGCGCGCCTGCCAGAACAGCAACCGTACGCTGGAAGCGGTGGAGCAGTTTAAGATCGCGCTCCGCCTCGATCCCAATATCCCGCTCGGCCACTACCATCTTGGTTTCGCCCATGGCAGCCTGGGGAGGAATCGCGAGGCCATCGCCGAATATGAAACCGAGTTGCGCCGCGGCAACCGCGATGCCGAGGTCTATTACCAGCTCGCCCACCTGCAACTCGAACTAGGCGACCTGCAGGCCGCGGTTTCCAATGACCGTGCCGCCCTGGCCCTGAAACCGCGCGCCGACGCTTACTACGACCTTGGCAAGGCGCTCGCGCTGCTTGGCGACACGCAGGCCGCGCGCGAAGCGCTGGAGCGCTCCATCAGCCTCAACCCGAACGACCCCAGTCCGCATTACCAACTGGCGCGCGTGCTGACTCAACTCAATCAGCGCCCTGCCGCCGAGCAGGAAATGAAACGCTTCGCCGAGCTGACCAAGGCCCAGCAGCGCGCCGGAGGCATGGCCTCGGGCCGCCTGCAGTGACCACCCGCCCTCGCCTGCCACGGCGCATCACGCGCCTGATCGCAGCCGCCGTCCTGCTGCTCTGTGCCCTGCCGCAGTTCGCGCAAACCAAGCCATCGCATTCCGCCAAGCCCGCTGCGCCTTCCAGCCGGTTGCGCTTCCAGGACATCACCCGCTCCGCCGGCATTGATTTCCAGCCCACCTGCGGCACTGCCGACAAGCTGGACATCATGGATTCCCTCTGCGGCGGCGTTGGCTTTTTCGATTACGACAACGACGGCTGGATGGACATCCTGCTGGTCAACGGTTCCACCCTCCCAGACCTCAAAGCCGGCAAGTGCCACGCCTCCAAGCTCTACCACAACAATCACGACGGTACCTTCACCGACGTCACCGCCCGCTCAGGTCTGGCGCACTGCGGCTGGGGCTTCGGGGTGGCCATCGGCGACTACGACAACGACGGCTGGGAAGACGTCTACATCACCGACCTCACGGGCGGCGCGCTCTACCGCAATAATCGCGACGGCACCTTCACCGACGTCACCGCTAAAGCCGGCGTCGGCAACCACGGCCAATGGGGCGCCAGCGCCGCTTTCGGCGATTACGACAACGATGGCTACCTCGACCTTTACATCGCCAACTACGTGGATGTCGATCTCGATCACCTGCCCGAATTCGGCAGCACCATCTACTGCCAGTATCGCGGCATCCCGGTCTCATGCGGCCCACGCGGCATGAAGGGCTCGCGCGACCGCCTCTATCACAATAACGGCGACGGCACTTTCACCGACGTCACCGAAACGCTGAACATCGATCCCGACCTCGGCTACGGTCTCGGCGTGCTCTGGCTCGACTACGACCGCGATGGCTGCCCCGACCTCTACGTCGCCAACGATTCCACTCCCAGCCTGCTCTACCATAACGATTGCCACGGCCACTTCCGCGAGGTCGGCGCCGAAGCCGGCGTCGCCTTTAGCTGGGACGGAAAGCTGCAGGCGGGGATGGGCGTTGACGCCGCCGACTACGACCACAGCGGGCTCCCCAGCATCGCCAAAATCAACTTTTCCGACGATGCCAGCAACCTCTACCACAATGACGGCAACGGCCAGTTCACCGACCGCGCCGGTCCCAGCGGCTTTGGTCCCATCAGCATTCCGTTTCTCGGGTTTGGCATCCGCTTCGGCGATTTCGACGACGACGGCTGGCCCGACATCCTGGTCGCCAATGGACATGTGAACCCGCAGGTGGACAATTACAAGTTCGGAGTGACATACCGCGAACGCCCGTTACTCTTTCGTAATCTCGGCGAGGGCAGGTTTGAGGAGGTCGGACTCCAGGCGGGACCCGCGCTGGCGGTCCCGAGGGTCGGTCGCGGTCTCGCCGTCGCCGATTTCGAAAATACCGGCCGCCTCGGCGCGCTCATCACCGACCTCGCCGGTCCCGCCGTTCTGCTGCGCAACGTGAGCCCGGCCCACGGCCACGCCATTCGCATTAAAACTGTCGGCACACGATCTAATCGCGACGGCTGCGGCGCGCGTGTCGAAGTCCGCGCCGGCGGCCTGGTGCAATCCGACGAAATCCGCGCTGGGAGCAGTTATCTGTCCGCCAGCGATCCGCGCCTTCACTTCGGTCTCGGTCCCGCCACGCGGGCCGATACTATCGTGATCCGATGGCCTTCCGGGTCGGTGGACACCATCCGCAACGAGTCCGCCGATCGGGAATTGACCATCCAGGAAGGCCAGGGCGTGATTGCCCGGCGGCCGTTTGCTCCACCGGTCCCCGCCGCGCCCAGGGCCAAGCAACGCCCCATCCGCAAATGAGGCGCCGCCTGAGTCGCGCCTGCCGATACGTTTACTTATAAGTAATAAAATCAGTGTCGATTCCATTTTTAGTCCATTCCCATTTTGGAAAGGGACAAGGCTTGCAAATATGGTTTTCCATAGGAGCGGCCACTTCCACCGGCCTCAACTGGTTGATCTGGCTTGATTCCCGATTTGGGCAGGAACGTGCACTGTTACATGCCACTTGGGTGTGGGGATCTCCGGATTAGTGACCAAGTTGCTAATCTGCCCAGTATCTTCTTCCCACCCTTGGCTTGTCGGCCCGCGACTTAGCACCCCAGTGATTTGCCAAGCACTTGTTCGGAATATTTTTCACTTTTCAGGGGGATGCGATGAGACTACCGAATGGCCTAGGAAGGTTTGCCTTTGCCAGCCTGTTGCTGCTGCTGTTCACAACTTTCCTGAGCCTCAGCGCTCTAGCCCAAATTCAGAACGGCACGGTGTCCGGAGACGTCACCGATCCTTCCGGCGCCGCCATCGCCAACGCCAAAGTTACCATTAAGAACCAGGCGACCGATTACACCGCCACCGCTACTTCCAACCAGGCGGGCCACTTTACGGCCAACCAGGTGCCGGTGGGAGTCTACCGCGTGACGGTGGAGGCCCAAGGCTTCAAGTCGGAATCGCACACCAACGTGCAAGTGAACGCCGGTTCGATTGCGCACAACGACTACAAGCTCCAGGTAGGCGCGGTCAGCGAAGTGGTGGAAGTTACCGGCGCGCCCCCGGCGGTCAACACGGAAGACTCCAAGCTCAGCCAGACCGTCAGCGGTACGCAGGTCGCCAACCTGCCGCTCAACGGACGCAACGTCTATGACCTGATCCAGATGGCCCCGGGCGCCGTGAACGTCCACGGCGTGGACTTCGAAAACGGCCACGGCACGGTGGTCAATGGTCTGCGCGAAGACTTCAACGGATTCCTAGTCAACGGCGTTTCCAATAAAGGCCTGAGCGGCGGCGTGGTCAATACCCCGATTCAGGACACGGTGCAGGAATTCCAGCAGCTCACGCTAAACAACTCCGCCCAGTACGGCAGCAGTGCCGGGTCCGTAACCAACCTGGTGACCAAGTCCGGCACCAATTCCTGGCACGGCAGCGCGTGGGACTTCCTGCGCAACGACAAACTCGATGCCAACAACTTCTTCCTCAACCAGGCGGGTGTACCCAAGCAGAAGCTGCGCTTCAACCAGTTTGGCGGCACGCTGGGTGGTCCGATCATGAAGGACAAGCTGTTCTTCTTCGTGTCCTACCAGCAGGACCACTTCAATACGTCCGCGCCCCCGATCACCACTACCATCGAATCGCCGGAGTTTCGCAATTTAGTGGCAACCACGCCAGCACTGTCGAGTACGGTCGCGAAACTTCTCTATTCGAAGTTCCCGCCGGCGGTGAAAGGGACCGGCTGCTCCACTCTGATGCCAGGTGACGCGCTGGCAGATTTGACCGGTGTGCCCTGGTTTGATGCACGCATCACGGCCCTCAACGCCGCCGTTCCGGCGGCAGGAATTCCGTATCAATGCGACAGCGTCGCTCTCTTTGGCGCGCAGTCGGAAACGATCGGGAACCTTTTCCAAGGCAAGGAAGCCTCCGGCAGAATTGACTATCAACCGAGCGAGAAAAACCGCTTCTTCGTGCAGTACAACTGGTTGCGTTCCAGCGATGCATTCGGCCCTTGCACCCCCACCTGCACGCGTGGATTCACCAACCCGACCCGTAACATCCTGCCCAACGGTCAGTTGGTCTGGGATCACACGTTTAACTCCAGGGTCGTGAACGAGGCGCGCGCCGGGTACACCGAGAACAACACCGGCATCAACACAGGGCAACCCGGTGTTCCCTCGATTTATTTCGACGACGGCTCCACCGGATTTGGCTCCTACAGCGGCTATCCACAGTTCTTCAAGGAGCACATTTACAGCTACGGCGATATGCTGTCGATCAGCAAGGGGTCGCATAACTTCAAGATCGGCGTCGATCTCAAGCGCAACATCGAGAACAGCGAGTTCAACATCGCTCGCCCGTCCTACGAGTTCGCCGACCCGATCACGTTTGCCGTCGACGCTCCGTATTCGATGTCGGCCGGCACCGATCCGGGATTCATTTCCGGCACTAACGCCGCTCAATTGGCGGACAACTATCGCCACTGGCGGAACCTGGAAGTCGGCGCCTACTTCCAGGATGACTGGAAGGCCAGCAAGCGCCTGACCTTGAACCTGGGAATGCGCTGGGACTTGTTTACTCGCCACAGCGAATTGAATGGCCAGGTAACGCAGTTCATCTACGGCCCGGGCAATAGCCTGCTGGATAACATCAGCACCGGCGCCGGCAAACTTCAGCAAGCCAATACGCCGTGCATCACCGTGGCTCCGTTCAATAACAGGGGCGTATTGGCGGGCGAATGCGGTCCTGGCGGTTTTGCCAAGGCCAGCGCGCTGGGCTCCGGCGACCACAATAACTTCGGTCCGCGCGTCGGCTTCGCCTATGACATGTTCGGCAACGGCAAAACGGCGCTGCGCGGCGGATTCGGTGTCTCCTACGAATCCACGCTCTACAACCCGCTGTCCAACTCGCGCTGGAACCCGCCGTTCTACTCGTTCGGCGCGGTTAGTGATGTGCTCCTGAACCCAGTATTCGGCGGTGACGCAGGTACTGGCAACGTCATCTACGGGCCGACCACCTGTACGTCGCTCATCGCGACGCCCGTGGGCCAATGTCGGCCCAGTGGAGCGACGCCGACGTATCTAGGCCCGCCGGGCAACATCGGCATGGGCACGGGCAGTCAAGCCGTCGGCAACATCAGCGGCTGGTACCCTGGGAACCCTGATTTCGCGAACCTGACGGGCATCGTCCCGCAGGACATCCGCGATCCCTATGTCTACAACTACTACCTGAGCTTGCAGCGTGAAATCGCTCCCAAGCTGTCGGTGGAGTTGGACTACGTCGGCACCGCCGGTCACAAGCTGTTCCGCGCCGACAACATCAACCGCCTGCCAGGGGCCCAGCTTCCCGTCGGAGGCTGTGTGAAGGACAACCTCGGGCGGAGGCTCTGCGGCCAACCCGGCCACGTAATCAATCAGAACTACGGCGTGCTTCGCATTTGGGAGAACTCCGTCAATTCCAATTACAATGCCCTACAGATGGCGGTGAAGAAGCAAACCAGTCATGGCTTGCTGTTCAACCTGAACTACACTTGGAGCCACAGTCTGGATGGTGGATCCTCTTGGCACAGCGGCGCGACCACCGCTAACGGCGCTGCCGGCGGCGACTCCTACACCAGCGATTGGACCCATCCCAGCACGGACTACGGAAACTCGATTTTCGACATCCGGCACCGGGTGGTGTTCAATTACGTGTGGGACCTGCCCTTCGGCAAGCACACCGGTTTCCTGGGCGCCTTGTTCAACGGCTGGCAGTACAACGGCATTTGGGCATTCCAGACCGGGGCGCACTGGTCGCCCTTTAACAAGGCCAGCGCTAAGTTGAGGGAGATCTCGGACCCGACGGCGTCCTGTACCGCGGCCGACGTCAACGGCGGCAATTGTCAAAACCTTGGCGGCAACTACATGCTCAGCCAAACTGCCAGTTCGACCGACCGAAATGCACGTCCGAACTCCACCATTCCAGGCTTCAGCGGCGCCACGCACGACATGTGGGCCGATGGCTGGGGACAGGCGTTCATCAATGCGACGTTCTCGGCGCCTTGCCTGGGCTGCTCAGGGAACCTGCGGCGCAACCAGTTCGTGGGTCCCGGCCAGTGGTTCGCGGACATGTCTGTCTTCAAGAACTTCAAGGTCACGGAGAGAGTCGGCCTGCAGTTCCGCGCCGAGGGCTTCAACGTGTTCAATCACACCAATTTCATTCTGGCGGACACGTCCGCTGGCGCTACCGGGCCGCATAACCAGATCAACCAATCCAATTTCGGCCAAGCCGGTACAACGCTGAATCCTCGCAACCTGCAGTTCGGCGTCAAGGTTCAGTTCTAGGCCTCGGCTTGTTGGGGCCTGCCTCGATCGGGGGCAGGCCCCTTTTCTTTTGGCTTTGGGATAGCATAACCGCAACGGCTCCGGTCGCTTCGCGCACCGCGTTCGTTGGTAACTTGGGACGACATTCGGAGTCAGGTACTCCGCTCGGGACCCTATGAATAGGCATCAACCAGCCTGCGCCATCCTGCTGGTGTTGCTGCTTGTCGGCGCACCGTTTGCGGCCTGCCAGCAGAGCGCTCCGATCATTGGCGTGGTTCGCGTGCTGCGCGGAAACTTCCCCGAGCCCCTCATGGTGATTCTCCAGGTGCATGGCGCTACCATTGCTAGCGCGTATACCGATGGCGAAGGACGTTTCTCCTTCAACGCCGTCAGCAACATCTACCACGTGATCATCAATGACGAGCGCTACGAGCCGGTTGACAAGATAGTGGAAATTAGGCCCGATGTCTCCCCGACCAATATCCTGCAGATCCTACTTGTGTCCCGCGAGACCAAAGCCGCCTCGCAGGCCGGCCCGTACGTCGTCAGCTCCGCCGACCTGGCGAGGAACTATCCCAAGAATGCGGTCAAGGAATACGAGCGCGGGGTCAAGCTGGAAAACGAAGGCAAGGCCGACGAGGCCATTGAGCACTATCGCAAGGCCATCAAGGAAGGTCCCAATCTCGCTGTGGCCCACAACAATCTCGGGTCGCTGTTGGTCGGCAAGTCCGATTTCCCGGCGGCGCAAAAAGAACTGGAGCAGAGCATGAAGCTCGATCCCAGCGACGCCAAGGCCTGCTTCAACATGGCAAACCTGATGCTGCTCACCGGCAGATTGCCGGATGCCGAGCGTTATCTGCAGGACGGTTTTCGCAAGCAGCCCGACTCCGCCTTTGGTTTCTTCGTGCAGGGGTCGGTGAAGGAGCGGACTGGCAATTATGCCGACGCGGAACGCGATCTCAAGCGCGCCTTGCAGCTAAACCCGCAGATGGCCCGTGCCCACCTCGAACTTGTGAACCTCTACCTGCGCCAGCAGCGCTCCTCCGATGCTATCGCTGAGTTGCGTAAGTTCCTGCAGGATGCGCCGACTGACCCTCTCGCCCCCAAGGTGCGCGGCGTCCTCCAGCGACTGGAAGCCGAAGCCTCTCCGTCCTCTCGGAAATAGTCAGCGTAAGTTGCAGAACTTCGCGTCCAGGCGGCACGCGGTGGCGTATTCCTCGGCAGCTCGCGCCGTCTGTTGCAGCCGCTCGTAGGCAAAGCCGAGGTTCAAGTGCGCTTCCGCCAGGTTGGGCATCTGCTGCAAAGCTTGGCGATAGCTGTCTACCGCCTTCTCGAGCTGACCAGTCCGGCTATAGGCGATTCCCAAGAAATTGAGCAGGTACGGTTTCGATAGTCCCAAGTCAACAGCCTTCCGCAGATGCTGCGCGGCCATGGTGTAGTCGCGTGCCTGATACTCGATCATGCCCAATTCGCGGTACGCCAGTGCAAAATTTGGTTGGATGTCGAGAGACTTTCGCAACGCCTGCCGGGCGTCATCCGGCTTGTCGCGCGACTGGATCCACCCCAGCTCGTACCAAGCGCGGAAGTTGCGCGAGTTCCTCTCGATCGCCTTTTTCACCCATCTCTCCGCATCCGGGTCTCGCCCTTGTTCGTGCAACGCCCGCGCCACTGCGGTCATGGCTTGGTCGAAGTCGGGATTCAGTTGCAGCGCTTTTTCCAACTGCGCGGCTGCTTCCGCCCATTGCTTCCGGTCCAGCGCTTCCTCCCCCAACATGAAAGGAATCACGTAGAGGCCGGGATCTTGCGCCTGAACTTCCTGCGCCAACTGTTTGCCCTTCTCGGGGTTCCCCGCTCGGAACGCGTCGGACGATTCCAGGATGCTCTCCAGTTCGCCGACCTTGTCTTTGGGATCGGGCAAAGGTTTGCCCAGAGCGGAAGCGGGCACAGGCGAACGGTATGCGAGATATCCCAGCGCGCGCAGCTTTTCCGTAACCGCATCGTCGGCGCCAGCGGGCGTTCCCGCCGGCTGCGATGGAGTTCGTGCCACGCGCTCGCCGAGCCGTTGTTTCAGGGCTGCGGCCGTCGCCGGCTGTTCGGCTAACAGGTTGTGAAGCTCGCCCGGATCGGAGCGCACATTGTAGAGCTCAGGCCGGGGCGCTTCGATGTAGTGATAATCGCCGGTCTCGAGGCTGCGCAGCGGGTTCCAGCCAAAGGAACTGAACGGGTACATGGTTTCGCTGTAGGCCGCGTCCAGCTTGGGTTTTGGCAGCAGCGAAGGGGTATCGAACTGCGTCGAAATACGGTCGCTGATTCCCGCCAATTTCAGCAGCGTAGGAGCCACGGCGGTGATCTCCACCACATCGCCGATGCGCTGCGCGCCCTCCGGTTTCCCGGCAGGTTTGATCACCAGCGGCACGTGCAGCGTGGCATTGTAGATGAAGAATCCATGCTCCTTCTCCCCGTGCTCGCCCAGCGACTCGCCGTGATCGCTCAGCAAGACGACGGCCGTATTGTCGTAGAGATGGTTCTGCTTCAGCCAGGCGATCAGCCTTCCCAGTTGCGCGTCGGCGTAGGCGATTTCGCCGTCGTAGAGACGATCGCGATACGCGGAGCGAAACGGCTCCGGCGGATCGTAGCCGCTGTGCGGATCGTAGAGGTGAAGCCAAAAGAAAAAAGGCTTCGCAGGACGATGGCGGAACCAGGCGAGGCTGCGGTTCACGCTCTCCTCCGCCTTGCGCTCCACCAAGCCGACTCCGGATTCCAGGTACGCATTTCCGGCAAAGGCATCGTCGTAATGCGCAAACCCGCGCGCTAGCCCCCAGCTGCGATTGAGAACAAACGAACTGATCACCGCGGCCGTGGCGTAGCCATGATCGCTGAACGACTGCGCAACGGAACGGAACTCCGCGGCCAGCGGCTGCCCGGTGAAATCCTGAACCCCGTTATGGAAAGGATATGTTCCGGTCAGGATAGTGACGTGTGAAGGCCAGGTCAGCGGCACCTGCGAGAGGGCGCGCTCGAAGAGCACGCCGTCCTTGGCCAGCGCATCGATGGCCGGGGTCTCGATGGTCGTCGCGCCGTAGCATCCGATGTGGTCGGCGCGAACCGTATCAATCGTGACCAGCAGCATATTGGGATGCGATGGTACGGCCCGCTTTCTGGCGGGCGCGACGCGGCCGGTCTGGGCCGTCGCCACGCACGCCACAACCAGAACCAGCAACGTGCAGCGGATTGGATTGCGGTGCAATGCCATCGCGACCTACTGCTGGGGCGCTCCCGCCCGCTTCATTTCTTCGACCGCTTCGGCGTGACGGCCTTTGGCCTCCAGCGCCTTGGCCAGTACGGCGTGGGCGTGCGGGTTGGCAGGCTCCAGGCGCACCGCTTTCTGAAGTTGCGTCAGCGCGTCATCGAGCTTCGATTGATACAGCAGTACCTCGCCGAGCGCAAGGAAGCCCTCCGCGTATTCGGGATAAATGGAAACCGATTGCCGAAACGCATCAGCGGCCTGCTCCACGCGCCCCAGCTTCAACTCGGCCGCGCCCATGTTAAACGCGGCAGAAAAGTTCGTGCCGTCCAGCTTCAACGTCGTCTGAAACGAAGCAATGGAGTTCTCATATTCGCTCGCTTGCGCGTAGGACAGGCCGAGCCAGTAATTCGCCAGCGCGTAGTCGGGACTCAGCTTCACGACGCGCTGAAACTCCTCCACCGCACCGGAAAATCGTTTCATGCGGTAATAGTTCGAGCCCAGCAGATAGCGCACCGGCACGGATTCGGGTTCCGTCTTCAGCAGTGGCTTGAGTTTCTCGACTGCGTCGGTGTAGCGGTGATGCTGGCTGTCGTCCATGGCGTCGGCGAACTGCTGGTAGAACTCGATGCGGTCCTTGGCGTCGGGGAGATTGCGATTGCTCACCGCCGGATCGCCGCCGCCGGCAAACGCGGTGTAACCGAGCGCTCGCAGCCGCTCGGCCAGCGCCGGATCGAGCGGCGTTTTCTCCGCCATGCCCTGACCTTGCGTGTACTTGGTTACCACCGAGCCAAGGCGAGACTGCAGTTCCTGCGAGACCGCGGGTTTCGCGGCGTACAAATTGTGGAGTTCGCCGGGATCGGAACTGAGATCGTAGAGTTCGGGCTTCGGCCCGTCGATGAACTTGTACGACTCGTCCTGCAGGCCGCGCAATTCGCTCCAGTTGAAATGCAGGCGCGGCAGGAAACTCTCGCTGTAGATCGGGCTCGCCTCGGCGGTCTTTCCGCGCAAGGCCGCCGCCAGCGTGCGGCCCTGCACCGCCTTGGGGACCGCGATCTGCAATTCATCAAGGATGGTCGGCAGCACATCTACCGTGCTGACCGCCTGCGTTACCTGACGACGCGTGCCCGCCGCCGGCAGCTTGAAGATGAGCGGCACGTGCAATGTGGAGTTGTAGATGAAAAAACCATGGTTCTTCTCGCCGTGATCGCCCAGGCCTTCGCCGTGATCGGCCAAGAAGACAATCAGGGTATGGCCATACACACCCTTTTTCTTCAGAAAGGTGAGAATGCGCCCGAGCTGCGCGTCGGCGAATGCGATCTCGCCGTCGTAAGGATGAGACTTGAAAGTTTCGCGATAAGGCGCAGGCGGGTTATACGGATGATGCGGATCGTAGAGGTGCACCCACAGCAGAAAACGCTTCTGATAGTGCTGCTCCAACCAGCGGAGGGCTTCGTCGGCGACCACGTTGGCCGGACGCTCCATGGCATCGAGATTGCTTTCCAGCAGGCGGTTGAAGTCGAAATGGTCGTAATAGAAGTCGAAGCCGCGATTGAGCCCAAAGCGCGAATCGAGCACGGCGGAGGCGATCACCGCCCCGGTTGTGTATCCGTTGCTCTTCAGGATGGAAGCCAGCGTCGGCTGGTCGCGGCTCACGCGATTGCCGCTGAAGTCGTGCATGCCGTTCAGCATCGGGTAGGTGCCGGTGAAGATCACCGTGTGCGACGGCAGCGTGATCGGAACCGGCGTGAACGCCTGCTTGAACAGCACGCCATCGGCGGCGAGGCTGTCGATGTTCGGCGTGTGCCCCGGCTTGTAGCCGTAGCAGCCGACGTGGTCGGCGCGCAGCGTATCAATGGTGACGATCAGGACGTTCGGCTTGTCGGAAACCCCTGCCCAGCCGGCCTGTGCGGCGAGACAGCACAAACAGCAAATCAACGCCTGCATGAAATTGCTGAGACGCATGACCGGAATCAGTGTAAGTGGGTGTTAATTATATATGGTCGTGCCGCGACACGAGCGACGGAGCGCGCGGGCGGCTCATCTGCCGGCGATCATGGCAACCGCGAATAGCGCCAGCAGCATGCCGGCAAACTGCAGCCGCGAAAGATGTTCCTTCAGCACCAAGCGAGCCAACACGACGGTGCTGGCGGGATAGAGAGAGGAGAGCACGGCAGCCACGTCCAGGCGGCCGCGATGCGCGGCGGCGACGAACAGCGCATTGGCGCCGGAGTCGAGCACGCCCGCCACCAGCATCCAGGACAGGACGGCCCGACCCATGTTCCAAGCGCCGCCAGATAGCAGGAAAATGGCCAGCATGAGAAGCGTCGAGGCTGCGCGGGCGGAGACCAGCGGCCAGAAAACCGATTGCGATCCCGCCAGCTTGATGAAGAGAAGAAAACCGCCGAAGCCAATGCCGGCGAGCACGGCGAGGGCGAGACCTTTGGATTTGCCGGCCGCCCCATGCGGCGAGGCGACCATCCAGATACACAGCATCGCCAGCGCAAACCCGACTATCTGAACTGTCTGCGGCAGACCTTCGGTGATGAAGCTGAACAGCAGCGGAACCAGCGCGGTGATCACGGCTGAGAGAGGCGCGTTGATGCCCATGGTGCCGATGGCCAGAGCCTTGTAGAAGGCCGCCAGGCCGATGCCGCCAATCAGGCCCGCGACCGCTCCCCAGAGCAGGGTGGTCCAACCCGGAATCGGTTCGCCGACAAGAAGGGCCAGCGACACCATGAACACTAAGCCCGTAGCATGCGCGATCACCACGACGTTGAAAGCGTTGGCGGTCTTGGTAGCGATACCGCCGCTGAAGTCAGCGGCGCCCCAGGTGACGGCGGCGGAGAGGCTCAGAGCGGGAGAAGTGAGGTCGGGCACGCGTCAGGTCTTTCGAAAGGGTACGAAAGTATATACTGCACGCTTGATATGAAGAGATCTCGTAAGCCGACGAAAGCGGTCAGTGCTGAGAAGATTGCGCGGATGGCCAAGGAGGGAAAGGACATCTCCCGATTTTTTGAGGCCCGAGGCTGCATGGTACAGCCGCTACCTGGCGCAACGCACTAACTAGTCTGTGCTAGCCTGGCCACTGATGACTGCCCGTTTCTTCCACCTCGCTTTGTTTCTCAGCGCAGCGACGCTGCTGTACGCGCAAGCCAAAGCTGCCGCAACCACCGCGTCGCGGCAGCGCCCCGACGTTTATCTCATCACCATGGACACGCTGCGCGCGGACCACGTCGGCTGCTATGGCTACAAGCAGGTGCAGACGCCCAACCTTGATGCGGTGGCGGCGGACGGCGTGCGCTTCATCGAAGCGTTCACCGTCAGCCCGATTACCAACAGCTCGCACGCCAGCATTCTGACCGGCGATTATCCTTCGACGCACGGAGTGCGGGATTTCGGCTCGCCTCTGGCGGCGAAGTTTCCCACCTGGGCGGAACTGCTGAAGCAGGATGGTTACCACACGGCGGCGTTCATCGGGGCCGTGATTCTCGACAGCAAGGCGCTGGCGCCCGGGTTCGACCGCGGCTTCGACTTCTACGACAACTTCCCCGAAAAAGCGGCCGGCAAGTCGCGATGGGGACGGGTGGAGCGCTGCGGGATGGACGTGGCGCAGCGCGCGGAAGACTGGTTGCAAGCCCATCGCGCCGGCCCACAGTTTGTCTGGGTGCACTTCTACGATGCGCACGATCCCTACGAACCGCCCGCGCCTTACAACGAAAAATACAAGGATCATCTCTACGATGGAGAGATTGCCTATGCCGACGCTGCCCTGGGGCATTTGCTTCGCTTCCTGCGGCAGCAAGGGCGGTACGACAACGCGCTGGTAATCATCGTCGGCGATCACGGCGAGGGTTTGGGCGAGCATCACGAGGACACCCACGGCATTTTTCTTTATGACGCGACCACGCACGTTCCGCTGCTGATCAAATTGCCGCGCCGGGCGCGCGCCGGCCAGAGCGTCAATGCGCAGGTGCGCACGATTGACTTGCTGCCCACAGTGCTGGACGTGCTGGGCATCAAGCCGTCGGCGAAGCTTGATGGTGCGTCGCTGAAGCTGTACCTCCTGGGCAGCGAAACTGCCGATCGCCCCGCGCTGGCGGAAACGGAGTACCCGATGCGTTTCGGATGGGCGCCGTTGCGGGCGGTGCGCGCCACCGGCTTCAAGTACATCGAAGCGCCGCAGCCGGAGTTGTACGACCTGCACACCGATCCCGGCGAACTCCACAGCGTGTACGCGCCTTGGGACGCGAAAGTCCGGGAACTGCGCGCGATGGTGGCAACACTGCCGCCATTGAACCCGACCTCGGAGGGAGCGGTGAGCCCAGAGAAAATCGCCGAGTTGAAGGCGCTGGGGTATTTTCCCGAGACCCGCGGCTCGACGACCGTTCCCGAGCCGTCGATGCTGCCCGATCCCAAGGATAAGATCGAAATCCAGAACTTGATTCACAAGGCGGATCTCGCTATCGAGGACGGCCGGGCAACGGAAGCGCGCGCCGATTTGCTGAAGGCGGTTGCGCTGGATGCTTCGTCGGCGCCGGCGCTGTCGGAACTTGGGCAAGTGGAGGTCAAGACGGCGGACTACCGGCAAGCTGCCGAGCATCTCGCGGCGGCCGTCAAGCTGCGCCCCAGCGACTCGAACGCTCTCTACTATCTGGGCGTGGCCCGCGCGAAAGCCGGAGACCTGGCAGGCGCGGCGGAGGCGCTGGAGCAAAGCCTCAAGCTCGTGCCGGCACAAGTCGAGGCGCGAAGGTTGCTGGGTAACGTATATGGCCGCGGCGGTCAGCTGAAGAAGGCAGAGGACCAGTTGGAGGCCGCGGTTCTCATGCAGCCGGAAAACAGCGAAGTCAGGCTGGAGTTGGGACGCGTTCTGCTGGAGGACAAGGAATATTCCGCCGCCGTCCGCCAGCTTGAGCAGGTAACGCGCCTGCAGCCGAAGAACGCCGAGGCGTACGCCCTGCTCGAACAGGCTTACCGTGCCACCGGCAATGAGGCCGAGGCCCGCAAAGCAGCCGCCCATGCCGCGCGCTTGCGGCATCGTTGAATTGCCGAACTGCGGAATTGCGTAATTGCGGAATTGAGAACTACGCGCCGATCGGCCGGTTCCGCCGTTTGGCGTACAGCAAAAAGCCCGATCCCTAACGGAACCGGGCTTTCCCATCCAGGTACTTAGTGCGAGTGTTCTGCCGGTGCCGGTGCCGCCGAAGCGGTTTTCACGGGCGCCGCGCCGCTGGTGAAGATCTCCGTCAGCACATGACCCTGCATCTCCGGCCCAGGCTTGATGCCGTAGATGTGCAGCAAGGTGGGAGCGATGTCATACACGCTCGCTTCGAAGCCCATCAGCCGGTTGTCCTTCTTGATGTTCGGACCCATGACGACGATGGAGCCGGGGACGTCGTCGCCGTCGGCGAAGTCATGTTTGGCGATCACCGGCGTCGTCTTCTCGTGATCCATGTGGGCGTGCGGGTTGGTTTCCTCGAACTCGCGCAGCGGCTTGATGCCGTGGTCGGAGATCATGAACACGTAGGTGTTCTCGTCGATATGCTTCAGGATCGTCCCCAAGACCTTGTCCATGGCGATGTACTGGTTGGGGAAGGCATTGAGGCGCACATCATTGATCTTCGGGTTATAGCCGGCGTTGAAGGGCTGGATGGGATAGAGCCAGTGTCCGGTGCGGTCTTCGCAGGACTGGCCCAGGAAGGTGAAATCCTTGGGATGGTTGGTCAGCAGGTACTCGAACAGCTTGGTCTGCTGTGCGCGGATCAGGTCCACCTTAGCCAGCCAGGCATTGATGACCTCGGTCTCCTTGCCCTTGAGCTCCTCGGCGGCCGGCATGCGGGAGCAGTCAATGTAGTAATCGCCGACATTGGTGAGCAACTCCTGCTTCAGGCTGTCGGGATAGACCGCCTTGCCGCCCTCCACCTCCGTCAGCTTGGGAGCGCACAGAACGCCGTCTTCACAGTCCTTGCCGCGGGTGAGCATGCCGCTAACCATGTAGCCGTTGACCGGCATCACCGGGAAGGTCGCCGGGACGTTGGCCATGCCGACTGTCACCCCCGCCTTGGAGAGGAAGGACCAGATGGGCTCCTCTTTCAACATGTGGGTGTTAGCGGTGATGCCGTTCACCAGGAAGCCGGTGACGCCATGCTCGGCCGGCGGCGTGCTGGTGAAGATGGTGCTGTAAACCTTGGGGCAATTGGGCGCCGATGTGGTGCGCAGTTTTCCGTAGGTGCCGTTCTTGATCAGGTGCGCCAGGTTGGGCAGTTTGCCTTCCACCAGGAGCGGACGGATGATGTCCAATTCCATGCCATTGACGCCGATCACTAACACGCGGGGACGCGGAGGATTCGATTTCTGGGCCGCTGCGGGAAGTGCGGCCAGGCACAGCACAGCCAGGCAAATACCGATGCCGGTCAATGTTCTTTTCATGGGAGCAAACCTCGGCTTTTCGAAAAATTGCCTTAATGCAAGGGAACAGCGCACCCCAAAGATATGTGGAATTATACTCCATTGCGGGCGCAAAAAGAACCTATCGCTGCCCGAGATAAGCACGTTTTTTCAGTGAGTTTCGGGACCGGCGGGAAGGCCAAAACCAGCGCCCGTCAGCGTTTGGCGCTCTGGCGGCGCATGTAGTCCACGAACATTTCCTCGAAGGGCTTATCGGCGGCGCGCAGCAGGTGGCGCACACTGCGGCCGGTCAAGAGATGACAGACTTCCTCGGCCAGGTTCTTGGCGTGGTCCCCGGCACGTTCCAGGGTCTGGGTCATGAAGACGAGATGGAAACTCTCCTGGCACACGTGGTGTTCGGGATTATCAATGTGGCGCACGAACATGAGATTGCGCAGGCGGTCCATCTCGGCGTCGGCGCGCAGGACGGCAAGAGCGCGTTGCAGGTCGCGATCGCGAAATGCGATGAGCGCGTCGGAGAGCATTTGTTGCAGCAGCACCGCCATGTGCTTCAGGTCGGAGGCGTCCTGCGGCTCAATGCGCGTGGCGACGGCGCGCGCGCGGTTGGCAACGTTCAACAGCAGATCGCCGATGCGCTCCAACTCCAGGATAAATTTCAGGCAGGAGAGCAGTTCGCGGGCTTCGCCTTCGCCTACGCCGGGAATGGCGGCGGTGACACCTTCATTGACTTGACGATCCAGCGAGTCCAGATCTTCCTCGTAACCGCGGACGGCTTCGAGCGGTTCAGCGGCGCCGGTGGCGATGCCCAGGGCTGCCGCGGCCGCCGCCCGGCGCGCGATTTCGCAGCCGCGCAGCGTCAGCTCCCGCATCTGTTGGGCGGACGCTTGGGGCATGTCGCTAGATGCTGCGGCGTTCATCTGCGATCTCCGAGAGCTGCCGTGATTTCCTACAGTATGCGATGCATTAGCCCGTTATGGGTAGCACGCAACGCCAATTTTCTTGAACTTGCGGAGCCCAAATTGGTACTGAACTACCACCCGACTTCAGCAGCTTTCGCCACCTCTGGCACGAACTCCTCTCAGTTGGACTTAGGGCC
Organism: Terriglobia bacterium; assembly: GCA_020073285.1. Classification (GTDB taxonomy): domain Bacteria; phylum Acidobacteriota; class Terriglobia; order Terriglobales; family Acidobacteriaceae; genus JAIQGF01. Next base: position 28,309 of record JAIQFM010000001.1, on the reverse strand, counting down.
ATCGTCGTGGGTCGAGGCGCCTCCGCCTACCCCGCCCACGCGGGCAATTTCGAGCAAGCTGCCGTCGCCGCGCGCGTGCACCTTGATGGTGACCATGCCCTGGTCGGTGCTGAACACCATGCTGTTATCGGAGCCCACCACGCGGAACGCCGCCTTCGGATACTTCCGCCGATAGAACTCGATAATCTTTTCCGGGGTGGCGTCGCTCTCAAATTTCGCTGCCGCCACCTGCATCCCGCCGAAGCCGACCGCTGCGCTGCCCTTGATGCCGTGCGCTCCCGGATACACCTCGACGCCGAGCTGCTGGGCGACAGCCGTGGGCTCGTCGGCAGTGATCGTGCCGAACGGAGTCGTGACCACCGCCGAATTCGGCCCTGCCTCGACTCGCACCCGGCGCGCCATTCTCTTGAGGGCAAATACCGTCCCGACGGTGGCCATTGCCCCGAGCGCGACTACCACCGCCAGGACAATGAGTACGATGCTCAGCGCATTCCGGCTGGCGTTTTGCCGCACCATGGGCGCCGCCTGAGCCGGGGCTGGCGACACCGCCGACGCAGCGACTCCGGCGCCGCATTTCGGGCACAGCCGCGCGGCATTGTCCAGGGTCGCGCCGCAAGCCGTACAGAAAGCCATGCATTCACCTCGGGGATCGGCTCATGATAGCTGAAAATTGTACCTGGCGGGCGCGCTCAATGGCCGGCCACGCCCAGGTATCCGCGGCTCAGGTAGTCGGTCATGCTCAGCGCCAGCAGGATCCCCAGCCAGAAAAAGCCGGCAATGACCACCACCCAGGTGATCTTCTGGTCCTCGTAGCGCACGTGCATGAAGAACAGGATCACCAGCAGCGCCTTGATGACGGCGATCGCCATCGCCACCACGGTGCTCCACTCGCCCAGGTCAATGCGCGACAACCCGGCGGTCAGCACCATCAGCGCCATCAGCGCGATCCAGACCACGATGTACGTCTTGCGCGATACCACGTGCTCAGCCATGCGCTTCTATGCCTTTTTGTGCGCGATCAGGTACAGCAGCGGATACAGGAAGATCCACACTACGTCCACGAAATGCCAGTACAGCCCACTGACGTGCACCGGGCTGTAATAGACCGGCGAGTATCGTCCTCTGGCTGCGTGCCAGCCGATCACCGCCAGCAATGCCACGCCGATCGTCACGTGCAGCGCGTGCAGCCCGGTCATGACGAAATAGATGTAAAAGAACATCTGCACCGCCCGCGGATCCGGCACCGCCAGCTTCCACAGCGCGCCCGGTACCGCTCCTTCCACGAAGTGAGCGTGGTACTCGATTCCCTTCAGCGCCAGGAACGCGACGCCCATGGCCGAGGCGATCCACAGGTAGATGGCGCACATCCGATTCTGCCCCACCTGCACCGCGTGCACCGCCAGCGCCACCAGCAGGCTGCTGCACAGCAGGATGACGGTGTTGATCGTCCCCAGCCAGAAGTTCATGTGCTCGCTGCCGATTACCCAGGCGTCGTAGTGTGCGGTGCGGTACACCAGGTAGGCGGCGAACAGTCCGCCGAAGAACATGATCTCGGTGACCAGGAACACCCACATGCCCAGCGTGGCGCTGGCGCGCTGCTGTTCCATGTCGGCGAAGTGGTGCCGCAGGCCGTGCGTCGCGACTGCCGAGCTATCGTGCAACCGGGACCTCCGCCACCGAGGAATAGTCGTAGGCTTCCCAGGTCACCACTGGAGTCTCGGGAAAATTTTCCGTCGGCGGCGGCGACGGCGTGCGCCACTCCAGCCCGGTGGCGGCCCACGGGTTGTCGGGCGCCACTTCGCCGTAGCGCAGCGACCACAGCAGGTAAATCAACGGCAGCACATATCCCACCGCCAATATGGATGCGCCCGCCGTCGACATCACGTTCAGCACTTGGAACTCCGGCGGGTAGGCGTGATAGCGCCGCGGCATCCCCAGGTAGCCGAGCACGAACTGCGGGAAGAAGGTCAGGTTGAAGCCAATGAAAATGGTCGCCGCCGCGATCTTGCCCCACGCCTCCGGGTACATCCGCCCGCTGATCTTCGGCCACCAGAAATGGATTCCGGCCAGGTAGCCCATCACCGCCCCGCCCACCATGATGTAGTGGAAATGGGCGATCACGAAGTAGGTGTCGTGCACGTGGACGTCAATTCCCAGCGCCGCCAGGTACAGCCCCGTCATCCCGCCCATGGTGAACAGCCCGATGAATCCCATGGCGTAGAGCATGGGCGTGGCCAGCGACACCGAGCCCTTGTACATGGTCGCCATCCAGTTGAACACCTTGATCGCCGACGGCACCGCCACGAAATAGCTCAGCAGCGAGAACACCAGCGCCGCGTACGCCGAGATGCCCGCCACGAACATGTGGTGCGCCCACACCAGGAACCCCAGAACGGCAATCGCGATCGAGGCCAGCGCCACCGCGGCGTATCCGAATACGCGCTTGCGCGAAAACGTCGAGACCACCTCCGAGACCACCGCCATCGAAGGCAGGATCATGATGTACACCGCGGGGTGCGAGTAAAACCAGAACAGGTGCTGGAACAACAGCGGGTCCCCGCCCAGCCGCGGGTCGAATATGCCCATGTGGAAAGCGCGTTCCAGCGCCACCAGGGTCAGCGCAATCGCCACCACCGGCGTGCCCAGCACCATGATCACCGAGGTCGCGTAGTGGCTCCAGATGAACAGCGGCAGCCGACTCCAGGTCATCCCCGGCGCGCGCATGCGGTGGATGGTAACGATGAAATTGAAGCCGGTGAAGATGGAGGAAAAACCCGCGATGAAGATCGCCACCACCGCCGCGATCACGTGCGTGTTCGAGTAGGTGCTGCTGAAGGGAACGTAAAACGTCCAGCCGGTATCCACGCCGCCGGTCAGAACCACGTACATCATCAGCCCGGCGCCGGTGATGTACATGTACCAGCTCGCCAGGTTGATCTTGGGAAACGCCAGGTCCCTGGCCCCGATCATCATGGGCACCAGGAAATTGCCCAGCGTGGCGGGAATCGATGGGATCAGGAAGAAGAACACCATGACGATCCCGTGAATGGTAAACATCTTGTTGTAGGTATCCGACGACATCAGGTCGCCGGCCGGGGTCAGCAGTTCCAGCCGGATCATGGTCGCCGCGAATCCGCCCACGAAAAACATCGCGGTGATGGAGAGCAGGTACAGAATACCGATGCGCTTGTGATCGGTAGTCAGCAGCCAGCTCCTGACCCTGAAATCGGTGTTCAGGTAGTTCTCGCGCTCGACTGCCGGTGCGGCAATAGTGGCCATAGATAGAATCGCCTCAGCGGCTCCTCGCAGGGGCCGATGCAGGATGCGGCGGCTCGGCCGGGCGGTTACTGCCCGGCTGGCGCCGCTCCGGTTGTGACAACGACTTGAGGTAGGCGGCCAGCGACAGCAATTGCTCCTCGTTCACGATCCCCTGGAATGTCGGCATGATGGGCTTGAAACCCGCCACCACCTTCGCTCCCGGGGTAAGGATGGATTCGCGGATGTAGTTGTCGTCGGCGGTGACTGTGCGCCCGTCATCCAGCAGCACCGGCTTGCCGTACAGCCCCAGCAGGTTCGGCCCGCGCCCTTGCGTGTCGAAGCGGTGGCAGGTGGTGCATCCCAGTTGCTGGAACAGCTTCTGCCCGGTGGACGCCAGGGATCCTTCCGCGTTCCCGCCCGACAACCACGCCTGGTACGCGGCTGGCTCCATCACCACCACCTCGCCGATCATCCCCGAGTGCATGGTGCCGCAGTACTGCGTGCAGAACAGGTGATAGCTTCCCGGCTTGGTGGTCTGGAACCACGTCGTCGTGTAGCGTCCCGGCAGCACGTCCTGCTTCACCCGGAACTCGGGCAGAAACAGGCTGTGGATCACATCCTGGGAAATCATGGTCAGCCGGACGGCGCGTCCCAACGGCACGTGAAGCTGGTCGATCTCGCGCTGTCCCTCCGGGTGCTCGAACTTCCACATCCACTGCTTGCCGACCACGAAGACCTCCTCCGCGTTCGGCGGCGGCTGCGCCCAGGTCATGTAAATGCCGGCGCTCCAGATGAACATGACCATGAAGATGCCGAACGGGATCAGCGTCCAGGCCGCCTCCAGCGCGTTCGATCCTTCGATGTGCGTGACAATTGGGTTCCTCGTCCGCCGGAATCTCAGTGCAAAGACGAGAATCAGGATGAAGATCATCACCGTGAAGAAGCCGGTTACCGCCAGCATGAAAATCATGAGCGCGTCGGTGCGACCCGCCAGCGTCGAGGCCCGTGCCGGCCACAGTGGTAGCGTCTGCCACATAGCCTAGCGTCCCCCCGCCGGCCGGCTGCCGCCGCTCTTCACGTTGCGTTTTGGTTCCAGCTTGAACATCGCGATCAGGAATCCACCCAGCACCACCATGGTGATCACGCCGGCGATCTGCAGCACTCGTGAGACGATCGCGCCGTACCGCCCGGTGCGCGGGTCGTAGTGGTAGCAGTACAGCAGCACCTGGTCCACCATGGTCCCGATATGTCCCCGCGAAGCCTCCACCATCCCCAGCCGCAGGTCCTTCGGCGAATATTCGACTCCGTAGTAGTACTGCGCGATTTTGCCCTGCGGCGTCAGCACCATGATGGCGGTCGCGTGCGCGAACTGCTGCGTCCGCGCGTCCCACTGGTAGTGGAAGCCGACCGCCTTGGTCAGCGCATTAATCGAGGCTGCCTCCCCGGTCAGGAAATGCCAGCCCTGCTCCGCGCCGGGGCGCCCGTAGCGCCGCAGGTAGGTAACCTTCTTTTCTCTTGCCAGCGCCGGCTTCTCCCTCGGGTCGAAGCTGACCGTCACCACGTCATACTCTTTGCCGATGTCGAACTTCAGCACGGAGAACGCGCTCACCATCCCGTTCAGAACTTCCGTGCACAGCATCGGGCAGTCGTAGTAGACCAGCGCCAGCACCACCGGCCTTCCGCCGAAATAGTCGCCCAGCTTGACCCTCCTGCCGTCTTCGTCGTTAAACACAAGATCGAGCGGCACCGGCGCATTCAGCTTCTGTTCGATAGCGATGTTGTTGAGGATTTGCGGCGGCGGCGGCGCCGGCGTCACCACGGGCGGCCCCATCCCCTGCCCCGCCGCCAATGTACTCAGCAGAATCACGCTCGCGATGATCACGTTCTGTCTAGTCACGAGAACCACGTTTGCTCCAACTCGTTGTCGGTTGTCGGTTATCGGTCGTCGGTTTTGAAACCGAAAACCGATAACCGTAAACCGTAAACGTCCTTCGATCTGCAAGCTTCAATCTTCAATTTCACTGGTTCCCCCTGGGTTCCGTTCCTCCGCCCGCTCCCGCCGGAGTCCCGTCACCGCTGCCGAAGCTTGCCCGTGGCGGCAGCACCGGCTGCGCACGCACCGGCAGGCCTTGTTGCGACACGATGTCAATCGCCCGCTCAACCGGGATATGCGCCACGCCGTTTTTCTGATCGACCCAGCCGTAGCTGTCCAGTTGCTCTTCCTGCGCCGCACGGAACTTGTTCAAGTCCGCCACCGGATCGGGCTGCAACTGCGGCGCCGGAAACCGCAGCACCGGGTTGCCGGCGGAACTTGCCGGCCACGCCGGCGGCACGACCGCCGCATTCCGTGGCGCCGGCGTCCCCCGATTGCGGGCGAAGTACCGCAGTAGTCCCCATGAGATCAGGTGAATCGCCACAATGGTGACTGCCAGCAAGATCAGAAACCACACGATGCCGCGCGCCGCCAGGTCGCTGCGGTCGTACATCGTCTCCGGAAGGCGCGCCGTCTCCAACGAAATCTCGCCTTCCGCTTGCGGACGCCCCGACTCGTCTTTCGCTTCACTCATGTTGTTTCGCCAACAACGCCGCCAGATGCGGATCGTGCAACGCGACCAGCGGCCGCCGTCTCAGGTTGCGCAGGAAATATCCCAGCCACAGCGCCGACATCGCCAGCGGCAGCACCGCGTCCAGCCATCTATAGTGCAGTTCCGCGGGGTCGAAACTGGGCTCGATGTTCCAGTACAGGTCCAGGTACCGCATCAGGATCAGCCACACCGCAATCCACATCAGCTTGCGCGCATTCTGTTTCAGCCCGCGCGACAGCAGCAGCGCGAACGGAATCGCGAAGTGTCCCACGATCAGCGCCAGCCCCATCACGCCCCAGTCGCCCTTAATGCGGTCCTGGAACCAGTGGATCTCCTCCGGCAGGTTTCCCGACCAAACGATCAGCCACTGCGAAAAGCTGAAGTACGCCCACAGCATCACGAAGGTGAGGATCAGCTTGCCGTAGTCGTGGAAGCTGCGCGTCGTCAGCACCTCCGACATGGGCCCGTGCGACCGTAGCCGGTGCGCGACGATCGTCGCCAGGCACAGCGCAATCAGCCCCTGTCCCACCATGAAGATCAGCCCGTAAATCGTCGAGGTGAACTCCGGCGTCAGCGACATCACCCAGTCGATCACCGCGAACGTCAGCGTCCATCCGTAAATAATGATGCCCACCGCGCTCAACGCCTGGAAACGCTTGTCCGGCGGGCGTTCCGGCGGACGGTCCTGCGCCTCCGACCACGCCAGCAAGAAATACGCCATGACGCCCCACGCGATGAAGTACAGGACCCCGCGCGCCAGGAACAGGCTCGGATTCAGGTACCGCGACGCCTGATGCACCAGGTGCTCGTTGTGCTTCAACTCCTCGGGATTCGCCCACGGATAATTCAGGTGCAGGTACGCGCCGATCACGATGGGGATGAACGCCGCCGCCAGCATGGGCAGCGTGCCCATGGCGGCTTCCAGGATGCGGCGGATTCCCACGCCCCAGTCCCCGCCTGTCAGGTGACACACCATCAGCAGCGCCATCGCGCCCAACGTCGGCCCCAGGCAGAGCATGAACGCCAGCAGGTAGGAGTGCATCGCCTGCCGTGGCGCCGCCACCAGCCCGGCGAGCGCTGCCAGCGCCAGCACCGCGCCCACCCGCAGCGCGCGCTGTTGCAGCCTCGCGAAGATCGGCGGCGCGGTGAAGTCCCGGTCCTCGAGGCGCGCGTCGCTGCTCATTCCTTCCTCTCCGGCACGCTCGGCGCGGTGCTCGGCACCTGCAGCGGCGACGGCGACGGCATCTGCTGTCCCGCCGGTAGTGCGCTCGCCGGCGCGTTCTGGCTGAACTGGAGCACCCGTATGTACGCCGCGATCGCCCAGCGGTCGCGCGGGTTCACCTGCGCCGCGTAATCCGGCATGACGCCGAAGCCGTTGCTCATGACGTCAAAGAAATGTCCCAGCGGCGCCTGCCGCAGCCGCGGCTCCTGAAACGACGGCGGCCTGCGGAACCCGCGCTGCACGATCATCCCGTTCCCGTCGCCCAGCCGTGAATGACACGGCGCGCAGTAGATGTCGAAACGTTCGCGACCGCGCTCCAGCACCTCCCGCGTGGCCGGAAACGGCATGGTGTCGCCCGGCTTGCCGTCGATCAACCCGGTGTGCAGGTAAGTGTCTTCGCGCAACTGCCCGCGCGCGACAGTTCCTTCCGGCGGCGTTCGCGACCCGCGCCCGTCCGCGAAGAAATCGCTCTGCCGCAACGGCAGGTACTTCGGTTGCACGTGCATGTCGTTGCGACAGGCGGAGAGCGTCGCGCACCCGAGTGCAACGAGTACCCATGCGACGAGCCTCGGCGCAAAATTGCGGAATTGCGGAACCGCGGAATTGCGGAATTGCGCATTCCGATCCTCAATTCCGCAATCCGACAATTCGGCAATTCGGCAATTGCCGGCCCGCAGCCGCGATGTGATGCGCTCCCTAATGCGGCACCTCCGTGATCATGCGCGGTCCCAGGCTCGACAAAAACTTGTATGTCGTCTCGCGATCGAATTTCGGGTCCACCGCCTCGATGCACAGGAAAAACTTGTCGCGCGAGGCGAAGCTGAAGCTGGGCACGTTGAACAGCGGGTGGTACGGCATGGGCAGCCCGTTGATCGCCAGCATCCCGAACGCCGCCGCCAGTCCGCCGAACAGCACCGTCATCTCGAAGCACACCACGATGAACGCCGGCCAGGAGTGCAACGGCCGCCCGCCGACGTTGGTCGGATACGCGATCACGTTGATCCAGTACTGCATCCCGTACGCCGTCGCCAGGCCCAGCACGCCGCCCACCAGGCAGATCAGCGCCACGTTGTCCTTGTGAAATCCGATCGCCTCGCTCAGCCCCTCCACCGGGAACGGGCTGTAGGCGTCCATCTTGCGGTAGCCCTCCTCGTGGGCCCGCCGCGCCGCCGCCACGATTTCCGCCGGCGTGTCGAATTCCGCTACCAGTCCATAGATCGGCGGTCTCATGACTCCGACTCCAGCGGCGCTTTCGCCTCCGACGAGGGCAGCAGGCTTTTCATCTCGGCGATGGAAATCATCGGCATCACGCGGATGAACAGCAGGAAGCACAGCGCAAAGAACCCGATGGTTCCGATGAACGTCGCCCAGTCCCAACGCGTCGGAATGTAAATCCCCCACGAAGATGGCAGAAAGTCCTGCGACAGGCTGACCACCACGATCACGAACCGCTCCAGCCACATCGCCACCAGGACAACGAGGGAGACGAACCACAGCAGCTTGGGCGTGAACCTCACCTTCTTCGTCCACAGCACGTTGACGAACCCGACGTTGATCGCAATCAGCGCCCAGTACAGCGCCCGGTACGGCCCGTGCATGCGGTTCCAGATCAGGTGCTTGTCGTAGAGGTTTCCGCCGTACCACGCCATGAAGGTTTCCATGATGTAGCCGTAGGCGACGATCAGCCCGGTCGCCAGCATGATCTTGGCGCAGTTATCCAGGTGCCGGTCGGTGATCATGTCTTCCAGGTTGTAGATGTGGCGGATGGGAATCGCCAGGATCAGCACCATGGCGAACCCGGAATAGATCGCGCCCGCCACGAAGTACGGCGGGAAGATGGTGCTGTGCCATCCCGGCACGATGGCGATGGTGAAGTCGAAGCTCACCACCGTGTGCACCGACAGCACCAGCGGCGTCGCCAGTCCGGCCAGCAGCAGGTACGCCGTCTCATAACGGTGCCAGTGCCGCGCCGAGCCTCGCCATCCCAGCGCCAGCACCGCGTAGATCATGCGCGCCGCGCGGTTCTGCGCCCGGTCGCGCAGCGTGGCCATGTCCGGCACCAGCCCGATGTACCAAAACACCAGCGAAATCGTGAAATAAGTCGAGACCGCGAACACGTCCCACACCAGCGGGCTGCGGAACTGCGGCCACACCGTCATGGTGTTGGGATAGGGAAACAGCCAGTAGAATAGCCACGGCCGCCCCAGGTGCAGCAGCGGGAACAGGCCCGCCTGCATGACCGCAAAGATCGTCATCGCCTCCGCGAAGCGGTTGATCGAATTACGCCACGACTGCCGCAGCAGCAGCAAAATCGCCGAGATCAGCGTCCCCGCGTGCCCGATTCCGATCCACCACACGAAGTTGACGATCGCCAGGCCCCACCCTATCGGGTGGTTGATGCCCCAGATACCCACGCCCTGGTACATCAGGAAACTGACCGCGTACAGCAGCACCGCCGAAAGCATTCCCGCGATGCCCACGCCCACGAACCAGCCTAGCGGCGTCTGCCTGGTCAGCACGATGGCGCTGATCTTGTCGGTGATGGTGGCGAACGTGTACCCCGGCTGCAATACCGGTGGCTGCCCTTGCCCGCCTGCCATCGCCTCGACTGGATGTTTATGCTCCATCAGAAATTTTGCTCCGGCTGCTGCTGCCTGTTGATGACGGGAATTTCGGGGTTCGGATTGAGCACCGCCGCCATGTAGGTCGTCCGCGGCCGCGTATTCAGCTCTTCCAGCACCCCGTAATTGCGCGGGTGCTGCTTCAACCGGCGCACCGAGCTGTTCCGGTCATTGATGTCGCCGAAGACGATCGCCTTTGCCGGGCACACCTGCTGGCACGCCGTCTGGATCTCGCCGTCGCGCACTCGCCGGTCGGCTTCTTCCGCCGCGATCCGCCCGTTCGTGATCCGCTGCACGCAGTAGGTGCACTTCTCCATCACCCCGCGGCTGCGCACCGTGACCTCCGGGTTGCGCACCATCTTGGTCTGCGGCGTATTCCAATCGTTGAACAGCAGGAAGTTGAACCGGCGCACCTTCCACGGGCAATTGTTCTGGCAATAGCGCGTGCCCACGCAGCGGTTGTAGACCATGTCGTTCAGCCCCTCGCTGCTGTGCACCGTCGCTCCCACCGGGCACACCACCTCGCAGGGCGCATCCTCGCACTGCATGCACGGCAGCGGTTCGAAGTACATGCGCGGGTTCGCCGGGTCGCCCTCGTAGTAGCCGTCCACCCGCAGCCAGTGCATCTTGCGCCCGCGGAGCGTCTGATATTTCCCGACTACCGGGATGTTGTTCTCCGCCTGGCACGCGATGATGCAGGCGTTGCATCCCACGCACGAGTTCAGGTCGATCTCCATCCCCCAGGCGTACTCCTGGTACTGGTAATCCGGATAGAGCGTGTCCTGGCGCGGCGGCGCGACGTTGTTTTCGTGCGCGAAATTCGGGTTCTGCTGGTAGGTCTCCAGGGGTGCCGCGCGCACGATGTTGCGCCCTTCCAGAGCCTGGTAGCCCTGCAGCGACGCCACTTTGTACGTCGCGCCCGTCTTGCTGACCTTGGCTCCGCCGCCGAAGTTCAGCGCATCGGAAGGACGCACTTGATAGGCATTGAAGCCCTGGCCGTTGCCCGTCCGGCCCGCGTGCGTGCGCCCGTATCCGAAGAACGCCGTCAGGCATCCATCCGGCTGTCCCGGCTGCGGCCACAGCGGCGCCTCGACCTCCCGGCCGCGATAGCTCAGCTTCACCATCGTGGTGTCCTGCCCCGGCGGCACTTCCAACCTCCGCGCGTCGGCCGGGCTGATGTACACCACGTTGTCCCAGGTCAGCTTGGTAACCGGCTTTTCCAGCTCTTGCAGCCACGCGTTGTTGGCGAACCGTCCGTCGTACACGCTGGGATCGTGCCGGAAAACGATCTCGAACGAGTGATCCCGCGAGGCTGATGAAACCTGCGGACCCTCGACCCCAGGCAGCGGCAGTGGACCTTTACCAGAAAGTTCGGTCCGGAGCGAAGATCCCAAGAACGCATTCGTCGAGGTTCGCAGCGGCTTTGGCTTGAACTCCGTGCCCTCCATGAAGCCGTCGTGCACGGCGCGCCGCCAGAATCCCTCGAAATCCGCGCCTTTGTACTGCGACTTCCAATACGCCCGAACCAGCTCGTAAGACGATGTATCCGGTTGACCGCCGAAAACCGCCAGCACCTCATGCGCGCTCCGCCCGCCGTACAGCGGCGCAATCAGCGGCTGCACGATGCTCACCATCCCGTTGATGGCGCGCGTGTCGCTCCACTCTTCGAGGAAATGCGCCGCATTCACGTGCCAGTGCGCGTACACCGAGGTTTCGTTCTGATAAATCCCGTGGTGAATTCGCAGCGGCACCTTGCCCATCGCCGCTGCCAGGTCCAGGTCCGCCGGCGCGTCGAACACCGGATTGCCGCCCAAAATCAGAAGCAACTCCACTTTCCCGGCGTTCATCTCGGCGACCAGCTCCTTGATCGACTCCGCCTGGCTCACCGGGCCTTCGACGACGGGATCGGTATAGATCACCGTCGTGCCCACGGCGCCCAGCGCTTCGTTCATCGCATGAGCCAGCGCATGCACCATCGGCGGCTGGTATTCGCCGGGAATGATCGCCGACCTTCCGCGATGCTTCTGCAAATCCTTCGCCAGCGCGTCGAGCCACGCGTTGTGTTCCGGGCGCGCCGTACCGCCGGCGCTTACGCCCAGCCGCGACGCCAGCGCCCGCGCGTACTGCTCCACCTCCGACGCCCGCACCGGCAGCCGATGATCGGCTTTGAAGCCCGAGTTCGTCGGCGTGCTCTCGATGGCATACGTGCGGTTCATGCCCGCCGGATTATCCGGATTGCGCCGCCGCGCCCACTCCCGCGTGTGCATGAGAAATCCGGGGAAGCCGCTGGCCAAGAAGTCGGCGTCGAGCGACACCACGATGTCGGCGTTTTCCAGCAGGTAGCGCGTTTCCAACGGTTGCCCGAAGGCCATCTGCGCTCCGCCGCGCGCGCCGTCGCGGTTCACCGGCTGCCACTGGCGCCACTTCATCCGCGGGAAGGTCTGTTGCAGAGTGCGGATCTGCGCCAGCAGCGTCGGCGACGACACCGCCTGCGTCAGCAGCCGGAAGCCGGCGCCGCCCGCCGCTTTCTGCGCCGCGATCGGCCCCTGCATCGCGCCCACGAACGACGACCACGGCCGCACCTCGCCGCCGTACGTGCTCGTCTGCGAGCGCTCGGGATCGTACAAATCCAGCAGGGCCGCCTGCGCGTACACGTCGGTCGCGCCCTGGCTGGCCGGATGCTCGGGATTGCCTTCCAGCTTGGTCGGGCGCCCCTCGTAACTGCACGCCAGCAGCGGCTCCGCGTATCCGCCAAAGTCCATCGCCGTCGCGAAAAACAGTGGCCGCCCGGGAACGATCTCCTCCGGTTGCCGCACGTAGGGGACAATGCTTTCCACCGGCAGCTTGGTGCAGCCGCTCAATCCGGCCAGCGCCAGCGACGCGCTCATCAGCTTGAGAAAATTCCGCCGCGAAAAGTCGCCGCCTACCCACTCGCTCGCCTGCCGCGGAAATTCCCGATGCAGCAGTTCCTCGAAGCCCTCGCTGTCCGCCAGCTCCTCCAGGCAGCGCCAGTACTGCGGCCCCCGCGCCGCCTCCAGCTTCGCCCGCACCGCATCGAGATCAAGCGCCGTGCCGCCCGAAGGCCGAATCTGCACCAACTCGTCTTTAGTTGACTCTTCCATCTTCCCCGTTAGCTACTTGTTCTCATCAACCCCATCAAATTTGCCATTCCGAGCGGAGCGAGGAATCCGCTTCTGCCAACGACCATCGACGCTTCTGCCAACGACTAACGACCAACGACGCTTCACCGATGACACGTGTCGCAACTCGTCATGTCGTTCACGCTCCGCACCCGGTACTTGGTCTTCAAATAAGTCCCCAGCGACTGCTGGTCGGCAAATTTTTTCCCGTCCACCTCCAGCGGCTTTTCCCCGCTGGGCGGCTCATAGCGCATATCGAAAATTTCCGACCGCGGACGCAGGAACTTCTCCGGCGCGCGATGGCAGTTCAGGCACCACTCCATCTGCAGCGAATTCTCCGCGTACATCAGCGGCATACGGTCCACCGGCCCGTGGCACGACGCGCATCCCACGCCCTTGTTGATATGAATGCTGTGATCGAAATACACGAAGTCGGGGATCTGGTCGGCCCGCTCCCACACCAGGGACTTCCCCGAGCGGAAGCTCTCCCGCACCGGCGCCAGCATCTCGGCGTTGGTCCAGATCTGCGCGTGGCAGTTCATGCACGTCTTGGTCGGCGGGATGCCGGCGAAGCTCGAAACCTCGACCGTGGTGTGGCAGTAGCGGCAGTCGATGCCCAGCCCCCCGACGTGGTGCTGGTGACTGAACGGCACCGCTTGCGTCCGCGCCACCCCGCGCCAGCTCGTGTACGGCGACCTTTGCACCTGCTCGGCCGCGAAAAAAAATACCGCCACGGCCACCACGCTCAGCGCGATGGACACTCTCGAGATTGTGTTCGTGCTGCGGTGGAATACCTGGGCCATCTATCCGCCCGTTCCTCGTCTTGCTGGGTTGCGGATGTAGCGGTGGAATTCGTTCCGCCGTAGTCCATCACACGTTATCGTGACGTATGTCACGAAAACCCGTGATTGTAGCAAATCGTCCCACGACGTTTTTCCGCCGCCGGACCGCCCAAACGCCCGGAGGAGCCGCCGTCGATGTCGCCATCCCGCGCGGCCTCGTCGGCGCCGTTTTGCACCGTTAGGAGAGCCGAGACCTATGCCCTTAATCGGCAACCGTGGGCCAATGAAAAATACCGGGTATATTCCCACGCCAGTTAACAGCCGATGCGCGGTTCGCACCCCACGGTTGCATTGACGAAGATGATCCAGGCCGCTCTCACGCACCAAGAAAATTTCGTTCAGACTTGTATCTCGGGCAGATAGTTGGCGGAAGATGGAGCGCGATCCGGTGGTGGTGGTGGTCGCGCTCTCGATTTTCGCTAATTTCCGACTACCAACTACTGAACGTTCATCACCAGCAGCTTCCGCTCCGTCATTTCCTCGATCGCGTACTTCAGCCCTTCGCGGCCGAGGCCGGAATCCTTCACGCCGCCGTAGGGCATCTGGTCCATGCGCCAGGTGGGGATGTCACCGGCGATGACGCCGCCGACCTGCAGTTCTTCAAAGGCGCGGAAGATCAGGCGCGCGTCGCGGGTAAACACTCCGGCCTGCAATCCCCAGGGCGAATCGTTGACGCGGCGCAAGGCTTCATGGAAATCGTCGTAGGGCTCGACCGTGACGACCGGCGCGAAAACCTCCAAACAATTCACGCGCATGCTCGGCTTGGTGCCGGTGAGCACCGTCGGATGCACGAACCAGCCTTTGCGCTGGCCGCCGCACAACAGCTTGGCGCCGCCGGCGACCGCTTCCTCGATCCACTCGACGGCGCGGACGGCATCGGCTTCGCGGATCATCGGGCCAACATCCGTGCTCGCGTCCAGCGGATCGCCGATTTTCAATTTCCGCGCGCCCGCCACCAAGTGGTCCGTGAACTCCGGCATGGCTTTGCGCTCGACAAAAATTCGCTGCACCGAGATGCAGGTCTGCCCGGCATAGCCGAATCCGCCGGTAACGCACCGCTCGGCAGCCTGCTTCAGGTCGGCATCGCCGTGCACGATGCAACCGGCATTGCCGCCCAGTTCCAGCACGACGCGCTTCTTGCCGGCTTTCTTCTTCAGCTCCCAGCCGGCGGCGGAACTGCCGGTAAAGCTCAGCAGCTTGATGCGCTCGTCGCTGACCAGCGGCGCGGCGTCCTCGTTGCTGAGGGTGAGCACGTTGAGCGCGCCGTCGGGCCAGCCGGCCTGCTGCACGAGTTCGGCGAGCATGAGCGCACTGAGCGGGTCCTGTGGCGGCGGCTTCAAGACCACGGTGCAGCCGCAGGCGATGGCGGGCGCGAGCTTGTGCGCCACCAGGTTCAAAGGGAAGTTAAAGGGCGTGATCGCCGAGATGGGGCCCAGCGGAAAGCGCTTCACGATGCCCCAGCGTCCGGGGGCCGCCGGGGCGGTGTCCAGCGGCAGAACCTCGCCGTTGATGCGCGTGCTCTCTTCGGCGGCGATGAAGAAGGTCGAGATGGCGCGCTCGACTTCGGCGCGAGCCTGCTTGAGCGGCTTACCGGCCTCGCGCGCCAGAACCTTGGCAAACTCGTCCTTGCGCGCGACCAGCGCTTCGGCAACGCAGCGCAGCACGCGCTGGCGTTCGTAGGCAGGCAGGCGGCGCGTGGTCTCGAAGGCTTTCACGGCAGCCGCAATGGCGGCCTCGGCGTGCCGCCGCGTGCCGTACACGACGGCGCCGACGACTTCTTGATCGTAGGGAGCGCGAATCTCGTGCAGTGCGCCTTCGGTGATCCAGTGTCCGTCGAGGAGGAATCCGAAGCTCTTGACTGGCGTTAGTGTGGTGCTCATGGGGAGATTCTAGTACGTTCGCGCGTTTTCGGTAGCCGGTAGTCCGTAGTTCGGAGCGGGGACGAAAAAAGTTCGGCGCGCAGGAGGCGAGTTGCATCTGGACGCGTGACCTTACCCACCGGGCGGCCAACATCAAGCCAAAAGAAAGAGAAAGAGGAAATGACGATGATGAAGACGAGATGGCTGTTTGCAGTGCTGGCGTTGAGCATGGTGCTGAGTGCGGCGATTCCGGCGGCGGCGTGGCACCGCAATCCCGCGTTTACCTTCGCCGTATTGCCGGATGGCGCAACTGGACCGGAAGGGCTGACGGTGGGCCCCGACGGCAAAGTGTACGTCGCCACCTTCGGTTTCAACGCCGGCGGCGGCGTGTCGGGCCAAGGGCAAATGTACGTATATTCGCCGCACGGAAGATTGCTGCGGCAGGTGAGCATTGCGGGCTCGACCTCGCACCTGCTGGGGCTGGCATTCCATCCTAACGGGTCGCTGCTAGTGCTTGACTTCGGCGCGGGGCAAGTGCTGAAGGTGAACCCGGTGACGGGTACATCGTCGGTGTTCATGACGCCGGGCAATCCGGCCAGCCCCGGGCTCAACGCGCTGACCTTCGACAAAGCGGGGAACGTGTATGTGTCGGATTCGTTCCAGGGAGTCATCTGGAAGACCGGAAGTACGGGCGGGACGGGGACGGCATGGGCCAGCGATCCGCTATTGACCACCAGCGGCGTGCCTCCGTTCGGCGCCAACGGGATGGTGTTCAATCGCGCGGGCAGCGCAATGTTCGTCGCCAACACCGGGAACGACACCGTGTTGAAGATCGCTGTAAATGAGGACGGCACGTCGGGCGCCGTCTCGGTGTTCATCAACAGCATCAACGGGGCGGACGGGATCGCCATCGACAAGCACGACAACCTGTGGGTGGCGGCGAATCAGGGGGACGAGATCGTGGTGGTGGACCCGACAGGCAAAGCGATTGCCAAGCTGGGCGATTTTGGCGGCGTGAGCGACGAGGGCGTGCCGCGCGGCCTGCTGTTCCCGGCCAGCCCGGCGTTTAGCGCCGACGGACACTGGCTGTATGTGACCAACCTGGCGCTGGACCTGCGGATCTTCAATGCCGCTTACGTGGCGGTTGATTCGGGGTGGACGGCGCAGGTGAATCGCTACACCGTGTCGAAGATCGAGGCACGGATTCCTCCGCTGAAGGGCGATGGGGACAAAGACGATAAAGACGATAGAGACAAAGACTAGGGCGGCAGCGGCGCGGCCGGAGGACTGGTCGGCGTAAATGATTTGCCGTTGTAGGCGTCCACGGCCGCGTCGCGCAGGGCGATATTAAGGCGGTTCAGATTGACGTGAAGACCCACCCTATCTCGCCAACAGCGGGCGAGATAAGGGTGGGGCAACCCTGCAGTCCCGGTTACTATTGGCCGCCCCGAAGTCGGGATGTTGGAGAAACAGCAATGAAGACGCGCGTTTTTGTCGTGTTTGCGATTGGCATGAGCCTGGCACTTTCAGCGATGGCGCAGAGCAAAGTGAAAGCCGCGGAAGGCGCAGCGGACGGCTGGCTGAAGGTGGTTGATTCCGGCAATTACGCCCAGAGCTGGGACGATGCGGCGACATACTTCAAAGCCGCGGTCAGCAAGGAGGATTGGAAAAAGATGCTGGGGGCGACTCGCACACCGCTGGGCAAGGTGGTGTCCCGAGAGTTGCTTTCGGCAAAGTACACGACGCAATTGCCCGGCGCACCCGATGGCGAGTACGTCGTGATTCAGTACGAAAGCAGCTTTGAGCACAAGAAGGCGGGGGTGGAAACAGTCACTGCGATGCTGGACAAGGACGGGCGGTGGAGGGTTGGCGGATATTTCATCAAGTAGGCGATTGTGAACTCCACGGGCTTGGGCCTTCGGCTTCCTCCAGCACAGGCGGGGCGCGTGTGCCACAAGGTCACTGCGCGCCGGAAAGGTCGTCGGCGGGGAGAAGAACGAATTTGCAGTCGGCGGCGGGGGCGCAGGAGAGCGTGCCGCGGCGGAGCAGGCGCGTGGGGGTGCTGTCGGGGAAGGTGAAGTTGACTTTGGCGGCGCGGAGAGCGTCGGCGAAGGGCTTGAGCTTGTCGCTGCCGCTGATGAAACGCGCGTCCTCGACTTTCGGGCCGGGACCGACGACGAGATAAAAATCGGCCTGCGCGGATTCCCGCACCAGCGGTCCGAGGCCGACGGTGCGCAGCGCTTCCAACTGGTGGCGGGCCTTTTCGACCAGCGCGTCGATCTTCGCATCAAGCACCGGGTTCTGGACGGCGCTTTTGCCGGCGACTTTCCTGGCCGCCGGTTTCTTGACCGCCTCATCGGCAGTCTTGTCGTCGCTGGAGGCGCCGGCCTGCTTTGGGGCGGGAGGAGCGAGCAGGGCGGCGAGGCGCTGACGGGTTTCCGGCAGCGGCTTATAGGCGGCGAGGGCCTGGGCGTACATCTGAATGGCTTTCTCTTTTTCGCCGCGCTTTTGGTGGATCTGCGCCAGGTGATCGCCGACCTCGCCGTGTTGTCCCAGGAGCCAGGCGGCGCCGATGAACTGCTCGGCCTTGTCGAGGTTGCCGCGTTGGAAGTGCACCCAGCCGAGAGTGTCCCACTGCGCCGCCAGGCCGATGACGAGCGCCTGCTGCTCGAACTGCATGGTATCGGCGGTGAGATTGCGCAGCGCGGCGGCGGTGGAGGCGACGGCGGATTCGGCGTATTGCTGGGCGAGATCGAGGTGCGTGTTCTTCAGGCTGAGCTGGTAGGCGATATTGTTCCAGATGCCGGGAGCGGGCGCGATCTTGGCGGCGCGGGCGAAGGAGGCGAGCGCCTCGGCGTCGTCGCCGAGTTCGAGCTGCGCCTGCCCGAGGCTGACAAACGCCTGCGCGTCCTGGGGGTTGAGGGACGCGGCTTTTTCCAGTTCGGGGAGCGCCTCGCGGTTCTTGTGCTGCTCCAGGTACATGGCGCCGAGGTTGCGGTGGGCAAACTTGTCGAGCGGGTTGACGTCGATCTGCGTCTGGAACGATTCGGCGGCCTTGGCGTAGTCGCGCTTGTCCCACCAGGCGCGGCCGAGATTGTTGAAGGCGAACTCGTCGAAGGGGTTGATCTCGATCTGCTTGCGGAAGGCCTGGATGGCTTCGTCGGTGCGGCGCTGCGCCAGGTAGGCGTTGCCGAGATCGTTCCACGCCGTTTTGTGCTGGGGTTCGAGTTCGACGACGCGCTGCAACAGATCGGCGGCGGCACGATAATTCCGCGCCTGCAGCGCGCTGAGCCCGGCTTCGTAAAGCTCCTGCGCCTTGACATTCTCGGGCGGCTTGGGCGAGCCCTGCTGGGTGTTGTCGAGGGCGAGCTGCTGGGCTTCGTCGGCGACGATGGCGCGGCGGAACGCGGCGTAATCGCGCAGGCGGGCGGCGGGAATTTCGCGGGCGCGCAGGATCATGGCGCGCTCGGTCGTGAAGGTGTTGCCCTTGAGGTCGTAAGCGGCGCGGTACTCGGCGTAGTCGCGCTTCATCTGGAAGGGCAGTGGGGCGCGCGCGGTGAAGGTGGAGGGCAGCTCGATCTTCAGACGCACGGTGATGCTGCCGGGAGCGCCAATCTCGATGGGCTCGGCGGAATTTTCGTCGGCGTCGGAGAGATCGGGCAGGCGCACTCGGGCGAGCGGCAGGTCGAGCTGCGACTGGCGCTTGGACCAGTCAAGGAAATTGGACTGCGCAATATCGAATTCCAGATGGAAGGGGCCGCGGTTGTCGGAGGGATCGTCAGCTTTCACGTTGCTGGCATCGCCACGTAGGCCTTCGAGCTGAGCCACCACCTGCGCCAAATCCTTCCAGCGCGCATTCGGCACCTGGCGAAAAGCGACGCGCAGCGGGAGCTCGCTGTCGCCGCTGAAGGCGAGACGTACGTGCGCGGTGAGCTTGCCCAGTTCGCTGACCTTGCCTTCGGTTTCGATCACCTGGACATTGGCGACGGTCGCATCGGCGGGGGTTTCCACTAACTGGGCGGCGCCGGTGGGGGGAACGACAAGCGCCTTCTTCTTGCGGAGGTTGTAAGAGATCAGGCGGAAGGGCGCGATTTCCGTGGTGGTATCGAGCCAGACCATTTCCTTGCCGATGGGAACCACGCTGATGACGTGATCGAACTGCGAAGGCGAAGGGAGATCGGGGTCAATCTTGCGCTTGGAATTCATCAGCGCGGAGGAGGCGCGAATGCCGATGGCTTCCAGCAGACCCTCGAGCAGGGTGTGCTTGTCCTTGCAGTCGCCGTACTGGTTGGAGAGGACTTCGTCGGCGGAGTGCGGCTGATAGCGGCCCAGCCCGAACGACAGGCTGACGTAGCGGAAATCCTTGGCGACGTAATCGTAGATGGCCTGCAACTTCTCGATGTCTGTGTTGCGGCCCTTGACCAGTTCCGCGGCGCGGGCGCGCACGGCGTCGGAAGGCTGGCGGCGGTCGCGTTCCAGGTCGGCGTACCAGCGGCCAAGGCTTTCCCAGGAGGCGAAGGTGGTCATCTGTACGTCGGGGGGTTCGGGCTGGAGCTTGCGTTTTTTCTTCTTGTCGGTGTCGTCGTCTTCACGTTGTTTATGCGAGGAGACCCAGCGGTAGATGCGGCGGTCGCCCAGGTCCGTGATGGTGGGATCGTGACCGGGGCGGGTTTTCAGCTTGACGGCGCGGTCGCGCGGAATGTTGACCTCGAGGCGGTCGTCGAGAATGATGCCGGAGTCGAAGAAGTGGTGCTCCATCCAGAATTCGCCGGGCGCCAGAGCCGTGGTGATGGCGGTGACCACCTGGTATTCGAGCACTTCGCCGGGACGGAGCCCGGGAACGGTGACGTGCTTCTGGTGGTAGTCGGTGTAAACCGGTGCTTCGCGGGCGACGGGCGCAGTCAGGTCCTGGACCGCGGTGGCGGAGGCGGTGACGACCGTGCCGTCGGACTTGAGGACGCGCACGTAGGGAATCTGCACGCTCTCGTTGGCGGAGTTGTAGCCGAAGACGAGCTGGCCGAGAAGCTCGACCCCGGCCTCGCTCTGCACCCGGATACGGGCGGTGGTTTCCTTGCGCCCGGTGCCGTCGTTTTCGAAGCGATAGACGGTGCGCTGCGATTCGACAACGTAGGGCTCCTGGGAGTAGTCGTCCTTCTCGGCGGCGCTCGGGGAGGGGGGAACGGTTTGGGAGACGGCGGCGGAAACGAGAAAGAATAGGACGGCAATCAGCTTCATGGGGATAGAGCAGTTGTATCGCAAATAGGGGCCAGTAGCCAGTGTCCAGTGGTCAGTGGCTGGCGGACGTTGCGCTAGGTCAGCGTGGCCCGCGCGTTGACGAGGTTCTCTTCCATATCCAGGCTGAGCTGGAAGTTGAGGCGCTTGCAGATGGCGCGCATCTCGCGGTTGACGCCGAGCATGGTGGACACCACATACTGGAGCTTCTCGTCCTTGGCGATCTGAAGGAGGCGGCTGACCAGTTCGGTGCCCAGGCCCTTGTGCTGGTATTCGTCGCGGACCAGGACGGCGATTTCAGCCTCGTTGCGGCCGTGCAATTTGCTGAGTCGTCCGACCGCCAGAATCTCGCCATGGCCGTCGGGATGCTTGAGCTCGGTGACCAGCGCCATTTCGCGGTTGTAATCGATGAAGCAGATGCGAGTGAGGCGCTCATGCGCGGTGCGCTGGGTCAGCTTGAGCGGCTGGAAGTAGCGCAGGTAAACGCTGCGGTCAGACAGACGGCTGTGGAAGTCGATCATCACCGGCTCGTCTTCGGGGCGGATGGGCCGGATGGTGACCTTGACCCCGTCCTTCATGGTGCATTCGCCGACGTACTGCTGCGGATAGGGACGGATCACCGGACGCGGAAGCTGCTCTTCCAGCGTGCCAGCGGGGTGAAGGACGACGCGGGCGTCCAGCGCGAGGAGGCGATCGCCGCCGGCGAGCAGCGGGTTGATGTCAATTTCCTTGATCCAGGGCTGCTCGACCACCAGCCGGCTGAAATTCACCAGCAGCGTTTCCAGCCCCGGCAGGTCGGCGCCGGGAAGGCCGCGCACGCCCTGCAGGGCTTTGTAGATCCGGGTTTGCTCCATCATGCGGCGGGCGAGTGTGGTGTTGAGCGGAGGAAGGGCGAGGGCGCGGTCGTGCTCGATTTCCACCAACAGGCCGCCTCGTCCGAACAGCAGCACCGGGCCGAACTGCGGGTCAATGCTGCTGCCGATGATCAGTTCGTAACCGTCGCGCGCAATCATGGGCTGCACGGTCACGCCGAGAAAATGCTCGCGGCCGGCCCGGGCGCCGACGTTGTCCTCGATCTTCTGGAAGGCGGCGCGGACGGCGGCCGCGTCCTTGAGATCGAGTTGCACGCCGCCGACGTCGGTCTTGTGCGTAAGCGTGTGCGAGTGCAACTTGAGCACGACCGGGTAAGCGATAGCGTCGGCATGGGCCACGGCTTCGTCGGCGGTGGCGGCCACGCGGGTTTCGACGGTGGGGATGAAGTAGGCGGATAAGAGCTGCTTGGATTCGGCTTCCGAAAGCAAGCAACGTGCTTCGTCACGCGCCCCCTGGATGAGTCGAACGACGGTGTTGCGGTCGGGCTCGCGCTCGGTCTGGCTGCGCAACACCGGAGTTTCGTAGAGTCCGCGCAGGTTGTAACTGTAGCGCCACATGTAGGTGAAGGCGCGGGTGGCTGTATCGGGAAACTGGAAGGTCGGGATACCGGCAAGATTCAGGATTTCGTTGGCGGCAACGATTTCCGCGCCGCCCATAAAGCAGGCGAGGATGGGCTTGCCGGTGGCGGCGGCGTAGGGCTTGAGAAGTTCGGCGATCTTGGTGGGCTCGGCCAAGCCCTGGGGCGCGGTGAGCACCAGGATGCCGTCGGCATTAGGGTCGTTGAGCGCGATCTCCAGCGCCTTGCCGTAACGATCCGGGCCGGCATCGCCGAGGATGTCAATGGGATTGCCGTGACTCCAGTGCGGCGGCAGGAGCTTGTCGAGTTGCTGCAGGGTCTCGGAGGAAAGTTCGGCGAGTTCGCCGCCTTGGGCCGCGAGACCGTCGGCGGCGAGCACGCCCGGGCCGCCGGCGTTGGTCAGGATGGCAAGCCGGGGTCCGCGCGGGCGAGGCTGCTTGGCCAGAACTTCCGACATGTAAAAAATGTCGGAGATGGAAGCGACGCGCAGCACGCCGCTGCGGCGGAAGGCGGCATCGAGCACCTCGTCGCTACCGACCAGGGCGCCGGTATGCGACGCGGCGGCCTTGGCGGCGGCTTCCGTGCGCCCGGCCTTGATCACGATGATCGGCTTGTTGAGTGAAACTTCGCGCGCCGCGGAGAGGAACGCGCGCGCGTCACCGATGGATTCCATGTAGATGAGGATGGACTGGGTGCGGCTGTCGTTGCCGAGGTAATCGATCAGGTCGCCCCAGCCGACGTCGATCATGGAGCCGACGGAGACGAAGGCGCTGAAGCCGACCAACTCGCGCAGGCTCCAGTCGAGAATGGCGGTGCAGAGAGCGCCGCTCTGGCTTAGAAAGGCGACGTTGCCGGGCCGCGCGATCTGTTGCGAAAAGGTGGCGTTCAGACCGATGAGCGGGTTCATGACGCCAAGGCAGTTGGGGCCGACCACGCGCAGGCCAGTGCCCTGGATGCGGTCGGCGATCTGGCGCTCCAGTTCCAGGCCGGCTTCGCCGTGCTCCTTGAAGCCGGCGGAGATGACGACGGCGGTTTTCACGCCTGCCTGTACACATTCGCCGATGATGCCGGGAACGGTGGCGGCGGGCGTGGCGATGACGGCCATGTCCACCGGCTCGGGGACAGCGGCGACGTTGGGATAGGCCTTGATCCCGAGCACGCTGGGTCGGTCCTTGCTGACGGGGTACACAGTACCGCCGAAGGGACTGCTGAGCAGGGCCCAGAGGACGCGGCGCCCGATGGAGCCGGGGCGCTCGGTGGCGCCGATGACGGCCACGGTCTTGGGATGGAAGAGCGCGTCCAGAGGTTGACCCTCGGTGCGAAGCACGTCGTGCGCTTTGTCGGTGGTGGACAGCCTGAGCGCGGGCTGGGCGACCTGGTCCATGGCAGATCTGCTCCTGCGGACGAACTACCGAGTGTAACCGTTTCCGGGTCGGAGGGGGAGCCGGGGCGATCACATTCCTGTTTGCGCCCTTCGCGGTGGAGGGTAGGCACCGGCCAGAACCCTCGCCGGAGCATGTTTTCGGCGACAGAAGTTTGGAACCTGGAGTAGAATCGCGATATTCATGTGGGGTGCCACGGTGTTGAAAGCCGCGGGCGCTGGTTGATTGCATTTCACATCGCCCTCATAAATGAGGTTCCCGGGTGCAACCGGGGAAACAAGTATGCGGCTGGAGGACAAATGCAGCAGGCAACTACTCCTAACAACCCGCCGGCGCCGGCGACACCAAGAGTGGAGAGCAATCGGAATTTCTGGATCTATACGGGATACGCAGCCGCAGCGCTGGGCCTGCTGGGAATGGTGGCCTATCACTTCTCCGGGTATCTCCTGAAATAGGCTGAGAGGCACGGCTGGTACGGCCTGGGTGCGTGTGCGCCCTGCAGGGACGCCAATTTCGTGGGCCAGCCGCGCGCGGGTTGGTGCGTGCGCAATGGTAGAATGAAGCGTTCTGCCCGGCTCTGATTCCCTCGTAACGGACGTCACGCCCTTGCCCGAGAACGATCCCAACCGCACGACGGTCACCTACGCCGATGCCGGGGTTGACCTGGAACGCGCCGCCCGCGCCAAGCAGCGCATCCGGTATCTTGCCCACAAGACCTTCACCAAGAACGTGCTGAGCGAGATTGGCAGCTTTGGAGGAATGTTCGCCCTGGACAAGCAGAAGTACAAGGACCCGGTGCTGGTGGCGAGCGTGGACGGAGTGGGAACGAAGTTGAAGGTGGCCTTCGAGATGAACCTGCACCACACCATTGGCGGCGACCTGGTGAACCATTGTGTCAACGACATCGCCGTGCAGGGCGCGGCGCCGCTGTTCTTCATGGACTACTTCGCCACCGGTAAACTGGATCCGGACATCGCCGAGCGGGTGGTGGCCGGCATCGCCGACGCTTGCAAGCACAACGGCTGCGCCCTCATCGGCGGCGAGACGGCGGAGATGCCCGGATTCTACGAGCACGGCGACTATGACCTGGCGGGATTCATCGTCGGAGTCGTGGACCGGGAGAGGGTGATCACCGGAAAAAACGTGCAGGTGGGGGACGTGCTAGTCGGATTGGCGTCGAATGGGTTGCATACCAACGGCTACGCCCTGGCTCGTAAGTTGCTGTTCGAAACCGCGCATTACTCGCCGGAAACCTACGTCAACGAACTGAAGAACAAGGTTGGCAACGAGCTGATGCGCGTGCACAAGAGCTACTGGCCTCTGCTGAAGAAGCTGCTGGACGGAGAAACGATCTCGGCCCTGGCGCACATCACCGGCGGCGGCATGACCCAGAACCTGCCGCGCGCGCTGCCCAAGGGCACGGCGGCGGTGATCGAGATGGGCACCTGGCCGGAACAGCCGATCTTCCAGCACCTGCAACAGCTCGGCGGCATCCCGCAGGACGAGATGATGCGCGCCTTCAACATGGGGATCGGCATGATCATGGTGGTCCCGCCCAAGAAATTCAAGAAGGTGCAGACGGTGCTGGAGCGCGCCGGCGAGAAGGGATACACCATCGGCAGGATCGTGAAGGGCGAGCGCAAAGTGCTGTATTCCTGAGTTCCTATTCACCACCGAGACACAGAGGGCGCCGAGCAATACCGAGAAACATGAGTGTTTCCCGTTATTGAATAAGGGACTCCGTGATCCTCGGTATTCTCGGTGACTCGGTGGTAGATTTTTCCGTCAATCCCCTACAAAATACCTCGCATGAAAAAGCTCGGAATCCTCCTTTCCGGACGCGGGACCAACTTCGCCGCCATTGCGGAATCGGTAAAACAAGGCCGCATTAACGCGGAAATTGCCATCGTGATCTCCAATCGCCCGGAGGCGCCGGGCATCGAGTACGCGCGCAAGCTCGGGCTGGACGCTCGCGTCATCCCCAGCAAGGGACGCCAGCGCGAGGAGCACGATGCCGACGTGGTCGCGGCGCTGAACGAAAAGCGGGTGGATCTCGTCTGCATGGCGGGATACATGCGGCTGCTGTCACCGCTGTTCATCCGCTCATTTCCCAACCGGATTCTCAATATTCATCCGTCGCTGCTGCCCGCGTTCCCCGGCCTGGAGGCGCAGAAGCAGGCGATCGAGTACGGCGTGAAGGTATCCGGCTGCACGGTGCATTTTGTGGACGAACACCTGGACCACGGGGCGATCGTGGTGCAACGGGCGGTGCCGGTGCTCGACACCGATGACGATCACTTGCTGGCGTCGCGCGTCCTGGAGCAGGAGCACATCGCCTACACCGAGGCCATCAACATCGTGCTCGCCGGAAATTACGAGATCGTGGGAAGGCGCGTGGTCAAGAAGCTGGCGATGGCAGCGGCGATTCCGCAATAGGTCTGTCGGTCCCTGCGGCTGTTCATGCGGCTCCTCAATCCAGCCCCGAAGGGGCGAAAGGCTGAAGTTATGTGGTTAGTGCAGCGACGCTTCGCGTCATCGCTGCGCCGTCGTATTCTCTTCCCATGCTCAAGGTAAAACTCCTGGCGCCCACGGCGAAGGCGCCCACGGTCGCCCATCCTAGTGAAGACCTGGGTTACGACATCTATGCGGCAGTCGAGATCACGATTGCCGGGCGGAACCACGCTGTCGTGTCCACCGGGATTGCCATTGAGATCACCGACGATCACGGCCGGCCCATGGGGGCACTGCTGCGCGACAAGTCGTCGATGGCGGCCAAGCGCACGGTGCTGACCGGCGGCGTGATCGACGCCGGATATCGCGGCGAAATCCGCGTGCTGATGGAAAACCTGAACGACTGGCCGGCGACCATCCATGTCGGCGACAAGATCGCCAACCTGATTCCCTACCCGGTGCTGACCGGCGAGGTGCGCGTGGTGGAGGAGCTGGCGGAGTCGAAGCGAAAAGCCGGCGGCTTCGGATCTACCGGAAGAAGCTAACCACGGATTTGCACAGATGAACACGGATCGGAGAAGAACAAGGAAAGAATCCGTGAACATCCGTGTTAATCCGTGGCTAAGTTTTTCTTCTCTTTGCGTTCCTTTGCGTCCTTTGCGGTAATCTGTTCCGTTATGCCTTCGTTCCGTCCCGTTGACGAGCAGCTCGCCTACATCAAGAAAGGCGCGGCGGAGATCATCCGCGAAGACGAGCTGCGCGAGAAGCTAAAGAAATCCTACGATGCCGGCAAGCCGCTGCGGGTGAAGATCGGGCTGGACCCGACCGCGCCCGACCTCCATCTGGGCCACACCGTGGTGCTGCGCAAGCTCAAACACTTCCAAGACATGGGGCACACGGTCATCTTCCTGATCGGCGATTTCACCGGCATGATCGGCGATCCCACGGGCCGGTCGGTAACGCGGCCGCCGCTGTCGCGCGAACAGATCAACCAGAACGCCACAACCTACCTGGCGCAGGCGCACAAGATTCTCGATCCCACCAAAATCGAGATTCGCTACAACAGCGAGTGGCTGGACAAGCTGGGCTCGGAAGGATGGATCCGGCTGGCGGCCAAGTACACCGTGTCGCAGATGCTGGAGCGCGAGGACTTCCACAAGCGCTTCCAGGAAGAAAAGCCGATCGCGCTGCACGAATTGCTCTATCCGCTGGCGCAGGGATACGACTCGGTGGCGTTGGAGGCGGACGTCGAATTGGGCGGCACCGACCAGAAGTTTAATTTGCTGGTCGGGCGAGAATTGCAGCGCGCGCACGGGCAGCCGTCGCAGGTAGTGTTGACCACGCCGCTGCTCGAAGGCCTGGACGGCGTGCAGAAGATGTCGAAATCGTACGGCAATTACATCGGCATCACCGAGCCGCCGCTGGAGATGTATGGCAAAGTGATGTCCATCTCCGACGCCCTGATGTGGCGCTACTACGACCTGCTGACCGACGTGAGCGCGCAGGAGATCGAGGGCATGAAGTCGGACGCCGCCGCCGGGCGCGCCCACCCGATGCAATTGAAGA
Organism: Terriglobia bacterium; assembly: GCA_020073285.1. Taxonomy (GTDB): domain Bacteria; phylum Acidobacteriota; class Terriglobia; order Terriglobales; family Acidobacteriaceae; genus JAIQGF01. The sequence continues at coordinate 701 of JAIQFM010000001.1, read as the reverse complement.
AAGACCTGGCGCGTCGCATTGTCGCCGATTTCCATTCCGCGCAAGCCGCCCAGCAGGCGGAAGAGGATTGGGCCAAGCAGTTCCAGAAGGATGAAGTGCCGGAAGAGGTAGAGCGGGTGACTGTCCGCTTTGCCGATGTCCGGTTCAGAGTTGAAGGGGATCTTCCGCCGGAGGGTTTCACCAACTATCTCCCCGTGCCGAGTATCGAGGCTATTACGAACCCGCCAAACGGAACTAAACCGAATTGGCTGAAAATTGACAAGTTGCTTTACAAATCCGGGCTCGCCGGTTCAGTTGCTGAAGCTGCTCGAAAACTGAAGGAGAGAGCCGTAAAAGTTCAGAACAAACCAGTTCCGACCGATGTAATTTCCCTCGTCATGCCAGTTCCGGGAGAACTTGTCCTTGGCTTGGGCCGAAAGCTGCGCAAAGTTCGCATCGAACCATAATACTCAGGGCTGCACCGATGAGCCGAACCGCAAGGTGCTTCGACTTCGCCGCTTGCTCGCAAAGCTCGCGCGCGGCTTCGCTCAGAGGCTGTGACTAAATCAACCTCAGATTCGCAGAAGCACGGTGTACTTCCGGGCTCGACCGCGCTGGAGCGTAATTGCGATCACGTTGGACCGCTAGGGCCCGTGCCATTTTGTTTCCCGAAGTTCCTTCCACCTGCGTTTCGTTGCGGGGAGCCCTTTTAGCTCAGCAGG
>JAIQFM010000137.1 GCA_020073285.1 Terriglobia bacterium | reverse complement strand
ACCGTAGCGATAGTGTCTTCGCTTACGCGGCCAGGGGCTTGATGCCTTTGCCTGTGGCGGCCGGCACCTGGCTAAGTTCCCAGTTCTTTTGCAGGTTCAGCCAGAATTCCGGGCTGGCCCCGAGAGCGCGGGATAGTTTCACCGCCATCTCGGCGCTGATGCCCCGCTTTTGCCGGCAGATCTCATTGATGGTTTTGGCCAGGCTCCCGATGTGCGCTGCCAGGGCCTCGGAAGAGATTTATCGCGAGGTGCGGCGCATCCGCGACGAGAAGAAGAAGCGCATCGTCGCCGACATCGCCGTCGTCGGCGCCAGCGGCGGGTATTACGTGGCCTCGGGCACCAACAAGATTTTCGCCAACGACGCCAGTGTAGTCGGCTCCATCGGGGCGATCATGGACTGGTACAACTACGGCGACCTGATGCGCTGGGCCAAGCTCAAGGAAGAGGTCATCAAGTCGGGCGAATTCAAGGACACCGGCGACCCAGGGCGTGAACTGACGCCGGCCGAGCGGGCGTATCTGCAGGGCATGGTCAACAACATGAAAGAACAGTTCGTCGCCGCGATCGCCAACGGCCGCGGGCTGAAGGCGGAGGACGTCAACGCGCTGGCCGACGGCCGCGTCTGGACCGGACAGCAGGCGCTGACGCTGAAGCTGGTGGACCAGATCGGCGACTTCGAAGCCGCGGTGAAGGACACGGCCAAGGCGGTGGGGATCAAGGGCGAGCCGTCGCTGGTACGGCCGGCCAAGGAACGGCACAGCCTGCTGGAGCTGATTTTCGGCGACGCCTCCGAGTGGCTGCCGGATCGCGGCAAACTGATGCAACGGAATCCCGGCTTTTATTTTCTCTGGAAGTAGGCGCGCCTGTTCCGGTACAGTGCAGGGCGTACGGGCCCTCCGGCAGGGCGGCCCTTGCGGAAACCCCATCGAGTCTGAGATGGTATGCGTTCCTAGCGCACTGGGAGAAAGATCATCATGACTAAAGCCGACCTGATTGATGAGGTGTCGCGACTGGCGGAGCTGACGCGCAAAGACAGCGAGATCATTGTCGAGACCATCTTCGACAGCATCGTGCGCTCGCTTCGCACCGGCGACAAGATCGAAATCCGCGGGTTCGGCAGCTTCCGCACGCGGCAACGCAAGCCGCGCGTCGGACGCAATCCCAAGACCGGGGAACGCGTCGAGGTCCCGGCCAAGAAAATTCCCTTCTTCAAGCCCAGCAAAGAACTGAAGGATCTGGTCAACACCGGCAACGCGAACCCGCCTGCGCCGGCTGCAACACCGCCCAGCCCAAGCTAACGAGAAACTTAAGATTGGAGATTGAAGATTTCAGAGTGAAGACTCTGAGGTGCGTTCAATCTTCAAATCTTCAATCTGCAATTCCCACCGCTCCCATCATCCTCCCCGTCACTCCCTTCTCTTTGCGGTGCGAGAACAGCAGGTCCGTGCGGCAGGACGTGCACAACTCCGAAATCCAGATGTTCTCCGCGCGCACTCCGGCCTCCAGCAACTGGCGCCGGTTGGCCTCAACCAAGTCGAGGTGCAGCTTCCGCGGCGGCTCGCCGTGCCCGGGCGCGCGCTGGTTCATGAACAGCAGCGGATACTTACGGCGCACCGGGTCGGAAGAAAACACTTCCTCGAATAACGCGTCGGCGTAGGAAAACTGCCCTCGAAACTGGTCGCGGAAATCCTCGCTGACCTCATAACAGCAGCGGTGAATACCGGGTCCGATCGCCACCACCAGATCGGCGGGGTCGCTACCGAACTGCCGGCGAAACTCCCCCACGCCTTTCTCGACAATGCGTGCCAGCGTCCCGCGCCAGCCGGCATGAAATGCGCCCACCGCCCGCCGCAGCGGGTCGGCGAGCAGCACCGGCAGGCAGTCAGCCGCGCGCACCGAGAGCACGATCCCGGCGCGGTTGGTGACCATTCCGTCACCTTGAATCGGCCGAGCGGGAACCTCATCCACGCGGTGAATCAGGCTGGAGTGTACCTGCCGCATGGCGACCGAAGGCCACGGATCGCCCGCCGGAGTGACCGCGCCGAGTCGTTCAAAGAACAAGCGGCGGTTCTGGCTGACCGCCTGGCGCGTGTCCTCGTGAGTGATTCCCAGGTTCAGAGCGTCCCCGCCGTACGCCTCGGATACGCCGCCACGACGCGTGCTGAATCCATGCAGCAGCCAGGGAATGCCCGCCAATGTGTCCGACCTGAGTATGCTCACGTCATCAATCCGCTTCCGTGATTTTGTCCGCGTCGCCATCCCACTCACCAATCGAATTACCAACTTACCAAATTACCCAATTACCAAATCGGCTTTCCCCCGCCGCCCGCGTCGTTTATAGTTTTGGCCTCTATGTACGCCGACTTTCGCTGTACCGACCGCTGGACGGGAAAACAAGTCCACTGCATGTACCAGGCGCTGATCGTGGCCATTGCCACGCGCCACGCCGACGCCGTGGATATCAAGTTCCTGGTGGACGGCCAGCCGGCATGGATCGCGCTGCCGCATCCCGCCTGGGGGGAATACCACAAGCGCACCGGCCGGGTCATTACCGACCCGCTGGCGGTGGAAGCTGCAGGGCACTACCTCAAGTGGGCGATCGAGGCGGGCGAGAGCGGCGGCCGCGAGATGCACACTCTCACCGTCGAGGAAACCCTGCGCCATATCGACACGGTACTCGCGGAGGAGCGCGCCGCTCTCAGCCAGAAGTAAGAAGTCAGAAGTAAGAAGTAGGGGATCGCCTGCGCCCCAATTCCGACTGACAGACCGACAGACTGATCGACCGATAGACCGGCCCATTTCTGACTTAATTCATTCCGGCTTGTGTTCCTGCATCACAAATTGGGGTGACCGCGGGCACAGCGGCAAACGGCGGCATTCTGGACAATTATCGTTTGCCCGGACTGCGGCGGCGGCCCAGGAAGGCTGCGGCCCGGGGCGGCGCAATTCTTTTACATAATCGTCCCGCAGTGGTGCACAATACATGATTTGAGGGTGAAGGGAGAGGCCATTATGTCCAGTCCTACTATGGAAGTGGTCGAGACTACCGGCGGCGAGATGAGAAATCGCAAGCTGGCGGCCTGGATCGAGGAAGTCGCGCAACTGTGCAAGCCCGACAAGGTGCACGTCTGCGACGGCTCGCCCGAGGAATACCAGACGATGCTGCGGCTGATGATCACCAGCGGCACCGCCATTGCCATGAACCCGCAGAAGCGGCCGAACAGCGTTTTTGTGCGCTCCAACCCGGCCGACGTCGCGCGCGTGGAGGACCGCACCTTCATCTGCGCCAAGACCAAGGATGAGGCCGGTCCCACCAACAACTGGGAAGACCCGGCCAAGATGAAAGATCTGCTGGCGCGGCTGTACAACGGCGGCATGACCGGCCGCACCATGTACGTGATTCCCTACAGCATGGGCCCCATCGGATCGCCGATCGCCAAAGTCGGCGTCGAGATCACCGATTCTCCCTACGTCGTCGCCAACATGCACATCATGGCGCGCGTCGGGACCAAGGTCCTGGATGTCCTCGGCGCCAACGGCGAGTTCGTCAAGGGCCTGCATTCGGTGGGCGCGCCGCTCGGCCCCAACGATCAGGATTCCCCATGGCCATGCAATGGCGAACACAAGTACATCTGCCACTTCCCCGACACGCGCGAAATCTGGTCGTACGGCTCCGGCTACGGCGGCAACGCCCTGCTCGGCAAGAAATGCCACGCGCTGCGCATCGCCTCCGTCCAGGCGCGCGACGAGGGCTGGATGGCCGAGCACATGCTCATCCTCAAGCTCACCAATCCCGAGGGCCAAGTGAAGTTCATCACCGGCGCGTTTCCCTCGGCCTGCGGCAAGACCAATCTGGCAATGCTGATCCCCACCATCCCCGGATGGACGGTGGAGACCATCGGCGACGACATCGCGTGGATGAAGTTCGGCGCCGACGGACGGCTGTACGCCATCAATCCCGAAGCCGGCTTCTTCGGCGTGGCCCCCGGCACCAGCATGCAGTCCAACGCCAACGCCATGCTGTCGGTGACCAAGAACTCCATCTTCACCAATTGCGCCATGACGCCCGACCTGGACGTCTGGTGGGAAGGCATGACCGACAAGAAGCCCGCCGAGTTAACCGATTGGCTGCGCCGTCCGTGGACTCCGGACTGCGGGCGCAAGGCGGCGCATCCCAATGCCCGCTTCACCGCGCCGGCCAAGCAGTGCCCGGTGATCGCCAAGGAATGGGAAGACCCCAAGGGCGTGCCGATTGACGCCATTTTGTTCGGCGGGCGCCGCTCCGGCGTCGTGCCGCTGGTGACGGAAGCGTTTGATTGGCAGCACGGCACCTTCCTGGGCGCCACCGCCAGCAGCGAGACCACCGCGGCCACCACCGGCAAAGTCGGCGTCCTCCGCCGCGATCCCATGGCCATGCTGCCCTTCTGCGGATACAACATGGGCGACTACTTCGGCCACTACCTCAATATCGGCAAGAAGGCGGGGGCGAAGCTGCCGAAGATTTTCTACGTCAACTGGTTCCGCCAGGACGAAAACGGCAAGTTCCTGTGGCCCGGCTATGGCGAGAACAGCCGCGTGCTGCGGTGGGCCTTCGAGCGCTGCGCCGGCACGGGCAACGCCGTGGATACGCCGATCGGCCGGATGCCGTCGCCGAACGATATCGACACTCGCGGCCTCGATATTCCGGCTGGCAACCTCGCCAAGCTGCTCAGCGTGGATGTGGACGGCTGGCTGGCGGAGGTGCCGCTCATCCGGGAGCACTTCGCGAAATTCGGCGACCACCTGCCGCAGGGCATGAAAGACGAGGTCAACAAGCTGGAAGAGCGGCTGAAGAAAGCCAAGAAATAGTTTCTGGTTTCTAGTTTCTGGTTTCTAGAGGGCAGCGCGAGCTGCCCTCTTTTTGTTCCACTTTCAGAACATGCGCCAGCACAGGTTTTATGCGGGTACGATGCATATTCCAATAATCGTGGAAAGCCGCCGAAGCGGCGGAGCACATTATGATGTGACTACGCAGGCCGGCATCCCGCTGATTCTGCGCGGGCGCCGAATCGGGAACCCGTTTCCGGAACAAGCGGCACAATTTAGGTGCAATGAGCAGCCCCGCTACGACCATTGCAGCTCGATCATTCAGGCCGGAACAACTGAATGGAGGATATCTTGAGACATTACTTCATCCAATTAGCAATAAATCGGGCGGTAACCATATGCCTTCTTACACTGCTTGCACAACCTCTCGCGAGTCAGCCGCAAGCAAGCAGCGCCAGCCGAGCGGATCAGAACGAAACCATCGTCACCGGCACTGTGCCGCCCGAACCCACGGGAAAGCACAAGCTCAACAGCACCGTTCACAGAGCCAAAGGAAGGGGGGGAGCCTCATAGATCGTGCAAGGAAAGAGAAGAGCATCGACATCCTAGTTGAGGAACCGATGCCGTTCTTTCCAGCCCGGGCCCCCAAAGGCCACAGCTTAGCTGAGTTTATTCACGAGGAGGTGTGCTCCTCTGATGCAGTGGTCGTTGGACATATCACAGGCAAGCAATCGTACCTTACAGAAAATAAGGATTGGGTGTTTACGGATTACGACTTCGTGGTCGACGAAGCGTTCAAGTCTCCCGATGCGCAACTCCACCCGGGCAGCCAAATCACTGTGACTAGGACGGGGGGGGAACTCATAATTTACGGCCACCCCGTCAAGGCGACTGAGAGCTCGTACCCCCCATTTCAATTGGGCGACACTTACGCGCTCTTCCTCAAGTTCTTGCCCAGCTCCGGGTCGTACCAAGCTGTGAAAGAAGGAAGTAGCTACAAAGTCGACTCCGGGAAAATCTCGAAACTCACACGTGGAACATTGATACCGGAACTGAATCGCCCCTTCGACTGGCAGACATTTCAGAACGAAGTCAGGATCTCTGCAACGAGCACCTGCGACTCCACAAAAGGGGGTTCGAAATGACTTCCGTCGCGAAAATCGTTTTGGCCACTGTTGGTGTGCGGGTGTGCGCTTGTGCGGTCGGTTTCTGTCTAGTTGCAGGGGGAAGCCAGTTGCTGCGCGCACAGCTCACTGGTTGTCCCCAACTCAATGTGAACACGCCGGGCTGGCAAAAGGGAACTGCCTTGTTCCCAACCGAGATTACCTACGACGTGAGCGCACTCGGACAGCCAGAACTGGGGCAGGCAGTCAGGTTAATTCAACCGCGACAATTCAAATGGCATCCAGTGCAGGATTTATCGACGAAGTGTCATATGGAGATGTAACCATTTATTTTCGCACGTACAATGACACACAAGGACTCGTGAATCGGGGCTCAGTGAGCTATTCAAAAGGAGACCCAGATGGGCCGCCTCCATGCCATAACTGTGTTGATCCGCGCTAACAAGTCACATTAAACCGAAGGGCCGCGAGACGCATGTCCTTGCGGCCCCACCTTTACACTGAGAATCTAAGGCGAGGAGCTTAAGATGCCGACGATTGCGATGCTCACGCTTTTGCTTGTGGGCACTGGCCTCAGGCTAGCTGGTGAAATTCGTGACAATGTGCCAAGCGACGTTCTTACACGCCTTGATTCTGTTATGCGCTCGTACTTACGAGATACGGCGGAGATACCGCTTAACGTGAAGAGTACTGTGACCTTTCTGTCGTCGAACGGGAAGAGCACGCGTCGAAAGGAGGAAGTGTACACGTTCGAAGCCTCAGGCGCTGCAACAGATTCTGACGGAATAGTGCACGAGAAAGTTACGCTAAAAGGAGTCCGAACTCACATGATGGCCGAGCAGTTAGACACGAATCATACCGCGGTGATGTCCGCCCTTGCCGTGGAATCCGGGGCGCGGCAATCGGCGTTCGCGTTCACTTATTCGCGCAGCCCGGATGCCGACACGATCACGCTTTCATATTGGCCAGCGACTACCTGCCAAGCATTTGTCGTCGCGCATGGGAAATGGCGGCTGCAGGAATGGTGCGGCACCGGAGAAATTGTGTTTGCTGCAGATTCCTTCACCCCGCTACGAAGTAAATTTCGAGCGCAGGGGCTGCCCATCTCGGCCGGAAAAGAGGTTCTCCGATCGTACTCGGTGGAGCAATCGTACCAAACGGTGACTACTGCGTCGGGAACAAAGCCATTTCTCTTGCCCAAGAAGATCACTGCTGTTTATGAGACGAACCGAGGAACGACAACAATTGAGAACGAATTCGAGCCGCCACCGGGTCCTTGAAGATTCTTGGCAATTACCAACGTAACCTCAGCCCCGCCTGCAAGCCCCGCCAACTCACCCGTTCTCTCCTCGCAAGCCAAGGAGAGCAACGCACATGAAACGCAAACTCGCGATCACCGCAACCGTTCTGCAGACGATGTGTTTCGCGGGAGCGGCACTGGTTACCGCCATCCCGGCGCAACAGGCCGATGAAGGCGCCACCGGCCCGGCGATCACCATTTACAACCAGAACTTCGCCGTCGTCCGCCAGCCGCTCCACCTGGAACTGCAGCCCGGCGTCAACGAGATCCATTTCACCGAGACCACCAGCTTCCTCGAACCTGATTCGGTGATGCTGCGCGATCCGCTCGGCCGCCGCCAGCTCCAGGTCCTGGAGCAAAATTTCCGCAACGACCCGGTCTCGCAGGAACTGCTGCTCTCCCTGTACGAAGGCAAAACGATCAACTTCCGCGTCAACAACGAGAAGACCCTTTCCGGCAAGATCATCCGCAGCGGATACGTGCCGCGCATCTACGACTATCGCAACGCCTACGGCAACCAATACGCGCAAGGCGGGACACAGCCGATCATCGAGGTGGACGGCCATCTGCAGTTCGGGCTTCCGGGCCAGCCGCTGTTCCCCGCGCTCGGCAGCGACACCGTGCTCAAGCCGACGCTGCATTGGCTGCTCGCCACCGACAAGCCCGGCAAGCTCGATGCCGAACTGTCGTACGTGTCGGGCGGCATGCGCTGGCAGGCCGACTACAACGTGGTCGCGCCGGAGTCGGGCGACAAGGAACGACACCATCGGCGGTGGCGGTGGCGGCGGTGACCGCGACAAGCTGCCCGCGCCCAAGGGAAAGTTGCCCAAGTTCGCCATGGAGCAGTTCACGCCGCCGGCAATGGTCATCCGCAATGACCATCCCAAGCTGCCGATGGAACCCACGGTGGTAGTGCCTCCGCAAGTGAAGCTCGCGCAGGTGGCGATGCCGAACTTCGGCGATCCCAAGTCGGCATATCCGAACCTTCCCGATGGGAGCTTCCAGGTAATCGGCGGAGCTGAGCTTGACCTGTACGGAAACGATCCACCACAATGCAATCCGCCTCAGCACATAATAGACTCGTGCTCAAGCCGATCCGGGTGGTATTGGGATTATGACTCCTGTTCGTGTCAACCTGCATGAGATCGTAATCTATTATGGGCGAGCGGTTCCTAGTGAAAGCCGCTCGCCCATCTTCACCGTCCTGGCACCCGGATTGCTGGAAAGGGGAATGGCTATGACAATTGGGCGGCACTCCGCTCTGTTGCTCGCGTTGACGCTATGTATAAGTTCAGCTCGCGGCCAGACCGCTATCTCCACGTACGAGATCGGAATGCAAGGCTCACTTTTGCGTATCGGCCAGTCCGGGGTGCTCACCAACTCACCAGGGTTTGGGGCTCGATTTATGCGCAACTTTTCCCCGACGCTTGCCATCGACTCCGAGGTCAACTTTTATCCTACAGACTACCGCCAATATAATCAGATTACAGCGCAATCGGGTGGTCGTCGTTTCACTTTTTCAGCAGGTTTGAAAGGAGGCTTTCGAAAGCAAGGCTTCGGACTGTTCGGAACCGTGAGACCGGGGCTTATTAACTTCTCCCGCGTGGGTGAAATCGGGCTAAAGACGAGTCCGCGAACTAGTTTCATGACCAACCTCGGTGGTGCATTTGAGATCTATCCCACCAAGCGCACAATTGTCCGCTTCGATGTCGGGACGCTTCTGATTCGGTTTAGTGATCGCGTCATAAACGTTGGCAATACAACTTTCACGGCGACTGGAAAAGTCGATACTGCACTCCAGCTAAACGGCGGCGTTAGTTACAGGCTTGGGCGAGTTGAAGAAGCTGGCGCGCCGGTAAGACGTTCGAGGCAAAAGCGTCTAGAGGTCGGTGCGCAGTTCTCTGCACTCACTCTGGGGCGATACAACAGCCAACTTCGCGACGAACCCGGAATTGGCGGTCGTATAGCTTTCCAGCTCAGTACGCAAGTTGGACTGGAAGCTGAGGTGAACCACTTTCCCCGCAACCCGCAGGCACTAACCCCGACCGAAGGTGGAACTATTACACAGGCATTATTTGGGGCCAAGGCGGGTATTCGCAGGCACAAGCTTGGCTTGTTTGCTAAAGTGCGGCCTGGTTTTGTGAATTTCGGTCAGACGCTAGCGAATGAATCGGATATTCTCAACCCAAAATATTCGCGGCTGACTCACTTTGCGATTGATCTGGGCAGCGTCATCGAGCTTTACCTATCGAACCGCGTCACGCTGAGATTTGACATTGGTGATACCCGAATCTACTTCGGGTCACGAACGATATCGGGGCCGACTGGCCCATTCCGCTATCCATCATTGTCGCGGGACTCTCTCCAGATGAGCACCGGATTTATGTGGGCTTTTTAGCATTGGATTGCACCGATCATGAAACCCCACATACATGTCGGACCATTGATACTGGGCTCCTACTCGATCTGTATGACTATCGCCCTGCTTGTGTCCGCACACGCCTTGAACCTGAATCTAAAGCGCCACAAAATTCAACACGTGGTGAGTGCTTCTGTCCTTGCATCTGTTCTGGGATTTTGTGGTCTCATCGGTGCAAGGTCGTATTATCTGCTCTTTGAGGCACGCGCTGGCCTAAGTGTAACTGAATGGCTTAGTGGTAACGGTCTGACCTGGTTAGGCGGGTTCATCGCCGGGCTAGGCATCGTCGTTGTTTGGACGATACGATGCAGAATCCCTCCGCTGGTCTTTCTCGACATCCTCAGCGTGCCCACGGCACTCGCATACGGGATCGGTCGAATTGGTTGTCTGATGGCCGGAGACGGAGATTATGGAATACCCACTCGCCTGCCGTGGGGGATGCGTTTCCCGAACGGAACGATTCCCACTCTTGAAGCAGTGCATCCGACTCCAATATACGAATTTGTGGCTTCCGTTGTAATAGCGATATGGCTTTGGCGCAGAGGACGGTCATCGACTGCGGGAGTCTGCACGACAGAATACTTGATCCTGAGCGGACTTTCTCGGTTTGTGGTGGAGTTTATTCGACGGAATCCTGCTGTATTGGCGGGCCTCACAAACGCACAGGTTGTCAGTGTGGCAGAAGTGATCTCCGGAATTGCCCTAGCCGTGTGGATCAGAAACAAAAGACAAACAATTCGCGTGGCCTCTAACGTTTCTGGTTTCTAGTTTCCTAGCAGGCTGCTGAAAAACTACTCGTAATCCACAGGGCACACGTGCTACGAGGAGGCATGCGAGGCACGGACCAGCAGCAGAGCCAAATGTTCAGTTATCTGTCGCCGGAGACGCGGGTGCGGAAGGATCATCCGCTGCGCGCTGTCCGGGAGAGGGTGGACGAAGTTCTAAAGGCGCTGTCGCCGCAGTTTGACCGGATGTATGCCGACGAAGGTCGGCCGTCGATTGCGCCGGAAAAGCTGCTGCGGGCGCAGCTCCTCCAGATGCTGTACTCGATCCGCAGCGAACGATTGCTGATGGAGGAGGTCGACTACAGCATCCTGTTCCGCTGGTTCGTGGGACTGAACCTGGACGAGGAGGTTTGGGATGCGACCACGTTCACCAAGAACCGGGATCGGCTACTGGAGGCCGAGGTAGCCAAGTTGTTTCTGGCGCAGGTGGTGGCGCAGGCGCGGACGCGGGGCTGGGTTTCTGACGAGCACTTCACGGTGGACGGGACGTTGCTGGAAGCCTGGGCGGGCGCGAAAAGCTTTCAGCGGAAGGATGGAAAGAATCCACCGCCCCCGGATGATCCCGGCAATCCGACGGTGAACTTTCACGGCGAGAAGCGATCCAACCGGACGCATGAGTCCACCACCGATCCGGAGGCGAAGTTGGCGCGCTCGCTCGGCCTGGGGCTGGACCAGAAAGCGATCGAGGCGGTGCGGCAGTGGAAGTTCGAGCCGGCGATGAAGGACGGGCACCCGGTGGCGGTGCAGATCAACGTCGAAGTAAACTTCAGGCTTTACTAGAG
>JAIQFM010000136.1 GCA_020073285.1 Terriglobia bacterium | reverse complement strand
TTGTTTTCAGTGTCGCTTTCTGCGCAGAAACAATAGAGTCACAACCTCTGAGCGAGGAAGGGCTCCCGCGCGCTTTTACCGGGGTCCCCAGCACGTCTGCCTTTCGCGTGCTGGGGTGGTCGTGCGCGGGAACCCTCCCTCGCTAAGGATGACATCGGCTGCACAATCGGGAACCCTCCATCGCTCGGGATGACATCGGCTGCACAATGATGACATCGGCTACACCATTAGGTGAAACCGGCCTAATTGCCGGTTCGCGCCGCGGCCGCGATGGTGTACAGCGTGCGCTCTGTCGCCGGGCACAAGTTGCGATACGCGCACAAGCGGCAGTGAAAACCGGGTTGGGGCTCGAAGAATCCCGCGGCGATTCCCGCCGCAACTTCCGCAATCTTGGCGCGCGTTTCGACGAGCGCTTGGTCGTCGCGCCCGGTGTTTACCGCGGAGTTATCTTCGAGGTTGTAGATGGCAAGCTCGAAGGCTTCGGCATCGAACGTCTCGCGCGCGGCGATGGCGTAAATGGAAAGCTGCAGGCTCTTGTCGGCTTTTTCCTGGTCGAAGGGGGAGCCGGTCTTGAAGTCAATGACGCGAACAAGCCCGGCGTCAAGCCGGTCCACGCGATCCATGCGCCCGCGCACGCGCACGCCGTCGATTTGCATCTCGAAGGTTTTCTCGATGGCAAGGATGGGCGGCGGCGGTTCCTGCGCGCGCGCCGCGACGTACCGGCTGAGCTGTTCCGCACCCTGTCGCTCGAACAGCGTGCGCTGCAGTTCATCATCGAAGGCGGCGGCGGCCATCAACTCGCGGAAGCGTTGCAGCACTTCGCCCTGGCTGCGCGGGTGGCCGGCGAGAATTGCCCGATGAAGGTCGCACAGCACGTCGTGCATGATCTTGCCGTAGAGCATGGCGGCGGATGCCGGGCCGGGAATGCGCCAATCGCGCAGCAACTTGTATTTCAGCGGGCAGGTATCGTAGGCGTCGATGGAGGTGGCGCTCAGCGTCGCGGTGAAAATCTCGGGGCGCGGTTTCATGAGCAGCCACGAGGCGACGCCGGCGGTTGCGGTTGCGCCGGCTTGGATGCGGGCGCGGAACGGGCGCGCGTCGCGTTGCGACCAGCAGCCCTTGGCGAAGGCGCCGTTCATCATTTCGCGCAGCAGTCCGGCGGGCGTGCCGTCCTTCCCCGTTCCCGGACGCGCGTACACGCCAAGCGAATCGCGGGCGCGGGTCAGCGCAACGTAGAACAGGCGCCGTTCCTCCTGGGCGTGGATCTGCTTGCCGTCATCGGCCAGCGGCATCTGGCGCAACTCCGGCGGAAACTCGAAGACCGCCTCGCGATAGTGCGCGGGGAACGACCCAGAGTTGGCGCGCAGCACGAACACGGAGTCGAACTCCAGGCCCTTGGCGGTGTGCACAGTCATGAGTTGGACAGCGCCCGGTGTTTCGGGCACGGGAAGTTCGAGCGCGCCGCCGGCTTCGTGGAACAGATCAACGTACTCGATGAATTCCCGCAGCGAGCCGGATACGGTGATCGGCTTGTCGAGCCACTGGCCCACGAATTCGCGGAAGACGCGCACGGCTTGGTCCGATTCCGCGAAGCCGAAGCCGCGGATGACGAAGGCGCACACCTGAGCGGCGTTCCAGTCGACCGAGGCGGCGAAGGCGCGCGCCCTCTCCACCGCAGCCAGCACGCCGGCGCCGCCGGGAATCTTCCGCAACAGCGAGGTGAACGATGCCTCGCGCGAAGACAAGGCGAGCGCACCGCGCACGGCGTCGCCATCCATGCCGAACATGGGAAGCGCGGCGACGCGGAAGAGGGCTTCCGAATCCGCGAGCGAGGCGACCGCGCCCAGGCAAGCGAGCAGGTCGCGGATGACGGCCGTCTCGAGAATGTCGAGCCCCTTGACGACGAAGGGGATTTCGCGGTCGGCAAGCGCGCGGGCGATCTCGTCGCGATGCAAGTGCATGCGGTAAATGACGGCGATGCTGCCGGCGTAACCCGCGCTCCGAAGTTCTTCGATGCACGCGGCGATGTCAGCCGCCTCCCGCTCCTTGCCCTGGTGGAGAACAATGCCGACTTTTTGCGGGGCAAGCGGCTTGCCTTCCGCCGCGGCCCGCGCCTGGCGCGCCGAACGCAGCGCTTGACGCTTGAATTCGGCGCCGCCGGGCAGGCGGCAATCCACCGCGGGGTTGCGTTGGATGATCGAATACGCGCATCGGAGAATGTTGGACGTGGAGCGCTGATTTTCCTCCAGCACGACCGAGTCGGCGCCGGGGAAGCAACGCTGGAATTCCGCGAAGGCGGCGCTGGAGGCCCCGCGAAAGCGGAAAATGGCCTGATCGGGATCGCCGACGGCGAAAACGTTGCGCTCCGTCCCCGCGAGCAGGCGCGCCAGTTCGATTTGCGCCACGTTGGCGTCCTGGAATTCGTCAATCAGGAGGAAACGGGCGCGTTCCCGTTCGCGCATCAGCAGGCCGGGATCGGAGCGCAGCAGTTGCACGGCGCGCGTGATCATGTCACCGAAGGTGCCGAGATTTTCCGCGCGCAGCATGGCCTCGACCTGGGCGAACACGCGCGCGATTTCCTCAAGGCGCTGCCGGTGCTCGGCGGGACTGACCGCAGACAACTTATTGGATTTCATCACTCGCGGCGGCGCGTACTCGCCGGCGCGCAACTCCGCTACGTAGCGGCTGAAACGCGCGGCGTCGACCAGCTCGTCCTGACAGCGGCTGAAGAAATCGAGTAGTGCGTCGAGGAACTCGTGCGGCTTGGCGGCCTTGATGTAGTACTTGAGCCCGAGGCGGTCGAGGCGGCGCCGCAGCAGGATCCAGAGGTCCTTGTCGTCCAGCAGCCCAAATTCCCGCTTCTCCCGCTTTAACACCGCCCAACAAAGGGCGTGAAACGTGGTTGCCCGCAGCCTCGGGTCGCCGACGCGCGCCTGGAGTCTTTCCTGTAGCTCGTCGGCGGCCTTGTCGGTGTAGGTAACGGCGAGGATTTGTTCCGGACGCGCCTCGCCTTTGGCGATCAGGCGCGCGACGCGCTCGACCAGCACCATGGTTTTGCCGGTGCCCGCACCGGCGATCACCACCATCGGCCCGTGGACGTGCTCGATCGCTTCCCTCTGCCGAGGATTGGGTACAAGGTCGTTCATGATCCGCTTCGGGTGAGCCGGCCATTATGTGTGAGCGGAAGAAGGTCAGCAACCCGGAAATTCCCTCACGAGTGACCTAAACGACCGAGACACGGGAGTGCGCCGAGGCCAGGAAGCGTCCTCGGTGTGGCCGGCACCCAGGTGGTACCTCGGAGGTTATTGCAGCTCGGAAATTGCGATGGCGAGCGCGGCGATGGCAGCCGTCTCGGCGCGGAGGATGGTGTTGCCGAGCGAGGCCGAGGTCCAGCCCGCGGCGGTGACGTCGGCAATCTCGTCAGCGGTCCAACCGCCCTCGGGTCCGACGGCCAAAGCGAGGGAGTTGCCAAATTCCAATCTCCAGTTGCCGTCAATCGCCTGCTTCAACGCGATGCCACACTCGCTTTCGGAGAGCAGGATGCGCAGTTCCGATTCCACCGCCAGCGCCGACTTCAAAGCCCGCGGTGCGACGATCTCCGGCGGCGACACGCGACGCGACTGCTGCGCCGCTTCGTGGGCGATGCGCCGCCAGCGTTCGACGCGCTTTCCCGCCGCCGCTGCCAGGTGCGCGTCGGTGCGGCGCGCGATTACCGGCACGATTTCGGATGCGCCCAGCTCGGTAGCTTTCTCGATCGCCCACTCCATGCGATCGAATTTGAAGATGGCCAGCAGCAGGGTGATGTGCGCGGGATCCTTCTGCGCCACGCGCCCGCCCAGTTCAAACTCCACGCGGTCGTCGGCAACACGAACGACGCGCCCCAGCCGAACTGCGTCGCCGGTGGAGACTTCGAATTCCTGTCCCACACGGACGCGGAGGGCGCGCGCCAGGTGCTCGGCGTTGCGGTCCAAAAGGAACGCGCGGTCGCCGGAGACCTCGTCGGCAATCCAGCGTCGGCGGCTCATTTGCGGATCAGGAACAACCACGTAGCCGCAGCGGCGGCGGCATAGGCCACGCCGAAGCAGCGATTCTGCCGGGTGAGGCTCACCTGGTCCGGCGAGTGCGCGTTGCGGATCATCTCCACTCCGGTGAGAATGCCAATGAACAAGGCGACAATCATCCACCGCTGCCGCGAATAGAAGAAGTAAACGGGAACCAGGATGAAGGAGCATAGCAGCGAGATCCATCCCCACATGCGGTGGCGGGCGCGCCGCTTCTGGCCGGAGATTTTTTCACTGGTAAGTTGCGCGAAATTTTTTGCCTGCGTCAGCCTGACCGCGGCCGGCAGCGCGGTCGCGACCAGCAGGAACCACGAGTAGTAGCGGGCAAACTTATCCAAAGATCTCCTTCACCTTGCTCATAATCGTGCCGCGCTCGGGTTTGTTTTCCACCGCGTTGGTGGCGGAGAATTCCTGGAGCAACTCGCGCTGGCGCCGGGTCAGCTTGCTCGGTGTGTGTACCCGCACTTCGACGAAGAGATCGCCCTTGCCGCGCCCGTTCAGCACCGGAACGCCGCGGTTGCGGATCTTGAACACCGTGCCGCTCTGCGTGCCTTCGGGCAGCTTGAGCTTCTCCAGACCTTCGAGGGTCGGGATTTCCAACTCGGCGCCCAGCGCCGCCTGCGAGAAGGAAATGGGCACGGCACAATGCAGGTCGCGGCCTTCGCGCTCGAACATGGGGTGTTGCTTGACGTGCAGCACGATGTAGAGATCGCCGGCGGGCCCGCCGTGCACGCCCGCTTCGCCCTGCGTGGCGTAGCGAATCCTCGTGCCGTCTTCCACGCCGGCGGGAACTTTCACTTCGACGGTGCGCTCGCGCACCTGGCGGCCTTCTCCGCGGCAGACTTTGCAGGGATCGGTGATGACGGTGCCGCGGCCCTGGCAGGCGCTGCAGGTGCGGGCGATGCTGAAGAATCCTTGCTGGTAGCGAACCTGTCCGTGCCCGCCGCAGGTGCGGCAGGTGGCCGGCCCGTGCCCGGGAGCGATGCCGGAACCGTCGCAGGTTTCACAGGACTCGTGTCGGCGGACGGCAACTTCTTTTTCCACTCCGAAGACCGCTTCCTCAAACTCGAGCGTGAGGTCGTGACGGAGGTCGCCGCCGCGCTGCGACCAACTGCGGCGCCGGCCGCCCATGCCGCCGAACATGTCGCCCATGCCAAAGAGGTTGCTGAGGATGTCGCCGAGATCGCCGAAGTCCTGGAAGATGGTGGGATCGAAACCGCCCGCACCCACCCCGCTGACTCCGGCATGCCCGAAGCGATCGTAGTTGGCGCGCTTCTGGGTGTCGGCCAGCACGGTATACGCCTCGGTGCACTCCTTGAAGCGCTCTTCCGCGTCGGGATTGTTGGGGTTGCGATCCGGATGATACTGCAGCGCGAGCTTGCGGTAGGCGCTCTTGATCTCCTGCTCGCTCGCCGTACGGGTTACACCCAGGACTTCGTAATAATCGCGTTTGCCGTCGTTCGCCAGGTTAGCCGTTCCTGAACATGGGATTACTTTCTGCCGGGCTTGGTAGCGACGCGCACCATGGCGGGCCGCAGCAGCCGGTCCTTGAGCTTGTAGCCACGCTGCAGTTCGTCGAGCACGTGGTGGTCTTGCGCCTCGCCGGTCTCCACCATCTGCACCGCCTGGTGCAGGTTGGGGTCGAAGGGTTGGCCGCGCGCCTCAATGGGTTGCACGCCCAGCTTGGCGAGCGCGTCGTGTAATTGGCGGTTGATCAGTTCGAGGCCCTGATGAAACTCCTCGCTGTTGCGCTCCGGAGCGGCCAGCGCGCGATCGAAGCTATCCACCACCGGCAAGAGCGACTTGATCGCTTCGGCCAGCGCGTATTCGCGGAACTCAAGCTGCTCGCGCGAGTTGCGCTTGCGGAAATTGTCGAATTCCGCCTGCAGGCGCGCCAGCCGGTCGAGCAACGTGTCGCGCTCCTGGCGCAGACGTTCGAGCTCTTCCTGCTGCGCCCCCGTGATGCTGGCCGCTTCCGTTTCCTTGTCCTCGGCCGGCGGCAGCTCGCGCTCGATGTCGAACGACGGAGCATTGCCGTCGGCCTTTCCATTTCCAGGTGCCATGGTTCCCTATTCCGATTCGTTCAAAATCTTGTCGAACAGCCGCGCGATGTACGACACGGCGGTAATGGTGTGGTGGTAGTCGATGCGCGTCGGGCCGATCACCGCCAGCGTTCCCATCACTTCCCCGCCCACGCGTGCGGGCGCTCCGATGAGCACGAAATTCCGCAAATACGGCGCCGCCTCCTCCAGACCTATGACGACGCGCACCGCTTCCTGCTTGGCGTCCAGGTAGGCGCTCAGCAACTGGATGACGCGCTGTTTCTCCTCCAGCGTTTGCAGAAGCTGCTGCAACCGCTGCTTGTCTTCCTCGCTGGCGACCAGGTTGGCAGCGCCCTCCAGATAGATGCCCTGGGGGGCGGTTTCGCTTCCCAACGCGCCTTGGCGGTAGAGTTGCTCGATCGACTGCATGAGCCGGTCGTACTCGCTGCGCTCGCGGTGGATACGTTGCTCCAACTCGACCTGGATTGCCGCCAAGGTCCAGCCACGGAAGTTCTCGTTGATGTAGCGGGCCGCGAGCTCCAGGTCCGCCTGCGGCAGGTCGGCGGTCATGCGCAGCACGCGATCACGCACCACGCCCGACTTCATCACCACCACCGCCAGGATTTTCTTGTCGCCGAGGCGCGAAAAGTAAATGTGATCGAGCGCGTTCTTGGGCCCGCCGCTGGCCACCGTGACGCCGACCCCGTGCGAGATCAGCGAGAGCACGTGCGAGGTGCGCTCCATGAAATCCTGTATGTCGGTGACGCCGTGCAGCGTGGTCTCGATCACTCCCCTGTCCTCGGGCGCGAGCTCGGCCTGGCCGCTGATCTGGTCCACGTAGTAGCGATAAGCCTCGGTGGTGGGGACGCGCCCGGCGGAGGTGTGCGGTTGCTCCAGGTAACCGGCGTCCGAGAGATCCGACATCACGTTGCGGATGGTAGCCGGGCTGAGCCCCTCGCGATTCATGCGCGCCAGGGTGCGCGAGCCGATCGGTTCCCCGGTCGCGATGTAGCTTTCCACAATCGCGGTCAGGATCTCGTGCTCGCGGGTGCCGATTTGTCCGCCAGGCGGCATAGACTTCCACCAGGGCTCTGGCCCTAAGTACCTTTAGATGCAAAAACTTAGGATTCGATTCCAGCCTCTTCTGATTGTAGGAAGAAGGGGATGGGAAGTCAAGGTTGGCAGTCACAGTGGCGGAGTGCCAGAGCAGTTGCTGGTTGTTAGCTGCTAGTTTCTAGTTGTTAGCTGCGGAAACTGGAAACTACATTATTTGGATCACGTCCGCTGGACTCGCCGCGCGGATTGCCTGCACGCGATCAATGACGCGCTGGGTAAAGGCATACATGGACTCGGCGTGCGGCGAATTCGGACCATCGAGCGCGACTGGATGGCCGCTGTCGCCGCCCTTGCGGATGTCGGGATCGATTTCGATCTGCCCCAGGAACGCCAGCCCGAACTGTTCCGCGGTGCGTGCGCCGCCGCCCTTGGAGAAAATATCGATCTCATGGTGGCAATGCGGACAGACGAAGTGGCTCATGTTCTCCACCAGGCCGACGATGTCCACCTTCATCTGGCGGAACATCTCGATCGCCTTGCGTGCGTCCTGCAAGGACACATCGCTGGGCGTGGAGACCACGATGGAGCCGGTGACCGGCACGGTCTGGATCAGCGACATGGCGACGTCGCCGGTGCCGGGAGGCAAGTCCACGACGAGGTAATCGAGCGTGCCCCAATCCACGCGCTGCACGAATTCGCGAATCATCTGATGCAGCATGGGACCGCGCCAGATCAGCGGCTTGTCGCCCGGATTGAGGAATCCGACCGAAATTACCTTAACGCCGTAGCGCTCCAACGGCTCAATGCGGTTGTCGCCCGCAATGCGCGGCGTGGAGCTGGATCCCAGCATGAGCGGCACGTTAGGACCGTACACGTCGGCGTCGAGCAGGCCGACTTTATGTCCGAGCTTGGAGAGGGCGAGCGCCAAGTTGACGGCGAGGGTGGTCTTGCCGACCCCGCCTTTGCCCGATCCGACGGCGACGATGGCGTCCACACCGGGCAGCGGCTGCGGTCCCATCGGCGGTTGTGCGTGCATGTGGCTCAAGGGAGAACCTCGCGTATGGAGTAATTCTTGATTATACGCGGGGAAAAGAAGCCGTTGGGCCGTTGGCCGTTAGCCATTAGCTAGATCGACCAGAACATCGCGCGCAAGCGCTTCCGCTGACGCAATCGCCTGTTCACGCGTCGCGCCATAACACAACACCCCGGGCAGGCTCGTAACTTCCGCAATCCAGCGTCCGTCCGTCTCCAGCTCAGTTTCGATCGCCAATTCCATACGTCGGACCCTCGCTCTGCCGCAAGCAAAATGCTCGTTATTCCTGCCCGCTAACGGCCAACGGCTAAGCCTTCCCTGCCAGATACCCGCCGTCCACCGGAAACGCCGCTCCGGTCACCCACTTGGATTCGTCGCTGGCGAGATAGACCGCACATTCCGCAATTTCCTCAGGCTTGCCAAAGCGCGGGATGGCGTGCAGGGCAATGCGTGCGGCGCGCGCGGCACGCGGGTCGGGCGCTTTCTGGACGAAATCAGCGACCAGTTCGGTCTCGACGATGCCCGGACAGATACAGTTGACGCGAATGCCTTCCGCGCCGTGGTCCAGCGCCATGGATTTGGTCAGCAGGGTCACGGCGCCCTTCGACGCCGAGTAGGCGACGCGGTGGCGCATGCCCACCAACCCGATCACCGAGGACATATTGATGATGGAGCCACCGCCGGCTTCGCGCATGGGTTGCAGCGCCGCGCGGGAAAGCATCCACACCGCCTTGACGTTGGTGTCGAAAGTCTGGTTCCAGTCGCGCTCGGTGAGGCTTTCGGCGGTGCCGGCAATGAGCACGCCGGCGTTGTTGACCAGCACGTCGAGCTTGCCGAACCTCTTCAGTGTCACATCCAAGATGCGCTGCACGTCCTTGTTCCGGCTGACGTCAACCGGAATGGAGATGGCGGCATCGCCGATCTCCCGGGCGACGGCTTCGATCGGCCGGTTGCGGCGTCCGACGAGCGCGACCTGGGCTCCCTCGCGCGCGAAGGCGATGGCGATGGCGCGGCCAATGCCGGTGCCGGCGCCGGTTACGATGGCGACTTTGTCTGCGAGACGCAAGCGGTCGAGAGTAGCGTAAGTTGCGAAGAAAAAGAAATACTAACCACCGATTCGCCACGGAAAACGGCTCGGAGAATTTGTTCTCTTGATACGTGTGAATCGGTGAAAATTCCTGGTGAACGTCTTGCCTAGTGTCCATCCCCCGCCTCCAGCGCCACCTTGCCTTTGAACATGCGGTAGATGAAGGTGAAGTACCCGATCGCGAACACCATCCCGATGCACCACCACACCAGCCCGACCGACAGCCCGTGATGCGCCGCCGCAGTGTTGTAGATGGTCAGCGAGTTCTTCTGGTTCATGGCCGCCGGGAGGACGTCGGGATAGATTCCGAAGGCTGCGCCTCCGAGCGTGCCGGCGATGTAGGCCGAAGAGCACAGCAATGCCGCCTTCTCGCGGTACCCGGTCGCGAAGTAGCGCACGCCCGCCAGGCTGGCAAAGACGATGACCGGAATCGCCAGCCCGATTGGCCAGCGCTGGTAGTTGCGAACCACGTCGAGGTGCACGCCCAGGGTCAGCAACAGGCTGATGCAGGTCAGCGCCAGCACCACCGGCCACGATGCCAACGCAATCCTGCGCGCGCGTTCGTTGATCGCGCCGGAGGTCTTGTGCGCGATGTAGAGCGCGCCATGCATGGTGAGCGTCGCCAGCGCCATTACACCGGTCATGACGGTGAACCAATCGAGGATACCGGGCTGCGGTCCGACGCGCCAGTTGGTCCACAGCGGCTCGAAGAAGTAGCCGTCGTCGTTCAGCGGTACTCCGCGCACCACGTTGCCCAGCGCCGCGCCGAAGAAAATCGCCAGCAGGATGCTGGAAATCGAAAAGACGACGTCGAAGAAGCCGCGCCACACCGGGCTTTCCAGGTGAGTGCGGAATTCGATGCCGATGGCGCGCAGCATCAACAGCCAAAGCACCATCATGAGCGGCAAATAGAAGCCGCTGAAGCTGGAAGCGTAGAGCAGCGGGAAAGCGAAGTAGAGCGTGCCGCCGGCGGCGAGCAGCCAGACTTCGTTGCCGTCCCACACCGGGCCGATGGCGCGAATGATCGTGCGCCGCTGTTCGTCGTTGCGCCCGGCGATGAGGTGAATGATGCCCGCGCCGATGTCGAAGCCGTCGAGCACGACGTAGGCGACCAGCATGAGCGCGACAATCACGAACCAAAGCGTTTCCATCATCCCACCTCCAGCAGTCAGGGCTGGTGCAACGGCGGCTACAATCCGGCCGGGCCGGCGTCCTCCGGCCCGCGATCAATCTCGCGATAAACCAGGAAGAGGAACAAGAACGAAAGCACGGTGTACATCCCCATGAAGCCGAGCAGCGTAAACAGCCCATTGCCCGCCGAGACCATCTTCGAATAACCATCCACGGTGCGCATCAGGCCGTACACCAGCCATGGCTGGCGGCCGACCTCGGCCGTCATCCAGCCGGCGGTGTTGGCAATGTAGGGAAACGGGAAGCTGAGCATCAGGATCCACAGCGCCCAGCGCGCGTGGAACAGCTTCCCGCGCCACAGCAGCGCCGCCGAAAGCACCATGATGGCGATGAAGATCGTCCCCAGCCCCACCATGATGTGGTAGCTGTAGTAGAGCAGCGGGATGTTCTGCGGCACGTCTTGCTTGGGAAAGGCGTCCAGTCCCCTCACTTCGGCGTTCCAGCGCTTGTAGGTCAGGAAGCTGAGCATCTTCGGAACAACCAGCGGGTTATCGATCTGCTGCTTCTCGCTGTCTGGCTGGCCGACGATCACCAGTGCCGCGCCGGGTTGCGTTTTGAACAGCGCTTCCATGCCGGCAAGCGTCGCCGGTTGATGAAGCGCGAGCATGCGGCCCTGCCCGTCGCCGGTGGGGAACAACTGCAGGATGGAGAAAATTACGCCGGCCATTACGCCGATTCGGAGGTAAATCCGCGCTTGGTCGCGGTGCTGGCGGCTGAGCAGATAGAACGCGCCGACGGCCGCCATGACGAACGCCCCGGT
>JAIQFM010000135.1 GCA_020073285.1 Terriglobia bacterium | reverse complement strand
GCAGCACCGTGGGTACGCCGGTCAGCGCCTACGTCGCCGTCGGCACGCCGCTGCTGGTGGGGCAAACCGGACGGCGGGGATTCTGCAGCAACCAGGCAGCGCAGGTCAGTTATGATCCCAATGGCGGAGCGAGCTGCACGATGCCGCTACAATGAACCATGCAATTTCCATGCTGGATTGCTGCTAATCAATGAGACAATCGAGAAGTGACTTACTACAGAGTTGAATTTCTGCAGACTTCCGACGCCACCCTTGCGACAAAACTGTTTCGTACCCCGCAGCAAGGACGGAACTACGCTAAGAGAATCCTGGGATTCACCGAGGACTGCGACGTGCGGTCGAAGGTCAACATCGTCCCGGTAAGCAGAAAGACCAAGACATAGTTTCAAGCGGTGGGGTGCGGCTTGCATTGACACTACCGCGACCCGCCCTTTATTCTTGAGTTTCGCCCCAGGGAGAATTCTGCCGCCTGTGCGAGGCCGGTAATTGCCTGACGGCCTTGCGCTTACGTCAGTGCCGAGATGTTCATCAGCCTGCAAGTTCTGGAACAGAAAGAGATCAATTTTCGGGAGGAATTTCCCCCGGAAACAATCGATCTCGGACCGCACATGCGCCAGTGCGGGCTCTTGCGCAGCACCGGCCGGGCCATGCTGATTGAGGAACGTCACGGGCAGAAGGGCGTCATCCAGGATATCCGTGTGCTGGGCGAGCTGGCGACGTCGGTGGAAAGCGCCTGCGCCCGCTGCCTGGAGCCGGTGACGCGCAAGGTGGAGCGGACGTTTGAACTGCTTTACCGGCCCCTGGGCATTGATGCCGGCCGCGAGGAGATCTCGGTCACGCAGGCGGAGGCGGAGATCGGATATTACCAAGGCGAGGGCATCGAACTGAAGGACGTTCTGGGCGAGCAGATCCTGCTGGCGGCGCCGATGAAGGTGGTGTGCGCCGAGGAGTGCAAGGGCCTGTGCCCACGGTGCGGACAAAACCTCAACCAGGGCGCCTGCCAGTGCCCGGAGCCGCTCGCCGAACCGCGCTGGGAAGCCCTGAAAGGCCTGCGAGACAAGCTGGAACGCTGACAATTCGCGGTCGGGGAATTTCAAGATTTGAAATTTTCAGGCGCGACGAAGCACGGATCGAAGACATGAAACGCCAACGGGAGCAGTATGGCAAATCCTAAACGCAGACATTCCAAGGCGCGGACGGCGAGCCGGCGCGCACACGATTACCTGACGGCGCGCTCGCTTTCCGAGTGTCCCAACTGCCACGAGCAGAAATTACCTCATCGCGCCTGTCCGAAGTGCGGCTACTATAAGGGCCGCGAAGTGCTGGCCATCAAGGAAAAGGAATAGGCCGCCGGTTGCAGGGCCGCGCCGTTGCCGCAGCCCTGGCGACTGAAGCCTGATCATGCCCACGGTCATAGCCGTCGACGCGATGGGCTCGGATCGCGCCCCCAAGCCCGAAGTCGAAGGCGCGATTCTGGCCGCGCGTCAACACGACATTCACGTCTTGCTGATCGGGCCGGAAGCAGAGGTCCGCGCCGAACTCCGTCTTCATTCTTCCGCGCCCCTCGAGCAGCTCCAAGTGGTTCATGCCAGCGAGGTGATCGGCATGAACGAGAAGGCGGCGCACGCGGTGCGCGCCAAGCGCGATTCCACGCTGCGCGTCGGGCTGCGCCTGGTGCGGGACGGCAAGGCGGCAGGCTTCATCACGGCCGGCAACACCGGCGCCGCCATGGCGACCGCGAAAATGGTGCTGGGCGCGCTGCCGGGCGTGGACCGTCCCGCGCTGGCCGCGGTTTTTCCCACCGCGCAGGGGACCGCGAGCATCATGCTCGACGTCGGCGCCAACGTGGATTCCAAACCGCACAACCTGGAGCAATGGGCGGTGATGGGCGACATCTACGCCCGCGCCATCTTTGGCGTCGAGCATCCGCGCGTTGGACTGCTTTCCATCGGCGAGGAAGAGGCCAAGGGCAACGAGCTGACGCGGGCCGCGCACCAGTTGCTGAAACAACTGCCGCTGCAGTTCGTCGGCAACGTCGAGGGGCGCGACCTTTACAACGGCAACGTGGAGGTCATCGTTTGCGACGGGTTCATCGGCAACGTCGCCCTGAAGGTTTCCGAGGGGCTGGTGGAAACGGTGGGCTACATTTTGAAGGAAACGCTGCGCTCCACCATCACGCGCCAGGTCGGGTTCCTGCTCTCTCGCCGCGCCTTCGAAGAGTTCAAAAAGCGCCTCGACTACTCCGAATACGGCGGCGCGCCGCTGCTGGGCCTCAAGGGCGTGTGCATCGTCAGCCACGGCTCCTCGAACGCGCATGCCCTGAAGAACGCCATTCGCACGGCCGCCGAGTTCGCCAACGCGAACATCAACGCCGCCATCGCGCGTGGGCTGAGCTCGGCGCGCAGCCAGAGCGCAGGCGACGGTAACCACTGATCCGTTCGCGCGATACAGCAATTCCGAAACTTCTTTAGCCGCCAGTTTTCGATGCCGCTCGCTTCACTGGCGCCGGCGGCCCGATCAGCCGCACATACTCCTGCATGGTCACGAAGCGATAGCCGCGCGCCTTCAACTCCGGTATCAGCGTCTGCAGCGCAACCACCGTGGTCGAGAGTTCGTGGAACACCAGGACGTGCGCCAACACGCCTTGCTTCTCGCGCCGCTCGATCTGCTGCAGCACAAAAGCATTCAGCGAGGGTTTGGGGCAATTCACCGGACGCGCGCCGGCGCAGAGGTAGTCGGCGGAGTTCACGTCGCGCATGGGCAGCGGGATCTCCGAGGAGATGCTGAGCACGCGGTAGCCGCGGCCTTCGAGCTGGCGATTGAGCGCGTCCCAGGTAATCCAATTGGGCGGGCGCACGAATTCCGCGCGATGGCCGGTCACGCCCTTGATCAACTCCGACGCGCGGTCCACGTCGGCGACCGCGCTGCCCGGTCCGTGCTGCTTCTCGAACAGCTTGAACTGCACGTGGCTGAAGGTGTGGTCTTCGATCTCGTGCCCGCGGCGGAAGAGGTCGCGCGCCGCGTCGAGGCAAGTCTTATCGGTGCGGAACTCGCGCCGATCGCCGTAGGTGCCGGGCGTCAGGCGCCATCCCATCACGAAAAAGGTCGCTTTGACATGCTCGCGGTCGAGCAGGTCGAGCAGTCCCGGCGTCGGCTTCTGCCCCGGCTGGGTGTAGCCGTAGAGAATGTACGGGCGCGGGCCGTCGTCGAAGGTGAGCGCGATCAGCTTCTGACCGGAGGCGCAGGCCGTCCCCGCACAACCCAGGAAAGACAAAAGCAGGACTCCGGCAATGCACCGCTTCATGGGGCCTCGGCTTTCGGGAACTCTGCTTCTGATGTTACTGCGGAATGGGAGTGGAAGTAAGGAGGGTTCAGTTCCCATCCGCGTTACCTTCGTTGTTAGCGCCGTGCGGATTCGTGCTTTGCACAGCTTCAAGCTTTGCACAGCCGATTCTGCCGCCCGCTGAAGCGGGTTCGGTAATTAGGTTGGAAGCTCACCCACGGCTTACGCCGTGGGCTACATTCTGTCGCTCGCTTCGCGAGCTTGGATCGGTCCGAAACTGAAACTGAAACTGAAAACTACTTCGAATACTGATCGCGCAGCTCCATCTGCCGATCCCACAGGGGAATTTCCTGGCCGCTGATGAAGACGTGCTTGACGTCGGTTTTGACGTCGAGCGGATCGCCATTGGCAACCACCACGTTGGCCATCTTGCCGACGTCGAGCGACCCGAGCCGATCCGCCAAACCCCAGATTTCGGCGGCGTTGATGGTCAGCGCCTTCATTGCCTCGTCGTAGGGCAGACCGTAGGCGACCGCGTAGCCCGCCGCGTACGGCAGGTTACGCACCTGGTGCGAATCGTAGGAGGCGAATGCGATCTTCACGCCGCGCCGGAACAGCTCGCCCGGCAACCGGTAGACGGCGTCGTAACGCTCGTTCTCCTTGGGGAAATCGTAAATCGGGCCGACGATCACCGGCGCCTGGAGCCGCGCAATGTAATCCAGCAGCGATTGCGAGTGGGTGACGTGGTTGAGAATGAGTTTCAAGTGGAACTCGTTGGCGAGCGCGACCGCGGTTTGCAGATCACTGGGCTCGCTGGCGGCCAGCACGATCGGCTTCTTGCCTTGCAGATACGGCAGCAGCGCCTCCAACTTGAGGTCGCGCTTTACCGGCTGAACGCCCTTCTCGCCTTTGCGCTTGTCGGAGTCGGCGAGCTTCTGCTGGTAATCGAGCGCGTCAAGAAAAGACTGCCGGAGTTGCGCGGCCATGCCCATGCGCGTGGTCGGGTAAGTGCCGCGTCCGCTTTGCCAATCCATCTTCCGCCGCTGGCTGCCGGTGAAATTCAGCGGCATGGCGATGTCGCGCACCAGCAGCATTTCGTCGGCCGACGGTCCCGCGAGCTGGATGAAAGAATCCTGTCCCGGCAGCGTGTCCTGCGTGCCGGGCGCGACGATGGCGTTGGTGATGCCGTTGACGCGCGTGGTGGGGATGAGGTCGGTCTCAGCGTGGAAGGCGTCGGCGACGTGCATGTGCGGCATGATCTCGTCGCTCGGTTCCGACAGGTCATTGGTGCTCGGTTCGGCGGAGATTTCCGTCAGGCCGAGGCGCGTCTCGGAATCAATCAGGCCGGGATAGACGGTCATGCCAGTGGCGTCAATGACGCGCGCATTCGCCGGAACATTGGTGGATGCGGCGGGGCCAACGGCGGTGATCTTGCCGTTCTCCATGACAACCACGCCGTTCTCGATGACGCCGTGCGTGATGGTCAGCAGCTTGCCGCCCTTGATCGCGATGGCGGTGGCGCCGGGGCGCGTTGCCGCCATGCGCGAAGGTTGCTGGGCAAGCGCGGGCGAAAACAAAACGAGAGTAAGCAGGAGAGAAAAGCAGGTTCCTCGCCTCGGACGCGGCAGCCCGAACGCGCCAGACCCGGGCGCGTTCTGGTTGTATGCCGCGTCCTCGCTCGGAATGACACAAGTTAGGCTTTCGCTTGGTTTACGCATCACCGCACCTCCGTGGACTCGGGCTCGGAGCCGGATCTTGGCGGCGCCGGCAGGCTCTCGGGCGTGCCCACGAAGTGCGTCAGGCCGTAGCCGGGAAGCATACGATCGAAGAACAGCTCGCCGTCGATGTAAACCTTTTCGGGGATGCCGAAGCTGGAAAGCGGATAGCCATCCCAGATGACGAGGTCGGCGTCCTTGCCGACGTCGATGGAGCCGACGCGGTCGTCCACGCCGATGATCCACGCCGCGTTCAGGGTAATCATCTTCAGCGCTTCTTCCTCGGTGGCGCCGCCGTAGCGCATGGTCTTGGCGGCCTCCTGGTTGAGGCGGCGGATCTGGTCGTCGGAATCGCTCTTGATGGCGACGCGCACGCCCTTGCGCATGAGGATCACCGCGTTCCACGGCGTGGCGTCCCAGGCCTCGTGCTTGAAGCCCCACCAGTCGGCCCAGGTGGCGACGCCGACGTCGTTAGCCGCGATCTTGTCGGCGACCTTGTAGGCCTCCAGCGCGTGATGGAAAGCGCGCAGCTTGTAGCCGAACTCTTTCGCCATCGCCATTTCGGTGAGGAATTCGTCGGCCCGATAACAGTGGATCTGGACGTAGAGCTTGCCGCGCAGCACGTCGGCGAGCGCGTCGAGCTTGAGGTCGCGCTTGGGCGGCTTGGCGTCCTTGTCGCCCTTCTGCTTCTTGGCCTCGTACTCGTCCCACTGGCGCATGTAGTCCTGCGCGTCAATCAGGGCCTGGCGCTGCACGGCGAAGTTTCCCATGCGGGTGGACGGAAGTTGCTGGCGCATGCCGAAGACGCGCTTGGGATTTTCGCCGCTGGCGAACTTGATGGAGCGCGGCGCGTTGGGGAAAAGCAACTGGTCGCGCCCGAGCCCGTACTTGGTCTTCATGATCACGGCCTGGCCGCCAATCATGTCGGCCGATCCGTGCAGCAACATGGCGGAGGTCACGCCCGCCGCCAGCGCGCGGTAGATTTCCTTGCTGGTGTACTCGAAGGCGTCGAGCATCATCATCTGCGGAACGATGGGGCTGGTGGCCTCGTTGATGTCGTCGTCCAGCGCCATGTGCGAGTGTGAGTCAATCAGTCCGGGCGTGACGTATTTACCGCCGGCGTCAATCACCGTGGCGCCCGCGGGACCGTTGACGTTGGCGCCGAAGGCGGCGATCTTGCCGTCGTGCACGAGCACGCTGCCGTTGCTAATGCGGCCGTGGGTAGCGGTCAGCAGGGTGGCATTCTTGATCACGAGATCGCGCGGCGGCGTCTGCGCGGGCGCGGTGGCAGCGGTCAGCAGTGCGGCAAGCAGGAGAAAAGTCGGAAGGCGCAACATCCTCACGCTCCAATTTGAGTTGGACAAAGCCGCGATTCTAGGCTGCGCGTTCGGAGTGCGTCAATAACGACTCAACACGGAGGCACGGAGGCGCGGAGACACGGAGAAATTTGGTAATTGGGTAATTTTGTAATTTGGTAATTTGAAAAAACGAG
Organism: Terriglobia bacterium; assembly: GCA_020073285.1. GTDB lineage: Bacteria > Acidobacteriota > Terriglobia > Terriglobales > Acidobacteriaceae > JAIQGF01. The sequence goes on along the minus strand of JAIQFM010000135.1, from coordinate 5,297 downwards.
GTGCGTTGATTAATCGGCCGAACCCAAATTACCAAATCGCCAAGTTACGAAATTACCCATTCAGGTTTTCTCGGTACCTCTGTGTCTCCGTGGTAGCTTGAAGCCATGCGAGCCGCGGTGCAGCGCGTAACGCGGGCGTCGGTGAAGGTGGCGGGCGAAACGGTCGGCGAGATCGGACTCGGACTGCTAGTCCTGGTTGGCGTCGCGCAGGACGACACCGAAGCCGACGCCGAATACCTGGCGGACAAAGTAGCCGGTCTGCGCATCTTTGAAGACGCTGGCGGGAAGATGAACCTGGCCGCCGCCGACGTGGGCGGTGCGGTGCTCGCGGTTTCGCAGTTCACGCTGTTCGGCGACGTGCGGCGCGGCAAGCGGCCGTCGTTCGACGCAGCGGCTCGTCCTGAGCAGGCGGTACGGCTGTATGAGCACTTTGTCGGCAAGATTCGCGCTGCGGGCCTTCGGTGCGAGACCGGAAAGTTTCAGGAGACGATGGAAGTCGAGCTGGTGAATGACGGGCCGGTGACCATCTTGCTGGACTCCAAGAAGATTTTCTAGCCGCGCTCCAACTGATGAACAGAGAGGCACAGAGGGAACCTGAATCGGTAATCTTGTAAATTGGCAATTTGGTAATCTTCGGCGAATTCGCGCCGTTAATTAGCATCTTCTTTAAATTACGAAATTACCCAATTACCAAATTTGCTCCGTGTCTCTGTGACTCGGTGTTGAGTTTTCCCGAACCGGCCGTCACTTCGCCTCGTAATTCAGCACCGCATCGGCCATGGCTGCCGCTTCCACGGTTTCGCGGACATCATGCACACGCACAATATGCGCGCCCTTCATGATGCAGATGACGGCGGCGGCCAGGCTGCCCACGACGCGCTCCCTGGCAGGCAGCGTGACGCCGGCGCGCGCTGTCGCGCGTCCAACAAACGATTTGCGCGACGGCCCGGCCGCCAGCGGAAACCCGAGTGCGTGGAATTCTTCAAAGCGCCGGAGCAGCGGAAAATTTTCTTGCAAGCGCTTGCCGAAACCGAAGCCCGGGTCGAGTACCAGGCGCTGACCGGCGATGCCGGCGCTCAGGGCATTTTGAACAGACTGCCGCAGATCGCCGCATATCAGCGCGATCATGTCATCTACCGGAGGCAGGGAGGCCCATTCGTCGGGCCGTCCGCGGGTGTGCATGAGCACGGCGCCGCAGCGCAGTTGGGCAAGCGTTGCCGGCATCGAGGGGTCCCAGGTGAAGCCGCTGACGTCGTTGACGATCTCGGCGCCGGCCTCGACCGCGGCCTGCGCCACGCCGGACTTCCAGGTGTCAATCGAGATGACCGCCTCGGGACGGCGGCGCTTGAGCTCGCGCACCACGGGCAGCACGCGGCGCGACTCTTCTTCTTCCGAGACGGAAGGCACGCTGGATCCGGGACGGGTGGACTCGCCGCCGATGTCCACGATGTCGGCGCCGTGATCGAGCAGGCGCATGCCGTGCTCGACCGCCGCAAACGTGTCGGAGTAGAGCCCGCCGTCGGAGAAGGAGTCCGGCGTCACGTTGAGTACGCCCATGACCAGGGTGCGTCCGCCGAGCGGCAGCCGGCGCGAGCCGATGTCCCATCCGTAACGAGGCCGCATGCATCGCTGATTAAACAGGCTGCGGGCTTGATGCGCAAGGCGTTACCGAATGGGGTAATTCACGCGTCTAGCGGCATTTCTTCGGTCTTCAGCCGGCCAACAAAAGTGCTACACTCGGTTTGGTAATCTCATGGTTGGTGCCCGCCACGCTGTCGCCCGCCTTTGTATCTTCTTTCTGCTGGTTCAAATTGCTTTTGCCGCGCCGAAACAGAAGGAGGCGAAGCACGCGCGCGAGTCGAAATCCGTCGCCGCCCGGATCGAGAAAATTCTCTCGCAGCCCGACGTGGCGCGCGCCTTCTGGGGCATCGAGGCGGTCAACCTGGAGACGGGCGAAACGCTGTACACGTTGAACGCCGACAAGCTGTTCACGCCGGCGTCGAATACCAAGCTGTTCACCACCTCGGCGGCGCTGGCGCTGGTCGGTCCCGACTATCGCTTCCGTACCACGGTTGAAACCAGCGGGACGCTGGACCGCTACGGACGCCTGAGCGGCGACGTGATCGTGGTCGGGCGGGGCGATCCCAGCCTTTCCGGCGGCGCGCTCGCCTACAACCCGCGCTCCGACCGCGCCGGCGCCCGCACGCGCGTGCTGGAGCAGTTGGCCGACCAACTGGTGCAGCGCGGGGTGAAGTTCGTGGACGGCGACGTGGTCGGCGACGATTCCTACTTCGCTTTCGAGCGCTACGGCGACGGCTGGTCGCAGGAGGACATGCGCTACGAGTGGGGCGCGCCGGTCTCCGCGCTCACCATCAACGATAACGTGATCTACCTGAGCGTGCTTCCCGGCGATCGTACGGGCGAGAAGGCGTTCATCAATGTCACGCCGCTGCCCGATTATTACCGGCTCGACAACCGCATCATGACCACGCCGGCGGGCACCGGCCCACGCACCGTGACCATCGGGCGCGAGCCCGGGTCGAACACGCTGACCCTGTGGGGCAACATGCCGCTGGACGATCCCGGCTTCCACGAGACGCTGGCCATCGAAGATCCGGCGGAATTCACCGCGCAATTGTTCCGCCTGCTCCTGGAGCAGCGTGGCATCGTGGTGTACGGACGCACGCGCATCAAGCACCTGGAGCTGGCGAACCTTTCGACGTTCAGCGTGACCGCGACCGCGTCGGCGGGTGGCGGCGATATTCCGCGCAGCTTCCGGCCCGTCATCACGGGACTGGTGCTGGCCGATTACCAGTCGCAGCCGCTGATGAACGATCTGCTGGTGATCAACAAGGTTAGCCAGAACCTGCACGCCGAGCTGCTGCTGCGCCTGCTGGGCCGCGAGAAGGGCACGGCGGGCACGATCGAGGCGGGTTCGGAAGTGGTGCGCGGCTTCCTGTCGCAGGCCGACATCCGCTCCGACGAATACGTGTTTTACGATGGCTCCGGCATGTCGCGCCAGAACCTGGTGACGCCGCACGCCGTCGTCAAGCTGCTGGTCTACGACCACAAGCAGCCTTGGGGTCGGCAGCTCGAAAACACGCTGCCGGTGGCGGGCGTGGACGGCTCGCTGGCCGAGCGCTTCAAGGGCGCCCCCGCGCAAGGCCGGATCCACGCCAAGACCGGGTCGTTGCGCAATGTCAACGCGCTTTCCGGCTACGCGACGACGCTGAGCGGCGAGCGCATCGCTCTTTCCATCATGGTCAACAACCACAACCTGAGCAGCCGGGTGGCGCTGCAGACGATCGACCAGATCGCGAACGTGCTGGTGGAAGAAGCGAAGAAGAAGTAGCCGTCAGCTCTCAGCTATCAGCTTTCCTGTTTTCACAATCAGTGCCGCTGTTCCTTCGCCGTTACCACAACAGGAATGCCAAAGTGGCCGTTCTGGGCGGCTCCGCGGGATATCGGCGCGCTTCCACTCCCAGGCTGATCATGGCGTCGGTTTCGTTGCCCGAGCGGAACGGCGACGGCTGCAAGATGAAGGCTTGATTTTCGCATCGGATGCCGACTCGGCCCGGCGCGAAGGACTGTGGAAACTCCACCGCGTCGGTCGCGCCGGAACACAGGTAGAGCGACAGCAAATCGCAGAATTGCAGGACCAGCAGAAGGTCTTCAAGTTGGGCGGCGCTCCGGCCCGATTGCGCCAGCAGACGGCGTTGCCGCTCCGCCTCGCGCTGCAGGAACCAGCGCAGCCGGGCGGAATCCTCGGCGGCGTCGATGGCCGAGGCCAGGCGTCCCTCACCGAGCGCGCAGAAATGTCTTGACACGATGTAACCGCCGGCCGGGCAGACGGACTCGGAGCGGTCAATGGAAGCGGCCCAGGCGCGCAGAAAGTCCGGCGGCTCGATTTCCAGAAACGACAGCGGTTTGCCGCGGCTGTCCAGGCGCGGGGCAGCCTCGACGCGCGCCTCGGGAGCGAACAGGGCCCAACCGGAATCGTGCACCTCGATGGCGCGCGCGATCGGCGGATCCACGCGCGGAAATTCGGGCGAGACAAACCTGGCAGCCAGCGCGCCGGCCAGTGCGGCGTGGTCCGATTGCGACACCAGCCAGTACTCCTTCGCCAGTCTTCTCTGCGCCCGTTCGATCGCCGGCCAGGCGGGCGCGTAACGGTTCGCGGGCGGCGGAGAATCGGGCACCACCGGGTGGAGGACCACGTTATTTCACGCTGCGGCGCAGGCGCACGGCGCCGGAGGCGGCCTTTTCCGGACCGGAGCTGTGCGGCGGTTTGCGCATGCCGTCCAACAGCTCCTTGAGCACGACGGCGTTGTTGTGCTCCTGGTTCTTGGAGGAGAACACCAGCGTCAGCTTCTTGCTCCCGCGGGCGAGATCGTAAAGTTGAGCGAGGGCGGGCGCGGCTTCGGGCTGGCTAAGCTCCTCGAGATATTTCATGCGGAACTGCGGCCACAGCGCGGGACGCGCGTGGAACCAGCGCCGCAGCTCGTTGGAAGGCGCCAGGTCGCGCAGCCAGGCGTCAAGGCGCGCGCCTTCTTTTTTCAGGCCGCGCGGCCACAGGCGGTCCACCAGGATACGGGCGCCGTCGCTGGGCGAGGGCTTCTCGTAGGCGCGCTTGAGGATTACGGACACGCTTCTGGTATTGTAGCTCCAAGGCAATCGGCTCTCGGGTGGTCAGGTTTCAACTGCGCACGGCAGATATTTCTTTGTTGAAGCACACATTCATTCTTGGACTCATGGGCGCGGCGCTACTGCTGGCGAGCTGCGATACGCAACTGCGCAAGAGCGACGCGGAGCTGGGGCTGAACCCGCAGCAGGCCAGCGGGCGGCGCGTATTCGACCGTCACTGCGCCACCTGCCACGAGGCGTACAGAGCGAAGGCGTGGCGCGGGCCGAGCCTGGAGGGCGTGTTCAAAAAGCAGTTCATGCCCAGCGGCACCCCCGCCAACGACGACCGGGTTCGCGAGGTGATAACCTTGGGACGGAGCAAGATGCCGGCCTTCGGGCGGGCGCTCGACCAACAGCAGATGGACGACTTGCTGGCCTACCTGCACACGCTCTAATTACTAATTCATTAGGCGTTCAACTAAAAGAGTCCTCACCGGTTTCACCGAATCTATATTAGACTGTAGAAGCGAGTGGATTTGAATTGATCTAAGCACGTTCTGCCGAAGCTCTGCTGAAGCACTACCTGCCTTTAGTTTCCGATTTACTTCACCGCACAATTCAACACAGAAAAGAGCAACACGAAAATGGAACAAGGAACAGTGAAGTGGTTCAAC